>CAZZYA010000409.1:0-1501 GCA_964658115.1 uncultured Rudaea sp. | reverse complement strand
AGCGCGCAACGAAATCGAGCAATCGCGGCACGGCAAGAATACCGATGACGAGCGAAACGACGAGGAATACGGTCAGCTTCCCAAGCGTGCCGAGCACGGCGCCGGTGTCGATACCGCCGGTATGCGCCGCGCTCGACAACAACGCGAGCATGCCGATCGCGAGCACGTCTTCGATGATGAGAATGCCGAACACCACCTGCGCGAAGTGTTGCTTTTTCAATCCGAGATCGTCGAGCGCCTTGATCGTGATGGTGGTCGACGAAATCGACAGCATCGCACCGAGGAACAGCGCATCCATCGTGCGCCAATGAAACCATAATCCGATCTCGTAACCGAGCCACAGCATGGTAACGATGCCGGCCGTGGCCGCGATGAACGCGGTCGCGCCGACCTGCCGCAGGCGCGTCAGGCTGAATTCGAGTCCGAGCGAAAACAGCAGGAATACGACGCCGAGCTCGGCGAGCGTACGGATGGTTTCCTGATCGGTGACCAGCGCGTACGGCGGCGTGTACGGCCCGATCAGAACACCAGCGGCGATATAGCCGAGCACCACCGGCTGTCGCAGCAGTCTGAACACGACAGTGACCACGCCGGCAGCCAGCATGATCACGGCCATGTCGCGGATGAAGGCAATCGTGTGCACGAACCGATGTTCGCCGATCGGTAGGGACACCGCAACCGCGGACGTTTGACAGCTTCGAATCGACTGTGTTTATATATAGACGTCTAAACGTCTAAACATCCAAATGAAAGACAGAATGCGGAACACGATTTTCGGACGGCCCACGACAAGCCGAGAGCTGCGCCTTGCCGTGATCGGCGCGACCGGTCGCATCGGAACGCGCGTGCGGGAACTCATCGAGACGCGGTCGCGCGAATGGTCGGCGCTCGGACTCGATCCGAACATCGTGTTCGCCGCGAATTCACGCGCCTGCGTTGCGGATCTCAACGGATTGACGACCGATAAACTTCCAGCGCGATTGCGCGAAAATGGTAACTGGCCGGATTTCGGCGCTTTCGGCATCGACATCGTTCTCGATTGCACGGCGAGCGACGCGATCGCGGCGCGCTATCCCGAATGGCTGGCATGCGGCATTCACGTCGTCACGCCGAACAAGATCGCCGCCGCGGCGGATTACGAAGCGCAGGCTGCGCTCGCGAACGCGCGGGCGCGACGTGGTGCGCAATTGCGCGATTCCACCACCGTCGGCGCGCAGTTGCCGTTGTTGTCCGCGATCGCCGATTTGCGCCGCGCCGGCGATCGCATCGAGCGCTTGCAGGCCGTGCTGTCCGGAACGCTGTCGTATGTACTGGGCAGCGTGCAAGGCGGCACGTCGCTGTCGCAATCGATCGGCGAAGCGGTTACGTTCGGTTACGCCGAGCCGAATCCCGCGTGCGATCTGTCCGGTCTCGACGCCGCGCGAAAACTGGTGATCCTGCTTCGCGCCGCCGGTGTCGATATCGAGCTGGACGATATCGAATGTGTTCCGTTGCTGGATGT
>CAZZYA010000408.1:0-1508 GCA_964658115.1 uncultured Rudaea sp. | reverse complement strand
CAGCTCGATCGTTTCCTGATGCACATCCGCATCGACTACCCGGACGCCGCAGCGGAAGCGGCCATTCTCAAACTCGCGCGCTCGCGCGCGAAGACGTTGCTGCATCAGGCGATCGAACCGGCACGCTGCGTGACGCAACCGCAAATTTTCGCCGCACGCGAACACGTTCTCGATCTGCATCTCGCGCCCGCGCTCGAGGAATACATCGTTCAATTCACGCTCGCCACGCGTTCGGGCACGATGTACGGCGACGACATCGCCCGTTGGATCGCGTATGGCGCGAGTCCGCGCGGCACGATCGCCGTCGATCGTTGCGCCCGCGCTCGCGCCTGGTTGCACGGCCGCGACTTCGTCACGCCCGAAGACGTGCACGCCGTCGCTCACGACGTGCTGCGTCACCGCGTGCTCGTCTCTTATGAAGCCGAAGCCGAAGGCATCACGTCCGATAACGTCATCGACACGCTGTTGCAGCGCGTTCCACTTCCCTAGAACGATGAGCGCCACGCAGGTCAGCCTCGACGATCTGATCGCGATGCGCCTTCGCGCGCGACGCTTCGCGCTGCCAGCCACGCGCGTCGCCGGTCATCGTTCTGCAACACACGGATCGCGTTTTCGCGGACGCGGTGTCGACTACGTCGAGTCGCGTGGTTATCAACCCGGCGATGACATCCGGCAAATGGATTGGCGCGTCACCGCGCGCACCGGACGACCACACACCAAACTGTTTCAGGAGGAACGCGAGCAAAGCATCCTGCTGATCGTCGATGCCAATGCGAGCATGCGTTTCGGTACGCGTGTGAGATTTAAATCTGTCCAAGCTGCGCGCACGGCAGCCCTGTTGGCATGGGCATGCGTGCAGAGCGGCGATCGCGTCGGCGCACTCGCCTTCGGTCCAGATTTCATCGGTGAAGTGAAACCGAACGCCGGCCCGCGCGGCGCGTTGCGCGTACTTCGCTCGCTCGTCGAATGGGACACGATCGCCGCCCGCGGCGGTGCGACCATGCCGTTGTCGCAAGCGCTGCATCGTGCGCGCCGCATCGCGCGCCCTGGCAGTCGCGTGATTTTGTTGAGCGACGGATTCAGTGCCGATGCCGCGGCCGAAGGACCGTTGTCGCTGCTCGCCGAGCATTGCGACGTCGCTGCCATCGTTTTGTCCGATCCGCTCGAACAAGCCGCTCCGCCGCCGGCACGCTACGCTGTGCGCAGCGAGGGCGGCAATCTCCTGCTCGACTTTGCTTCGCAACGTTTGCGTGCGCGCTGGCCACAGCTTTTCGCCGAACGTCGCGAACTGTTTCTGTCGTTGCTGAAGCGTCGCGCACTTCGTTCGAGTGTGCTCGACACGCGCGCCGAACCGGAAAGTGCATTACCGCGCATTCTGGGAATGGAACGCCGCGCCGTCATGGTTCCGGTACGGTCGGCGTGAGTCGGACATGAATCCGGCGGACGGTCCCGATTTGCGCGACATCCATCTGCCGGCGGCGCCGGGTTGGTGGCCGCCTGCGCCGGGT
>CAZZYA010000407.1:0-1515 GCA_964658115.1 uncultured Rudaea sp. | reverse complement strand
TCGGTGCGCGCTTCGTTCAACGACGATGCGTTCGTGCGCTCGGCTTCGAGCGCCTGTTCGTGCGCGAGGCGACGCTCGTCGAGAAGCTTGGTGAACGTGTCGACCTTTTCCTTGTGCGTGTCGTGTTCCGTCGAAATTTGCGCGGATTGATCGGTCAACGTCTGCACGTTGGCGGCGCGCATTTCTTCGCGCAGCACGTCGAGACGGCGCGCGTTTTCCAGCGCCTGACGATCGAGCAGGTCCAGTCGCGTGCGTTCGACTTCCGCCGCTTGCGCGGCTTCCGCCGACGATTTCGCGTACGCATCCCACTGCGTCTGCCATTCGACGATTTTCGCTTCGGCATCGCGCAACGCGTCGGCGGTGGCAGTCGAGTTCGTCTGCAGTTCGGCGAGTTTCGGCTCGCCTTCACTTAGGTTTGAACGCAGCGATTCGAGCTGATCGTGATCGCCGCGAATGTGCTCGTCGAGTTCCGACAGCGCGCGTTCGGTTTCCGTGCGATTGCGTTCAAGACGTTCGCGCAGTTCGCGGTTGTGCTGGATCTGCTGTTCGACACGCGCGATTTCGCCGCCGACGCGGTAGACCTCACCTTGCACCTTATTCAGATTTTCGCCCGCGGTCTGATGAATCTCGCGATGCCCTTCGATCTGCGCTTCGATCTGTCGCTGCTCGGCGACGAGCGCTTCGATGCCGGTTTCGCCGTGACGCAGCGCCGCGGTGTGTTCGTCGAGCTCGGTGGCGATCACGCGGTAATGCAACGCGCGCAATTCCGCTTCGCGCTTGCCGTGTTCGTTTTTCAGATCCTGCCAGCGCGCCGCGGATTTCGCCTGACGATTCAGATGTTCAAGTTGCTTCTCGACTTCTTCGCGCACGTCGTTCAGACGTTCGAGATTCTCGCGGGTCGCCTTGATTCGGCTTTCCGTTTCCTTGCGACGCTCCTTGTATTTGGAAATGCCGGCGGCTTCTTCGAGATAGCCGCGCAATTCGTCCGGATGCGCGGAGATGATCTCCGAAATCATGCCCTGTTCGATGATCGAATAACTGCGCGCGCCCAAGCCCGTGCCCAGGAAAAGATCGGTGATGTCGCGACGACGGCAACGCGCGCCGTTCAGGAAATATTGCGATTGCCCGTCACGACTCGCCGTGCGCTTGACCGAGATTTCGTTGTATTTCGCGTATTCGCCGATCACGGTGCCGTCGGAATTGTCGAACACCAGTTCGACGGTCGCACTGCCCACCGGTTTGCGGCCGGTCGAGCCCGAGAAGATCACATCCGTCAGCGAATCGCCGCGCAAACGGCTGGCCGCGCTCTCGCCCATCACCCAGCGGATCGCGTCGATGATGTTCGATTTGCCGCAGCCGTTCGGACCGACGATGCCGGTCATGTTGGTGGGCAGGTGCAGGACGGTCGGATCGACGAAGGATTTGAAACCGGACAGCTTGATCGTAGTCAGTCGCATCAATACATCTCGCGCGGTTGCAGTGAACCGCTATGCCATAATGTCGGATTGTTGTCGG
>CAZZYA010000406.1:0-1516 GCA_964658115.1 uncultured Rudaea sp. | reverse complement strand
GTGTCGCCGGCGAGCAGAATGAGCAGCGTCGAAAATAAACTAAGTTTCATGCGCGGATTGTCGCAGAGTTCGAATCGTTGAGGCCAAAAGACCGGCGGCGGAAGCGTGCGATTGCAACACGTGCAGCGCCGCAACTCCACCGACCAAAGACAGCGCTCAACCGACAGCGCGGTCCTCGGCGAGTTCAAGCCGAGCTTGCGGTTTCTGCTATACCATGACGCGGCATGGCAAGAATCCTTACCATCGAGGACGATCCGGTCACCGCCGGCGAGATCGTGACCGAGCTGCAGTCATACGGCAACGAAGTCGATTGCGCCGCCGACGGCAACGAAGGGCTGGATAAAGCACTCCACGGCGGCTACGACGCGATCACGCTCGATCGCATGCTGCCCGGCCTCGACGGTCTCGCGCTCGTCACCGAACTTCGTCGCGCCGGTATCGAAACGCCCGTGCTCATGATCAGCGCGCTGAGCGATGTCGATGCGCGCGTACGCGGCTTGCGCGCCGGCGGCGACGATTACCTGACCAAACCTTTCGCGCCGGACGAAATGGCCGCGCGCGTCGAAGTGCTTTTGCGCCGACGCCGCACCGAAGCGCCGGCGACCGTGCTGCACGTCGGCGATCTGGAACTCGACCTCATCGCGCGCCACGCCAAGCGCGGCAGTGACATCCTCGAACTGCTGCCGATCGAATTCCGTCTGCTCGAATTCATGATGCGCAATTCCGGTCAAGTGCTCACGCGCACGATGATTTTCGAAAACGTTTGGGGTTACCACTTCGATCCCGGCACCAACGTGATCGACGTGCACATCGCGCGACTGCGCCGTAAAGTCGACGCAACCGAAGCGCCGTCGCTGATCCGCACCGTACGCGGCTGCGGTTACATGATCGCCGCTTCATAAATGCGCGATGAGATACGCGAGTCCGCTGCGCCGCAGCCATTGAGCGGACCGTGGCGCTCGAGCACGACGCGCCTGATCATGATCTACGGCGTTTTTTTCCTCGCGTGGAGCATCGTGCTCGTCATGTCGCTCAACTGGCAGACGACCGCGTATCTCGACGAAACCGTCGGACGCATTCTCGAACAGCGCGTGCAGTTCCTGAGTCGTGTCGATCGCGAGCGTTTGCCGATGATGCTCGCGACCAGCGGCGAACTCGATCTGCGCGGCGCGACGTACTACGGATTGTTCGACACGAAGGGTGCGTACATTTCCGGAAACATCGATCATATTCCCGAAGGCTTGCCGTTCGACGGCGTGGTGCGGCCGCTGCCCAACGGTGTGCTCGGCATCAACGGTCAGCGCAATTCACGCGCGCAAGTGGTGGCGCTGAAACTGGAATCGGGCGACGTGATGGTGCTCGCGCGGTATAGCGGCGTGGCCGATCGCGTCGGCGAACTGACACGAAACGCGTTCGTTTGGGGATTGTCGCTACTGCTGATTCCCGGACTCATCGGCGGTTATCTGCTCAGTCGCGGTCCTCTGCGTCGCGTGAAAGTGATCGATACGTCGCTGCA
>CAZZYA010000405.1:0-1525 GCA_964658115.1 uncultured Rudaea sp. | reverse complement strand
AGAAAGGCAAGGAAGGCTCCTGTTCGGCCGACAAGAAAGGCAAAGAAGGTTCCTGTTCGGGTCATTGATGCGATGAAACGTCCAGGCCAACCCGTGATGGGCGCCGGACTCGGCCTGCGGCGGGCCCTTTTGGGTCCGCTGCAGGATTCGCCCGACGCGCCTATCGATTTTTTTGAAGTCGCGCCCGAAAACTGGATCAACGTCGGCGGCAAGTTCGGCAAAACGTTTCGCGCATACACGGAAAAACATCCGTTCGTGTGTCACGGATTGTCGCTGTCGCTCGGCGGACCTGCACCGCTGGACGAAACACTGCTGCACAAGATCCGCCGCCTGCTCGACGAGCACGGCATATCGCATTACAGCGAGCATCTTTCCTATTGTTCCGACGAAGGGCATCTGTACGATTTGATGCCGATTCCGTTCACCGAAGAATCCATCGATTGGGTTTCCGAACGCATCGCGCGCGCGCAGGACATCATCGGCCGCCGCATTGCCGTGGAAAACGTGTCGTCGTACGCGACCCCCGGCCAGGAAATGAGCGAGATCGATTTCACCAACGCCGTGCTCGAAAAAGCGGATTGCGATCTCCTGCTCGACGTCAATAACGTCTACGTCAATAGCGTGAATCACCGCTACGACGCCGAACGATTCATCAACGCCATGCCGCGTGACCGCGTCGCGTACATCCACATCGCCGGCCATTTCAACGAAGCCGAAGATCTGATCGTCGACAGCCATGCTGCCGCCGTGATCGATCCGGTGTGGCATCTACTCGATGTCGCTTACACCCGTTTCGGTGTACTTCCGACGTTGCTCGAACGCGATTTCAAATTCCCGCCGCTGGCAGAACTGATCGGCGAACTCGATCACATCCGCATGATCCAGGCGAAGCACGCTCCGGCAGACGAACGACATGTCCGCACTGCCTGACGCTGGCCGCGCGCGACGGCTGCAGTATCAGTTCACCGCACATCTGCGCGATCCGAAAAACAATCCCGCGCCGACGAACATCGAAGACCGTCGCATGGAAATCTATCGCGATCTCGTTTTCAGCAATGTGGAAAATTTCCTTTCTTCCAATTTTCCCGTTATCCATACTCTCTACGGCGAACGCGACTGGCTCGTGCTCACACGCGATTTCCTGCGCGAACACGAATGTCATACGCCACTGTTCCCGGAATTCGGACGCGAATTTCTGCGCTATGTCGAAGCGCGTCAGCAGCAGAATCGCGGCGATCCGCCGTTCTTGCTGGAACTGGCGCACTACGAATGGGCCGAACTTGCATTGAGCCTCGACGAAAACGACATTCACGACGTTCCGCATGATCCTGACGGTGATCCGCTGACCGGCATGCCGGCCATGTCCCCGCTCGCGTGCGTGCTCGCTTATCGATTCCCGGTTCATTTGATCGGCCCGGATTATCGTCCCGACGAACCACCCTCCGACCCGACGGTACTGCTACTCGTTCGCGGCCGCGACGACGACGTGCGCTTCCATGAGATCAACGCACTCACAGCACTGCTG
>CAZZYA010000404.1:0-1542 GCA_964658115.1 uncultured Rudaea sp. | reverse complement strand
AGAGTTGTGCGAGTCGATGCGTGGAGTAGTTGGGGCGTCGATCAAACGCTGGCGTACGCCCGGGATCTCAAGCATCGCACCGATGCCATGCCGCACGGATTCGCTGTCCTCGCTGTCTCGCACGGCCAATCGTTCTGCTGCCCGGAAGCCGAAGCGATCATGCGCTACAGCGTGCGCTCGCGCATCACTCGCGGCTGCACGGCGCAGGCGACGGTTGTAGAGAGCAACGGACGAGGGGACGTCGCCGGCTCTCAACACAACCAGCTTTATATTCACGAGGGTGTGAAGCACGAGGTGTTCTGCTCGATTCGCGACGCCGAAACCTGGCTGAAAAAAAATGGGTATTCGGACGCCGAAAACATCGAGATGGGCTTCATTTTTGATCTTGAGGAAATGCTCGGTCTCACGCATAAGCACCGTTTCAGCGCGAAGCCGGAGTTTCTGCACTTTCAGTAGGTGTCCTCAACAAAGTTCGCCGAAGATTACGTTTGAGCGAGATGCCAAGCAGCTCAAATGAGACGCAGGAATTCGTGACTTTCGTAAGAGCAGGTGGCAACGCGTGACGAATTCGGGATTTCGATGTTTGTCCGAATACTGCGGGCACGAGAACGCGTGCGACCTGATGTCGATGCAACAACGTGCGACATTTCCTCGCAAGAGTTAGATCCGAACGCCGAAAGCGCGCGTCCCGAATCCTAGCTCCATCCGAGCCATGCTGACATCATTAGTCGAATAACCGTAATGCGGCTTCAATCCCATGGATATCTACAATAACTGGGCTGCCCGATTTCGTTGACGTTGCTACGCGCACTATCTGCTGTACGCACCGATTCGCCGGACACTAATGATTCGCCGATTCGCTTCTCGACCTTCCGTCAAACGGCCGTCCGTGGAAAGTTCCCGCCTAATCTTTACGCGGTGTTGTCGATATCTTGGCGTGATCCCCGATCTTTGGCTTAGTCCCCGTCACGGCCGCGCCCAACATCAATGCTCCGGCAAATAATTTGTTCGGACCATCCCAGATTTCGATGTCGCTAGGAATGACATCAAGGACACGAATCGCCGGATCGTTAGGAGAATCCCACCATGCTTTCGCAAACGGCGTCCAAAGCTCGCGAATGCGTGCGCGATCGTTTGCAACGCTGATCGTGCCAGTAACGGACACATACGAATTGCCGTCGATGAAAAACACGACGCCTCGCTCGCCATGATTGCCCATCTTGCGCGAGTCTGCGGCAGTTAGAAACGAAATCGTGTGCGAGTGTTCGTCCACATGCGCGCTCATTGGACGCGCGACTGGCGTCGTTGCTTCGACTGTGATTAGTGTGGCCGCATATGTCTTTTGAGCAATCGACCAAGCGCGATGAATGAGTTCGTCTCGGTTCTTGCTGGTCTGTTCTTCGTTCGCCATAGTTCCTCCTTAAATCCTTGGATGGTCATTCCAGTACGTTCCGTCGATGTGGATCAAAGCACTCAAGCCGTATTCGTCAAGTGAAAATCATGTCTGCACGCGAAAAAGACCAGAGCCAGCAAGCAATTCTC
>CAZZYA010000403.1:0-1548 GCA_964658115.1 uncultured Rudaea sp. | reverse complement strand
GCAAGTCCGGCCAGATCGTTCGGCTTCATCCATTCCGCCGGCGTTAAAGCGCCACGAACGAGCAACGGTTTTTTTTGCCAGTAATCGCGCAGGAATTTCGTCGGCGTCATGCCGAGCATCGCGCCGCGTTTTGCGCGGACTTCGATCGGCGGCGCGCGCACGATCAGATTTCGCTGGCGAGCGACACGGCCAATCCGAGATAGGTTGCCGGTGTGAGCGCGAGCAGCCGCCGCTTCGCGTCGTCTGGAATCGCCAGGCCATTGATAAACTTGTGCAGCGAGTCGCGCGTGATGCCTTGACCGCGCGTGAGCGTCTTCAATTGTTCGTACGGTTCGGGCAGGCCATAGCGGCGCATGACCGTCTGTACGGCTTCGCCGAGCACTTCCCAGTTCGCGTCGAGATCGGCAGCGAGGCGGGCGGGGTCCGCCGTGAGCTTGGCGAGACCGCGCAACAGCGATTCGAGCGCGACTTGCGTGTGTCCGAAGGCGGTGCCGAGCGCGCGCAGGACGGTGGAATCGGTGAGGTCGCGTTGCCAGCGCGAGATCGGGAGTTTCTCCGCGAAGTGCGCGAACAATGTGTTGGCAAGTCCGAGATTGCCTTCCGCATTTTCGAAATCGATCGGATTGACTTTGTGCGGCATCGTCGACGATCCGACTTCGCCCGCTTTGGTCTGTTGCCGGAAATAGCCGAGCGAAATGTAGCCCCAGATATCGCGGCACAGATCGATCAGAATCGTGTTGCTGCGACGGATCGCGTCGCACAGTTCCGCGACGCAATCGTGCGGTTCGATCTGCGTGGTGTACTCGTTCCACACCAATCCGAGTGATTCTACGAAACGCTCGCTCAGACTTTTCCAGTCGACGTCCGGATAGGCAACCACATGCGCGTTGTAATTGCCGACCGCGCCATTGATCTTGCCGAGCAGTTCGACGTGCGCGATTTGCGCGCGCTGACGATTCAGCCGTTCGACGACGTTCGCGAGTTCTTTGCCGAGCGTCGTCGGCGAAGCCGTCTGTCCGTGCGTGCGCGACAGCATTGGCATCGACGATAACGTGTGCGCCATGTTGCGCAGACGTGCGATCACTTTGTCGAGCGACGGCAACAGCACGTCGTTGCGGGCATCGCGCAGCATCAACGCATATGAAAGATTATTAATGTCTTCCGAGGTGCACGCGAAGTGGACGAACTCCTTCCCCTTGCTCAGTTCGGTATTGTTGCCGATGCGTTCCTTCAGGAAATATTCGACGGCTTTGACATCGTGATTGGTAGTGGCCTCGATGGCTTTGATCGCTGCGGCATCCTGCGCCGAAAAACCGCCGACCAGCGTTTCCAGCGCCTGCCGCGCGGACGCGGCAAGCGGTGCGACTTCGGCGATGGATTTTTCGTCGCCCAGCGCCATCAGCCAGCGCACTTCGACGAGCACGCGGCGGTGCATGAGTCCGTATTCGCTGAAAATCGGCCGCAGCGGCTCGACTTTCGCAGCGTAGCGGCCGTCCAGCGGCGACAGGGCGGTCAGTTCGGAATGCGTCATGGGCGGCCTTGATGAAG
>CAZZYA010000402.1:0-1560 GCA_964658115.1 uncultured Rudaea sp. | reverse complement strand
GAAGACGACCTTCCAGTTGTCGTAGCGAATGCCAAGCATGTCGCCGTCGTCTGAGATGTAGACAAACATCTTGCGGGGTGACTTGTCCGTTTGCCCGGTCAGATAGCCCAGAAGACTTACGCCGTCGATATGGTTTTTGTAGGTACGCCCGATCGCGCTGACGCCTTTTTTGAGGTCTTCGACGACGGTTTTATTGCCCGCAAGCTCCAGGAACGTCGGGAGCCAGTCGTGATGCTGAACGATTTCATTTGAGACGCTGCCAGCTTTGATTTTGCCCGGGTAGCGCACAACAAGTGGAATCCGAAACGCGCCTTCCCAGTTCGTATCCTTCTCACTGCGAAACGGAGTGGTGCCGCCATCGGGCCACGAATTCCGATGCGGTCCGTTGTCGGTCGAATATACGACCAGCGTGTTCTCTCCAATGCCAAGTTCGTCGAGATAATCGAGCAGCGTGCCCACGTTCTTGTCGTGGTCGATCATTGTGTCGTGATAGGGAGACTGCCAACGCCCCGCCTGCCCCAGGCTTTCTTTCTTGGTATGCGTGAAAAGATGCATATGAGAAAAGTTCACCCACACGAAGAAGGGCTTGCTGATGCTGGCTCGGTTTGGTGGACACTTTCGGCTTAGCCGAGAAGGGTCCGCCCAATGCGAAAACATCCCCGTGCATACCCTCCAGAGTTCCGGCGAAAGATTATCGAGCTGGCTCGCTCCGGTCGTCGCCTCGAAGAGCTTGCTCGCGAATTCAGCCTCGCACCGCAAACGGTACGCAACTGGTGCAAACAACATGAGCTCGATGCCGGCGTACGAACCGACGGTCTGACATCCGAAGAGCGCGCAGAGTTCGCGAAGCTTAAGCGCGAGAATAAACGCCTTACGATCGAAAACCGACATATAGTCAAAAGCCGCGGCGTGGTTTGCTCGGGAAACCAGTTCGATCCCCGACAAGCATTCGAATTCGTGAAGTCTTATCACGCCAACTATTCTATGACCACGCTTTGCCGCGTACTCGACGTTTCCCTGAGCGGCTATTATTCGTGGTTGAATCGCATGGCATCAAAGCGACGCCAACGTGACATCCTGCTCGGCGACCGAATCGAAGTGTTGCATCGCAAGTCTCGCAGCAATTACGGTCGGCCACGGTTGCAAGCGGAGCTCCGGGATGAGGGGCTACGCGTGAGCGATCGCCGCGTTGCACGTTTGATGCGCGAACGAAACATTCAAGGTGCCACGAGGCGAAAAGGCTTTACGACGACGATTCGAGATCGAGACGCACGGCCAGCTCCGGATCTGGTCGACCGGAACTTTACCGCCGCAGGTCCAGACCAACTGTGGGTCGCGGATATCACGTACGTGCCGACGCTGGCTGGTTTTCTTTTCGTCGCTATCGTGCTGGACGCGTTTAGTCGGCGGGTCGTCGGTTGGGCGATGGCCAATCATCTGCGCACCGAGCTCGTTCTTGACGCGCTCAACATGGCGCTTTATCGGCGACGGCCGGCGAATGTGATTCATCACTCCGACCAGGGCTGTCAGTACACATCGATCGCGTTCGGAAAGCGCTGC
>CAZZYA010000401.1:0-1591 GCA_964658115.1 uncultured Rudaea sp. | reverse complement strand
ATTTGCCATGCAACCGCTGAAACCGTCAAGGATTGACTTGTAGCGGCTGTTTTCGGGTTTTTGCAGTTCTCGTTCAATTCTTGAATACGAATACTGCTCTCCGATCAGCACCCTAGCTACGATGTTGTAAAAGCGCAATTCCGACAGTTCGTCGACAGTGGAGTTCAAGATTCGCGCACATAGCCTGTAAAGAGGACTGTTGGGCTCTACCGCGCGAGTCAGCGCTGCGTTCTGAAGGCTATCCCGCAAAGCCAAAATCTCGTGGTGGGCGTTTAGGCGGAGGACGTCTACCCGTCCGATGCGCACGGCACGATCCAACATTGCCAGCATTAGAATTGCGGTAACGACAATTACGAGCATAGAGCCTCCTTCTGTTAGTTTAAACGATTTCTGGTCGCGCTTCTCTTAGCCTCCATCAGAGCCAAGCGGCTTTGCGCGTCTTGGAGTTGGGTAGCTAGCGAGTCCGTTTCTCTCTCCACAATGGCATTTCGTTGCTCCAGCACCGCTATCTTCCTTCGATTAAGCGTCTGCTGTGCGACCAGCACCAAAAAGAACAGAATGCAAAGTGCAATTAAAGCATACGGGGTTTGCTGTCCGAGCAGATATAGGTCAATCAGCCTATGTTTTTGTTCAATTGTGGAATATTGTACGACAAAATAGGCGCCGAAGCACATTACCGCGCCCGGCCATCCAAAACGCTCGACCGCCACTGCAAGGACGTTCAATATCCCGGTGACTGCCGCGATGGACACGGTACTGTGCGGTTTCGATTTTTGCAGCGTTACTATGGTCTCCGGCATTATTCAAGACAGGGCCAGAACATCCCGGAATCGGAAATCCGATCACGACTTCTGCTGGCCTCGTCTTTGAGTCCGAAAACGAGAACCACATTCTCGCCCTTAGTCCAGTTTCCTCACGGAAACTTCGCCGCGCTCGGTCACCAGTGATACGGACGGGCCGGACGGGTTGGTGCTGCGCAGGGTGTTACTGCGGCCGGCGCCGCTCTCGCTGAGTACGCCGTCGCCATAATCGTTCGTTACTTCGCCTTGCTGCGCGGTGCCTTTCAGATCGAAGGGCTTATCGGCCGGTAACGCCATTTCGATATTGCCGCTGCGGGAGCGTACGTCGACGCGGGCCAGGGCGGTCGCAGTGGAGGGTTTCAGTTCCACGTCGCCATGGCCTAATTCGATTTCTACCGGTCCGGCGAAATCGTTCAGCGTCACGTCGCGCTCATGGGTGACGAAGCGGAACGGGCCGGTCAGGTTCGTCCCGTGCAGTTCGCTGAGCGACATGCTGATAGTTCCGGGCAGCGCCTCCACGCGAAGGTCGGTCTCTTTCGATTCGAAATGCAGCGGCTTGGCGAGCGTCGCGAAATCGAGCGTGCCGGAGAACTGGCCGTTCACGGTAACCAGGCCGCCGATGCGCTCTAGTTGGACATCGCCGCCCACGCCCTGCACGTCGAGCGTACCCTTGACGCTGGTGGCGCGGACCAGGTCGCAATGGTCTACCTCGATCTTAGCGCTGCCTCCGATGTCACGGAGGCGGATTTCACCGCGCTGGCTCGCCACGTCGACATTGCCGTCGATGGAAT
>CAZZYA010000400.1:0-1604 GCA_964658115.1 uncultured Rudaea sp. | reverse complement strand
CGGTGCTGCTGGACCAAGAACTTCATCAATGCTCGCGGATGAGTCCAACTGGCGACGCGACCCCGGCACCACTAACCCAGTCCGACTTGAAAGAGTTTGAAGCTGGCGTGCCCGCTTTTGTGGCAGCACACCCACCCGCGCGGATGAACAACCGGGTCGAAAACCTTGGTTCATATCACCGTAGATACGCCGGGCTAAATCGAAATAGTCACCGTTGGATGTACGTGAGTCTCATTACGGCGCACTTATCGGGTGCTC
Organism: uncultured Rudaea sp.; assembly: GCA_964658115.1. Taxonomy (GTDB): domain Bacteria; phylum Pseudomonadota; class Gammaproteobacteria; order Xanthomonadales; family Rhodanobacteraceae; genus Rudaea. Next base: position 1,346 of record CAZZYA010000400.1, on the reverse strand, counting down.
CATCTGACTGGCGCGCACCAACCTTCGGTGCATGTGGCGGCGGCATTAATTTCTTCGGTGTCGAATATGATCTGGACACTCATGAATTCACTAACATTGCCTACAACAGCGAGCTATAGCGAGGGAGTGCCGTATCCGCTCGAAGTTGATCTCCCCAAAGCCGTCAGCCACAGGAGGCGGCTCAGGGTCGATAGCCGGCGATCGGCCAACTCCGACCTTTAGACTAATTGAATGGGCTTCTCCGAAGCGGGCATTCGCGATACCGTACCGCCATGCAAAGGACGAACCCTAGTTCCAAAACTCCTGCGCATACAGTCCTGACGGCATGCCTTGTTGCGATTGCGCAGTTCGCGACGGCGAACACTGCATCGCCTGATACCAACACGGATGTTTTGACTGTTCACATCTCGGCGGATGGCGTTTGTCATTTGTTGGGCGACTCCGCACCGTGCGAACAACTGGGCAAGTATTTGTTGACAAAGCACCTGTCGCAAAATAGACAGCTGCACATTACGCTTGATCGAGCTTCGAAATATGAGTTGGTCGAGGCGACTGTGAAGTCGCTCGAAGGCACGGGTTTCAAGCTCGGCTTTGTAAACACCGAGCCATCAACCAAGCTCGCTATTTCAGAAGGCAACTACATTGGTTACGCGACCGTCTCTGAAGCGCTGGCGACGCTCAAAATGAACGGGGCCACAGCGTTGCCAGGCTTTAACGGCTCCGTATCATTTGGCGAATCGGACAATAAAACGACTTGGACTTTTGCCGGGAAAGACGATTCCGCCTATCCGGCCGTTACAAGGTATGTGTATACGAAAGTCGACGGCGTGATGCATATTGAGATAACAACGCTGTGCGAGGCCGCCGATGCCGCATGCAAGAAATTCCGCAGCGACACTCGTGAAAACGTCACGCAACTATCCAACATGGTGGCCGATCCTTTGGTGAAGTGTCGAGTGAATAACGACATCGTGAAGTGCGGACCGGAACCGATGAGAAAACAGATCAAACAACAGATTTTTGTTCAAGTCGGCGACGACGGGCGCTGCTCCATCGATGATGTTGCGATCGCGTGTTTAGATATTGGCAAGAAGATTCGGGCGGAACATCCATCAGACAATCCCAAGGTTGCGGTCTGCGCAACCGTGAGATCGCAATACCGTGTAGTGGACGTGGTGCTCGGTGCCTTAAATGAGGAGCACTTTACGCCAGCATTCGGTTGCCCAACGCAGTAGCGCGCAAGGTTCGGTGAGCGCCTGCAAAGCCGACATTGAGCATCGACGGCTTAGGGTCAAAATCCTCCCTTCGCGGCTTAGCCAGCATCGGGGTAAGCTGACATCGGAAGC
>CAZZYA010000399.1:0-1640 GCA_964658115.1 uncultured Rudaea sp. | reverse complement strand
CGCTTCGGGAAACGTGGTCACGAGTTTTGGAACCAACGGTGCGTTGCTGATCGACATCGGCGCGGTGAATCTCGGCGGTGCGATCGCGCGCGATGCCAGCGGAAATTTTTATCTGGCCGGGGAAGTGGCCAGCGCGAATTTTTTGTCGCAAAGTTTTGGCGTCGCGAAGATCGACAAAAACGGCCGCTTCGTCACCGATTTCGGAACGGGCGGTAAAGCCTCGTTTGCGATTCCCGCTGGCAACGCAAACGCGAACAGCGTGCATGTGGATAAAGACGGTAATCTCTACGTCGAAGGCCTCGCAACGATCAGCAACAACGCGTACACGGAAGTCATGCATGTCGATGGCGCGGCGGGAACCTTGATCCCGACATTCGGTACAAACGGACAGGCGACGATCGATTTACTCAACGGCGATTACGGTGGTGTCGGAAGCGCGCTTGATCCGAACGGTCGCCTGTACGTGACGGCGCTGATGGGCGATCCGACCTCATCGACGCCCAACGAATTCGCGGCCGCGCGTCTCGTCACCGCGCCGACCAACGAAATATTTTCCGGCAGCTTCGAATAGGCCGCGAGCTAAGCTTTCAGGCCCATCGGCGTACAATAGCGGTCCAGCCATCGCTGCGACCGCACTATGAGCACGACTGCCAAAAATATTCCCGTCCACGAATCGCCGGCGGAATCCACGCCGCTGCGTTTCGTCACCGCCGCCAGCCTGTTCGACGGCCACGACGCCGCCATCAACATCATGCGCCGGCTGATCCAGGCGCAAGGTGCCGAGGTCGTGCATCTCGGTCACAACCGCAGCGTCGAAGATGTAGTGCGCGCGGCGTTGCAGGAAGATGCGGACGGCATCGCGTTGTCGTCGTATCAGGGCGGCCATGTCGAATATTTCAAGTACATGGTCGACATGCTCAAAGAACGCGGCGCGGGACACATCCGTGTTTTCGGCGGCGGCGGCGGGACGATCACGCCGGAAGAAATCCGCGAGCTCGAAGATTATGGCGTCGAGCGCATTTATCACCCGAACGACGGCATGCACATGGGTCTGACGGCGATGATCGAAGACGTCGTGCGCCGCGCCAGCGAGCATCGTGTCAAGACCGAACGTCCGTCGAAGATTTCTGTCGACGACGAAATTTCCGTCGGCAAAATGCTGACGACGATCGAAGAAGGCGCGCTCGACGAAACCGAACTCGCGCGGCTGCGCAAGGAATGGCAACTCGCGGGCGGCAAGACGCCGGTGCTCGGACTCACCGGCACGGGCGGCGCGGGCAAATCGTCCGTCGTCGACGAATTGCTGTTGCGTTTCCTGCATTCTTTCCCCGACATGCGCATTGCCGTGCTCGCCGTCGATCCCACGCGTCGCCGCAGCGGTGGTGCGTTGCTCGGCGATCGCATCCGCATGAATTCGCTGCGCAGCAAACACGTGTTCATGCGCTCGATGGCGACGCGCCGTCAGCACGCGGCGACGAGCATCGTGTTGAAAGACTGCATCGCGTTTCTGAAAGGGCAGGGCTACGACCTCGTCATCGTCGAGACGGCCGGCATCGGACAATCCGATTCGGAAATCGTCGATCTCGTCGATTTTCCCGTCTACGTGATGACGAGCGATTACGGTGCGGCCAGCCAGCTCG
>CAZZYA010000398.1:0-1644 GCA_964658115.1 uncultured Rudaea sp. | reverse complement strand
TGGATCGCGCGCGACACCGACGATTACGTTACCAAAGCAGTGCAGTTGGCTCACGACGAATCCGCTCGCGTCGAATGGCGTCGTACGGCCCGTGAAATCCTCCGTCCCACCATCTGCGATTCCGAACGTCTGGCGCGCGAACTCGTCGACGCGCTCCGCTCCGCCGCCGGCCGTTGAAAAACCGTATTAGCGGTACAATTGCGGACCGTCCCCGCACCGGATTCCGACATGTTTTCCAAGGACACCCGCATCGCCGGTTACGACCGCGAACTGGCCGACGCCATCGCCGCCGAGCAGCAGCGTCAGGAAGACCATGTCGAATTGATCGCGTCGGAAAATTACGCCAGCCCGCGCGTGCTCGAAGCGCAAGGTTCGGTGCTGACCAACAAATACGCCGAAGGTTATCCCGGTAAACGTTATTACGGCGGCTGCGAGTTCGTGGACATCGCCGAGCGGCTTGCCATCGCGCGCGTGAAGGCGCTGTTCGGCGCCGACTACGCGAACGTGCAACCGCACTCCGGATCGCAGGCGAATCAGGCCGTGTATTTCGCGCTGCTGAATCCGGGCGACACGGTGCTCGGCATGTCGCTCGCACATGGCGGACATCTGACGCACGGCGCGAAAGTGAATTTCTCCGGAAAACTTTTCAACGCGGTGCAGTACGGCGTCGACGACAACGGCTTCATCGATTACGACGCCGTCGAAAAGCTCGCCGTCGAGCACAAACCCAAGATGGTCGTCGCCGGCTTTTCGGCGTACTCGCAAGTCGTCGACTGGGCCCGATTCCGCGCGATTGCCGATAAGGTCGGCGCGACGCTGTTCGTCGACATGGCGCACGTCGCTGGGCTCATCGCCGCCGGTGTGTATCCGACGCCGCTGCCGCATGCGCACGTGGTGACGTCGACCACGCACAAGACGCTGCGCGGACCGCGCGGCGGAATCATCCTCGCGAAAAATGCAAGCGAAGAACTCGAAAAGAAGCTGCAGTCGATCGTGTTTCCCGGCATCCAGGGCGGACCGCTGATGCACGTCATCGCCGCGAAGGCCGTCGCGTTCAAGGAAGCGCTCGAACCCGAATTCAAAACCTACCAGGCGCAAGTGATCAAGAACGCGCAGGCGATGGCGAAAACGTTTGTCGAGCGCGGTTACAAGATCGTTTCCGGCGGCACGCAGAACCATCTCATGCTAGTCGATCTGATCGGCCGCAAGGTCACTGGAAAAGATGCGGAAGCCGCGCTCGGCAAGGCACATATCACCGTCAACAAAAACGCGGTGCCGAACGATCCGCAAAAACCGTTCGTCACGTCGGGCCTGCGCATCGGAACGCCGGCGGTGACGACGCGCAGTTACACCGAACGAGATTGCATCGAACTCACACAATGGATATGCGACGTGCTCGATGCGCCAGCCGACGAAAAAGTCATCGCGGCCGCGCGCGAAAGGGTGTCCGCGCAATGCAAGAAATATCCGGTGTATCGGTAGTCCACCGCTGAATGCATTGCCCGTTCTGCCAGCACGACGACACGCCGTCGGTGCTGCGTGATCTGTATGCGCGCGATGAAGTCGGCGTGCATCACGTCGCGCACTTCGTGCCCAATTTGCCGGACACTCTGGATCAGGTGCGCACCGCCGGACAGGTGATAG
>CAZZYA010000397.1:0-1644 GCA_964658115.1 uncultured Rudaea sp. | reverse complement strand
GACAAACTTACGCACGGCACGGCGAATTTGGTTGAGGACAGCCGCACTGTCGATCGTAGGTGCTGCGCTTCTGGTAATTCTAATCGTTTGGGCAAATCCGATGCGCGTTGTGGACTTGCTGCGCGACGCGAATCTGGCGTGGATCGCTCTTGCGATCGCAGCTCTTCTTGCTGCCACGATCGTGGGCGCAGCGAATTCTTTTCTGCTGACTGTGCGCAATGCCGAGTTGAGTTTCTCGTCCTTTCTTGCTGCCTACTGGTGTGCATGGGGCCTTGGGCAGTTAGTGCCGGGACAAATTGGTGATTTGATCGGCATCAGTCTTTATTTGCGACGACGTGGCATCGCACTGCCAAGTGCCGTCGGCCGACTCGGTGTCGACAAACTTATTTCGTTGTTTGCTGTGCTCATCATTTCCGGGGGATTGCTACTGGTGTACGACACGCCGGCGCCACGGATGGCGGGCGCGCTCGGTGTTGGTGCGGCATGCGCAATGTTAATCACTTATGGCATTTCGTTGCGTTGGAACATCGCGCCAACGAACAACGTCGGCTTCGTCGATAAAATCGTACGCGTTCTAGGCGAAGCGCACTCTGTGATGAAAAATCGACCGATCGCGGTCGCTCTCAATCTATTGCTCACGATCTGCAAACTATTTCTAGTTGGCATTTGTTATTGGGCAGCGTTGCGCGCGGTACATATCTCGGCAGTGAAACTCGTCGACGTGACTATTACGGCAAACAGCGCAGGGCTTGTTGCGTATGTGCCCATCAGCGCGAACGGCTTAGGCACCGTCGAGGCCACTGCCATATACTTATTCGATCTTCTTGGAATCGCGCCACCGGCTATCATCGCCGTATACCTCATATTACGTATTGCAAATTTGAGTCTTGCGCTGGGCGGAGCGGCCATAATTTTGCTTTTTACAACAGCACTTTCCTAGTCAACTTTTTCCGTGACCATACCTGCAAGCCATTACGATCGCGAACAAAAGTTTTGGGACGGCAAAGGCGCCCATGACTATGTTTCGCTGTCGACGTTCGATCAGCAACGCATCCTTAGCTGGATCTCAGCGGGAACGGATGTGCGGACGTGCCTTGATCTGGGCGGCGGTTCCGGCATGACGGCGAAAATGCTCGCTACTGCGGGAATCGAATTTCTGACCTGCGTGGACATTTCCGCGCACATGCTGCGCCATAGTGGTTTGCCGTCCGTGCAAGCCGATGCACTCAAACTTCCATTCGCAGATGCTTCGTTCGACTTAATCGTCGCCGCGGCCTTTCTCCATCATGTGCCGGGAATGGAGAACCAGGTTTTGCGTGAATGTTCCCGTGTACTGAAACCGGGCGGACGCATCGTCGGCTACGATCCCAATGCGTGGTGTATTCAGAATAAGATTTTCATGGGGGATGGACGCTTCCGACTGAAATCATTCAGTCCCGACGAAAGGCCCATCGATCCTGGTTACCTTGAGTCGACGTTGGCGCAAGTCGGATTCAAGGAGGCGAGTCTTCGACTATTCTCCTTCCGCAATGCGCGTATTACACCATTTGAAGCCGTGCAACGTTGGATACTCGATCCAATCTCGGTCGGTCCCCTGCGAAACTGGTTTCAGCGATGGTTTTTTTGGTCGGCGAAGCGGATCTG
>CAZZYA010000396.1:0-1655 GCA_964658115.1 uncultured Rudaea sp. | reverse complement strand
CGCCGATCAGCAGTGCGCGGCCGCCGATATGCCATCGATCCAGATACAACGTGCCGAGCATGCCCGTCGGATTGACGACGAAATGCTCGCGCAATTCGGGAATGAGTGGCAGCGCGTCGGCGAAATCGCGCGCGAAAAGTACTTGTGCGTCGTCGTCGGTGAGAATGGTCGCGAAACTCGGGTCGCCTTCGTTCGGCAGGAACAGCGTAACCGTGAAACTTGCTTCCGAGTTCGGCAGCGCGATGCACATGTAGTTACCGCGCGGCCATATGTGCAACGCGTTCGGCTCCATCGCGAACGTTCCGTTCACCGGCGGAATTTCGAGTTCCTTGTAGCCGTGCTGCAACGGTTCAAAATGTTCGCCAAGCGCTTCGTACTCGTTCATGGCGAGCCGCAACGCGGAGCCAGCGCCATCCGCGCCGACGAGCATGTTCGCGCGGTGCGTTGCGCCGTCGTCGAAACGCAATGTCATCGTGTCCCAGTCGACGTTCGCGAGTTGCCGCGAGAAATGGATGCGCGCGCCGGCGGCTTCGGCCTCGTCGAGCAGCGCCATGTTGAGCGATCCGCGATTGACCGACCAGATCACTTCGCTGTCGTCGCGGCCGTAGCGCAGCAATTCGGTTTGGCCGTCCAATCGATGCACCATGCGTCCGCGCATCATCACCGCGATCGCGCCGATGCGCTCCTGCAATCCCGCCAGACGCAAGCCATGCCAGCCGCGTTCGGCGAGCGCGAGATTGATCGAACGCCCGCCAATAAAACCGCACACGCGCGGATCGGGTCGGCGCTCGAACACATCGACCGAAAAACCGCGCTGCGCAAGGAGTGTGGCGAGCAATCCGCCGACGAGTCCGGCGCCGACGATCGTGACCGTTTGCTTTTCCATCGATAAAGTATGCCGCAAGCGTCGCGTCGGCATCGATAGGCGTTCGCGTGACTTATGGCGCATGGGGCGCTACGGTCGATGTTCGATACTGCGCCCGTCCGCTATCTTCCGGGAGAAAATCCATGCGCGTGTTTGCGAGAAGTCTCGTCGTCGCCATCGTCTGCACGCTCGCCGCGCCGGCATGGAGCGCCGATGCCAAAGACGAAAAAGACAAAACGTTCGACGACGTGAACCTGAAACCGCAATCGGTCGCGACCGACAACAGCGTCACCATCGGCGGGCAGAAGCTCGATTACAAGGCGGTGGCCGGCACGATCATTCTCACGGGCAAAGACGAGAACAAGGAAGACCCGACCGCGAGCATGTTCTACGCGGCGTATTTCAAGCACACCGAAAACGGTGCGAAGCGACCGATCACGTTTTTCTACAACGGCGGCCCCGGTTCGTCGACGGTGTGGTTGCACATGGGCGCATTCGGTCCCAAGCGCGTGATCACCGCGGACGATCAGCACACGCCGGCGGCGCCGTACAATCTCGCCAACAACAATTTCAGTTTGCTCGACGCCACCGATCTTGTTTTCATCGACGCGCCCGGCACCGGTTTTTCACGTCTTCTGTCGGCGGAGAAAGACAAGGACAAACGCGACAAGCAGCTCAACGACCGCAAGAAGGATTTTTACGGCGTCGATCAGGACGGCCAAGCGTTCGCGCAGTTCATCGTCAAGTTTCTCACGCAATACCAGCGCTGGAATTCGCCGAAGTATCTGTT
>CAZZYA010000395.1:0-1659 GCA_964658115.1 uncultured Rudaea sp. | reverse complement strand
GCCATCGGCGTTTACAAGATGCGGGGATTTTTATCGTGGATGAATGAGTGAATCTCCGCACAAAAAAAGGTGCGCGTTACTAGCATCCATCGTCCACTGCGCTAACTTCGCGACGCACTGATCGCTATTCGACGTTAGCCCTCTGTACGTGGCTGCGACCACAGATAAAATCGCCGATTTCCCCGAGCAATTCATGTGAGCGCACCCGTATCCGGGCTCGCAACCCGAAATAGCGATCACAGTTCGCTGATGCTGACAGCCAGTTTCGTCGTGCTGTGGTGTACCGGATATCCCGCCGGCAAGATATGCCTCGATCACGCGGCACCCTTCACGTTGCTAGCGTTACGTTTCAGTATCGCAACCGCGTTGTATGTGATGCTGTATTTCGCAACGGTTCGGCGACGCTGGCCGTCTTGGCAGCAATCGCGGCACAGTTTGGTAACCGGTTTCTTCTCACTCGCCCTGCAATTCGCAGGCGTGTACCTCGCCATAGCGCTCGGCGCGAGTGCAGGGCTTGCGGCGCTCATCATCGGCACGATGCCCATCGTGACCGCGCTGTTCGGCCGCGTAGTCGGCGAACCCGTTGGTCTCGTCCAATGGATCGGGATTGCACTCGGATTCACGGGCGTCGGACTCGTCGTCAGCGACAAGTTGAGTGGCAGCGGACTCCATGTCGGCGCGTATGTCGCCTTGCTGGTAGGACTGGTCGGCGTCAGTGCCGGCACGCTGTATCAGAAGCGTTTCGGATCGACGATCGATCTGCGCGCCGGACTTGCGTTACAACATCTGTGCGCGACGATCGTGCTATTGCCATTCGCGTTGTACGAAGGATTCCGCTTCGATGGCTCGTCCGTATTTTACGAGAGTCTCGGCTGGCTGATTCTCGTCAATTCGCTCGGCGGCATGGCGCTGCTTTTTCTGCTCATCCGGCGCGGCGCCGCCACGCGAGTGGCCACCTTGTTCTTCCTGATGCCGCCGGTAACCGCCGTGATGAATTATTTCGTGCTGGGCGAGCAGTTCACGGCACTGAAAATTGCCGGTTTCGCCACCGCCGCCATCGGCGTTTATATCGGTACGCGCAAGCCGGCGAACGCTTAAGCGTTGGTCTTGTACGACGCGTAACGATCGCGAAAGCTCGTCGGCCGCTCACGAAATACGATGCTGATGCGCGGACCGACCGGCTCCTTCGTTTTCGGTACGCCATGATCGAGATGGAGCTGCGTTTCGTAACTCATCACAAGCAAGCTGCCTGACTCGAGGTCCAGATCGAACTTGCGCTTCGGCGTCGCCTTCGTGCGCAACGTGAGCCGGCGTGTGTCGCCGAGCGACAACAACGCGATCGGCGCGCCCTCGATCAGCGTGTGCAGCTTATCGTTATGCGGCGCGACGCTGTCCTGTCCATTTCTATACAAATTCAATCCGGCGCTGTTGAAGCGATGTTCGCTCAGGTTTTCGACATGGCCCCGTGCAGCAAGAATCGGTTCGAGAACGTTTGGGCCGTCGAGATCGAACATGGCGATGAGGCGCGGGACATCGACTTCCCGATCGTACATTTGCCGGCGGTGCGATTCCCATGGAACCGTCGCGCGCAGTATCTCGAAGGCGCGCGCGGCCGACGCTTCCGACAGGCAATTCGGAAAATAGCGAACGGTGCCGAGC
>CAZZYA010000394.1:0-1661 GCA_964658115.1 uncultured Rudaea sp. | reverse complement strand
TGTGCCGCATTGTGGATATTTACACAAAAGGGAATTGAACTAGTTGGAAAAGTCTTGCACGGAGATCCATCGGCTCAATGCGTCGAACTCGTTGACAGAATCCACTCATGAGAAATCTGTCGGCCGGGGACCAATTGCTAGGCCCCAGACTCTTCATCTGACTTCAACCACTGCGCAGCCAAACGCTCGTCGCGGAAAGTACGCACAGCGATCCCTCGGCTGCGTGCGATATTTTCCGCCAAGCGCATGTTATCGACGCTGCGCGCGGGATTTTCGTCCACCCAAGCGATGCGCATATTCGATCCAGCCGTTTGATCACTGCTGGTCGACACGCCCTTGTACACATCGAGCATCGGCATCTCGGGTCCGCTCAAGCGCACGACAACCAGAACGCGCGATTGCTGGTGTTGGGCGCAGAGGCGCGGAACCTCGGCAGTGTAGTGACGCAACGTTTCCGGCGTGTTGTCGCCGGTCACGACAACCCGTAAGTGATCTGGCTCCACATCGACATGAATCGCGCAAGGCACGGTCCAATCCTCCAAAAACTAATGCGAACAAAAGCGTAAGCTATTTCGATGAAAACGTGTACGGCTCGTCAACTCAAATCGCCGGCCTTGGCTCGCGCATATCTGGACGAAGCGCGAACGCCGTTGGCGTTTACATACACGCACTTACGCGAATAGCGGACTGATGGAACATAATTACCGGCGTCACTAACAGCTGGAGTTCGATCGATGATCTTGCGAACGTTGTTTCGTCCTAAAACGTTGTTTTCGGCCGCTGTGGCCGTAGTTCTTTCGTTGCTGATTTTAGGCAATAGTGCCGCGACGACGAAAGAATCCGACGCCTCGACCGTTTACAGCACCCAACAACGCGACGGTTCGCGCGATTTCGATTTTTTGATCGGCGACTGGAAAGCGCATGTGCGGCGGTTGCCGGATCGCTTGAACGGGTCGAACGCCTGGGATGTCTACGACGGCATTTCCAATCACAAGAAGTTACTCGATACGAATGCGAACTTCGAAGAATTCAATGTCGACGGCGCCGATAAGAAGCTGCATATCAAGGGACAGACGTTACGGGTCTACAATCCCGACACGCATCAATGGAGCATTTATTTACTCGACCTCGACAAAGGCGAAGTCGATGTGCCGCCAGTCGTCGGACGATTCCAAGGCAATCGCGGTGAGTTTTTCAATCAGCAGACGCTTCGCGGCCGCACGATTCTGGTGCGTTACGTATGGTTGAATCTCTCGCCAACATCGGCGCGGATGGAACAATCGTTTTCGCCCGACGGTGGGAAAAGTTGGGAGACGAATTGGATTTGTGAGTTGTCGCGCTGACCAAACGGCCGCTTTGGATGGCCGCTTTGAATGGATCGTCTCGGACGAAGTCGAGGTGAGTTTTAAGAGCGTTCCAGGTAAGCAGTGCGCTGCTGAGCTATTGAGGCGACACCTTTGAGCCGTCGCTTGTCCATGGCATGATCGCGCGCATCCTGTTGCAGCTTCCGCTTCTCATAAGGAAATAGACGTGATTCTTTCAAGTATGTTTTTTGCGATATCAATGAATGCCGCGCCGTATCAAGGCCCTGACCCCGTGCGCCTGCTTTTCCTGGATGCAAGTTCGTGCAAGGTTGCCGTGAGTCAGAAATTGCTCACGAC
>CAZZYA010000393.1:0-1662 GCA_964658115.1 uncultured Rudaea sp. | reverse complement strand
CCACTGCGCGTAGGAAAAGATGTTCTGGCCGATCCAGGCGGGCGGCAGGTAGGCGAGCACCTCGTCGCGGGCGTTGAGCTTGTCGAAGCGGGCGCCCGCGCCGGCCCGATCGATCAGCGTCGCGGGCCGGCGATGCGCATGCTCGACGCAGCGCCGCACTTCGTCGAAATCACTGATGCCGTACCAGAACATTTTCCATCCGTTCACGCGATAGCAGCCATCCGATTCGGCGAAATAGAAATCGTTGACCACGTTCGCGCTACGCGAGCGCCAAAACACGCGCGGATTCTGCTCACGCATCTCGAGCCACACCGCGCGACCGAGACCTTCGCCCTGCGCGTCGTCGAGCACGGCGAATTTGTCGAGGTAAATACCTTCGCTTTCCTGCGTAAGGATAATTGCTGCGCGATAGTTTTCGGAAACGTACGCGCGGTAAAGTTCGGTGCGCGCGAAATAATCGTCCACGAGTTTACGGCCGAAACTCGATTCGATCAGCGAGCGCAGACGCGGTAAGTCAATCGCGTTCCACGCGGTGAACGTCTGCACCTTCTCGCCGCGCTTGACGAGCGTGCCGGAACCTTTGTGCGTGAAGAGTTCTTTCGCCAGCTCGGACGGCCGCGTGATGGACACCGACGATGTCGGCGGCAACGTATCGAGCAGTTGCTTGATCTGCTCGATCTTCAGGCGCATGCCGGAATGCAGCCACGGCTGCGTCATCAGATGTTCGTATTCGCTGGACAGATTGATCGAATCGATAATCTTGCCACCGCCATCGAGCAATCCGCCGGTTTCGGTAAGAAACACGATCTTGTACGGCTGCAGCGCGCGCACGAGTTCGTTCGCGGCAAAATCCGCATTCACGTTGAGAATCTGTCCGTCCGCCGTCTCCCCCATGCTCGCGATGACGGGAATCGAGCCCGCGTCGAGACTGGATTCGATCGGCGCTAGGTGCACATTCGTGACGTTGCCGACGAGACCGAACTTCTCGCGATCGAGAAACACCGATTCGAATACACCCGACACGATCGACGTCGCGCGCACGTCCACATCGCGCAGTGCTGCGACGAGTTGCAAATTCTGTGCATGGAACACGCGCCGCACGATCGCGAGCGCCTGCGGCGACGTGACGCGAAGACCGTCCACCGTCTGTTTGACGATGCCCGCGCCCGCCAATTCCGCATCGAGTTGCGGACCGGCGCCGTGCACGACGATCGGCGTGAGCCCGACTTGTTGAAGGAACGCGAGCGACGATGTCAGTGCGTCGAGATCGTCGCGCAACACCGCGCCGCCGACCTTGACCACGGCGAACCGTTTTGCATCGAGCTGCGAAAAACGCTTGAGATATTGCGTGATCTCTTTCGCGCTGCCCATGCTCGATAGCAGCCGCACGATGGTCTGGCGCGTCTGCTTATGCGCGTCCATGAGGCGTTCCTCCGATGATGCGCACGTAGTTCTCCGTCGCGCGCTGCAGATCGTCGAGCGCGACGAATTCGTCCGCCGAATGGGCTTGTGCGATATCGCCCGGCCCATAAACGAAAACGGTGTAGCCGGCGGCCGAGAACAATGACGCTTCGGTCCAGAAATCCACGGCATTGCCGATGTCGAGTCCTAACGCATCGGCCGCATCGCGCGCGGCGAGCCGGCGCGATTCGGCCTGCGCGA
>CAZZYA010000392.1:0-1688 GCA_964658115.1 uncultured Rudaea sp. | reverse complement strand
TAATTACGAACACGGTCGCGCGCGCATCGCGCCCGAGCGCGTACCGCTCGATCATCCACTCGCACGGCTCGCGCCGTGCGAAAACGCGATCGTGCTGCACAGCGAACTTTACAGTGCCGCGCCGCTCACGATCGCGGGTCCGGGTGCCGGCGTCGCACTGACGGCGGCCGGCGTGTTCGCCGATCTGCTCGCCGTTGCCGAGCGTTGTCGCGCGCCGACCGAATCGCGCACGGAGGCTGCGCTCGCGATCGGTTAAGCACGAGCCGAAACGCGCGCCGTACAATGGGCGTTCGCTCACGTCCAAAGGAATAGCCATGCCCATCGTCCGCATGACGGAACTCGATCTCGCTCATCAGCGTGTGCTGATCCGCGAAGATCTGAACGTGCCGATCAAAGAGGGCAAGATTTCAGCGGCGCAACGTCTCGACGCCGCGCTGCCGACCATCACGCTCGCCCGCGACGCGGGCGCGAAGGTGATGGTGATGTCGCACCTAGGGCGACCAAAGGAGGGCGTGTTCGAAAAATCCGAATCGCTCGCGCCGGTCGCGCATTGGCTGAGCAATGCGCTGAAAAAACCGGTGCGGCTGATCCACGATTACATTCACGGCGGCTTCGGCATCGAAGACGGCGAAGTCGTGCTGCTCGAGAACTGCCGTATGAACGTCGGCGAAGGCAAGGACGATACGACGCTTGCCGAACGCTACGCCGCGCTGTGCGATATTTTCGTCATGGATGCGTTCGGTACCGCGCATCGCGCACAGGCATCGACGCACGGCGTGATCCGCCGCGCTCGCGTCGCCTGCGGCGGACCGTTGCTGATGGGTGAAATCGATGCGCTGACGCGCGCGTTGCAACATCCGAAACGGCCGTTGCTCGCGATCGTCGCAGGCTCGAAAGTGTCGACCAAACTCGAACTGTTGCAAAACCTTATCGAGAAAGTCGATCAGCTCATCGTCGGCGGCGGTATCGCCAACACGTTCATCGCGGCGGCAGGACACGGCGTCGGCAAATCGTTGATCGAATCCGATCTGATCGGCGTCGCCAAAAAAATCATCGACGACGCCAAAGCGCGCGGCAGCGAAGTGCCGATTCCCGAGGACGTCGTCGTCGCGCCGGAGTTCAAGGAGAATGCGCCGGCAACGATTAAAAACGTGAGCGATGTCGGCGCGGGCGACATGATTCTCGACATCGGCCCGAAAACGGCGAAGCGCTACGCCGACGTGATCGCGAACGCGGGAACGGTGGTATGGAACGGACCCGTTGGCGTGTTCGAGTTCGATGCGTTCGGCAAAGGCACCGAAGCGGTGGCGAAAGCTATCGCGACGTCCAACGCGTTTTCCATCGCCGGCGGCGGCGATACGCTCGCGGCGATCGAGAAATACGGTGTCGAAAAAGACATATCGTACATTTCCACCGGCGGCGGCGCGTTCCTCGAATTTCTGGAAGGCAAACAGCTTCCCGCGATCGCCGCGTTGGAAGCGCGGTTCGGCTAACGCTCGATCAGCGCTTTCAAGGTGTCCGGATTTTCGAGCGATAGCAGCAACGATGCGTTGTCGGCGTCGCTGCGCAGGTAGCTCACTTCATTCTGCGTCGTGATGAGGCACACCGCTTTTTCGCCGTTTCGCAGCTTGAACCAGCCGGCGTGCAAACCCGGCATGCTCGCGCCCCACAGGCGCAAACGCGGAACG
>CAZZYA010000391.1:0-1689 GCA_964658115.1 uncultured Rudaea sp. | reverse complement strand
TCCCAAGATCGCCGCGATGTCCATCAGCGAAGCGCCAGACATAGCCAGGTATGACGCAGCAGAATGCCGAAGATCGTGGAATCGGAAGTCGCCTAGGCCGGCTAGCGTTCGCGCGTCGAGCCATGAGTGATCGAGCATTCCTATATTGACTGGAAACACCGCGCCGACTGGAAGTCGATTTGCTCGCCATGCCTTGAGCGTCGCGACTGCTGAAGCGGCCAGCGGCACTGTGCGTTGATCACCATTCTTCGTATCAACGAAACGCGCGACACGTCTATCCAAATCAACACTGGACCACTGCAGAGCCAAGATCTCGCCCTTCCTCGCACCGGTGGCTAAGGCGAACTTCACGATCGGCAGCAGAGCCGCGCAGGACGACTCAGCGCAGCGTTCGAACAATCGATCGCGCTCACCATCAGTGAGAAAGCGTTCGCGCCCCTTGCCTTCAGCAAAGCGCCCTACGTTCACGACAGGATTCTTCGCGACCCATCCGAGTTCTTTGACGGCGACTTTGAAGACGGCCGATAGAACGGCGAGATTGCGATTGACAGTCGAACCGGTGATCACTTTTCCATAGCGATTCGCGCGCGTCGACATCGTGTTGCGAATCTCTGCGAGTACGCCCGGCGTGATCGACGACAACGGACGATTACCGAGTTCGCCGCGCCACCACTCGATGATGCGTTTCTGTTCGCGCTCGTTCTTCTTTCGAGCGGACTTGTCGTAGACCTTCAGGTACTCATCAATCGCGTCGCCGAGCGTGCGCTTGCGTGCTTCGGCGGCAGGAAGGGATTCACCGGAATCGATGCGCGTCTCGATACTGCGCGCCCACGCTTCAGCGTCGGCTTTTCGCGTGAAGGATTTCGTCTGACTGGAGGAACCGGACCGTCGTACGCGAACGCGCCAACTGATAGCTCCATTGCGTCCGACGCGCTTGTCGATGGTGGGCATTGCTGACTGGTCCGAATTGGTCCAACTCGGGCCATTTGGAACCATCGATTATCGGCTGTCAAGAGCTAAGTGCTTGATTTGGTGCCCGAAGCCGGACTCGAACCGGCATGGACCTATTAGGGTCCGGCGGATTTTAAGTCCGCTGCGTCTACCGATTTCGCCACCCGGGCAAACTCTCGATAAGAGTGCGGCCATGGCGGACCGCTTTTTCTATCTTGTCGATGAAGGACAATTGCACAAATTAATCCATCGAATGGAGGCCAGGGTCGGAATCGAACCGGCGTACGCGGCTTTGCAGGCCGCTGCATGACCATTCTGCCACCTGGCCATCCGATGAAACGTCGGCAAGCTTACCCACGCCTGCCCTAAAAAACAAAACCTCGGCGTGCCGAGGTTTGTGTTGCACTTGATTGAAAAGTGCGTCCAAGAATGGCCGCTTCTTGGTCTTCGCGTTCACGGATGAACGCACAATCATGGAGCGGGAAACGAGACTCGAACTCGCGACCCCGACCTTGGCAAGGTCGTGCTCTACCAACTGAGCTATTCCCGCAACTGAGCGACGAAGCATAGCAGAATCATCCCGGCTGTGAATACCCGCAGCGCCGATGAGCCTGCTGATTTTTCGCTCTCAACCTCGCAAGCCATGAGGCTTCATACAACGACAAAGCCCCGAACCAGTCGGGGCTTTGCGTAAAAACTGGAGCGGGAAACGAGACTCGAACTCGCGACCCCGACCTT
>CAZZYA010000390.1:1429-1691 GCA_964658115.1 uncultured Rudaea sp. | reverse complement strand
CGTTCCGCTCGGCCAGTACCGCTGGCGTAAGCGAAGCCAGTAGATGGACTCGCTTCGGCGAGTCAGTTCGTATGGGGGCTTGAGAACGTAGATGAGGGTTGGGAAGTGGGATAAGCAAGCAATCGCTTGTTTGGCTATTTCACTAGGTCAGGCTAGTGCGCTAGTATGGAAACCCGGGTTAGTCTTCAGGGACCTGTCGACATAATGTGTGCTCAATCAAGGAGACTCCATGAAAGCATCCCTTGTCGCTTTTGGTTACCGA
>CAZZYA010000390.1:0-1419 GCA_964658115.1 uncultured Rudaea sp. | reverse complement strand
TGCCGCGCTTGGAGCGTCGCTCGCTAGCTGCAGTGGGCAACAATCCTCGGCGATAGGCTCCGCCGTTCCGTCTAACGTTCGGTCGCTCACGGGTGCCTCGACGCAAGTCGATATCAGCAACAGCTGGACAGCGTCCATTGCTGGGACGACTTCCGCGTCGTCATGTTGGACGATCTCGTCGCTCCCGATTGTCGGCGCCGGCGATACCGCTGGCCCGGTGACAATCACGTACAACGCATCGACTTTGTGCGGCATTCCCGCGTCAGCCGGCATATCGTATAGCCCGGCAGCATTTATCGGTCCGCGTTGCACATTCAATGTGGTGTTTGACGTAAACTTCTCATTCTCGGTCACGCAAGGCACGGGCACGGACTGCAGCATTAAATATCCGCCAACGATCAGCGCGATATTTGATTACGACCAAATAACGCCGACTCGAGTTCGATCGAATCGTCCAGCTTCCATGTAAGGACCATCGACAGGGCGCGACGCTGCAAGGTCGTCGCGCTCCTTGGCCTTTTTCTAGGTCACGCTCGCCACGACCGCGCCACCGATCGTTCCGCGTCTTCTCTATCACGCTGCGATTCACCAACACGGTGATGTCAACTATGATAGAACGCGTTTATGAGTGATAGAGAACTGCGGAACGGCTCGACGCTAATTGGTGCGTCGAACGCGTATGAGCTCGCAACCACCCAGACTCGATTGCGCTCGTCGTACTTGCGCGAATAGCCCAATAGCAATGGAGGAACCATGAACGACACGATCACTGGGGGCTCCAACGAAGCGATAGCGGTAATCGTCGTGCACGGCGTCATGCCACATCCCAGGTATGAAATGCAAGACTTCGCCGCAAGCAACTTGCTGAAGGAACTGCAGAAGGACCCATACTGGGGTCAGGATCGAACGTGGAAATCGAGCGTTTATAATCGCCCGCATCCGAATGTCACGAAATCCGACATGCCTAAGCCAACGATAACTCGAGTGCAGGCAGTCGGCGCAAGCGCTGATCCGACGCCGTATTTTGACGTCATAGAATCGTATTGGAGTCCGATCGATAAAGGTAAGACGACCTTTATATCCGTCGCGACCTGGTTGCTACAATCTGTTTTCGTTCCTTTGAACACCAGTGCGCATTACGCCGCGCGATTTTGGAAAACGGTTTATGATTTCGGCCTCATCTTCTCAGGCATCACCGCAGTCATTGCATTTCTTTTGGGCGCGCTACTTGCTACGATCACTAGCCTGACTAAGCTGATTGTGGTAGCAGGACGCTGCGAAACCGACACAGCCACCAGTACCTGGAATGTACGGCTTCGTCAGGGGTCTTTGCCGCGCCCATGGAACGTATTGTTCCACACAAGGTCGCTACCGCACTTTTGGAACGTAATGCTTCATCAGGGATCGGTAGTAGCGAAC
>CAZZYA010000389.1:0-1709 GCA_964658115.1 uncultured Rudaea sp. | reverse complement strand
GATTCGCGGCGACCCGACCTTGCGAAGCTTTAGCGCTACGTGCAAGTCGAGATTCAGATCGTAGGCGTGATACACATCGCCCAGCGAACCCGAACCGATCTTTTCGATAACGTGGAGGTGTCCGAAGTCGAACAAGTAGCTGCGCGTGAATTGCGCAGCGCGCGATGATTCGTGAACTTGCCGAAAGCCGCGAACCACCCGTTCGAGCTCGCGCACGCCATTGCCGCGATACTCGACTTCGCGCCAATCGATCGGCTCGTCGTCGGCAATCTTCGTCGCGAGTTCTTCGAGAAAGCGGTCAGTCTTCATCGTCCATCTCGCGCGCGATTGTCGTGAGCGCACGCGCCAACAACATGCGCGCGCCGTCTGGTGTTCCACCGACTTCAGCGGCGATCTCGTCGTATTCCAGACCGAACTCGATGCGCAGGACGACCGCCTCCTGTTGCCGGCGTGTCAGCTTCGTCAGTGCGTTTTCGTAGGCCCGCAAACGATCAAGCCCAATCATCTCTTCGAGGAGCGAGGGGTGGTTGTCGTCGACCAAGGTCTCGTCAATTTCGACGCCTTCCGGGCGGCGATGCGAGCGGCGTAACTCATCGCGAATGTGATTGATCAACACACTCCGCAGATAGGCGAGAAACGCGCCGCTTCCGTCCGCGCGGATATCGCCGATGCGGGCGACCGCGCGCATGATCGCGATTTGGACGATGTCGTCGGTATCGGAAATGTCGCGCGCGCGCGCTGGCATCCGCCCATGTGCCCAGCGACGCAGGATCGGTAAATACTTTCCGATCAGCCGCTCGCGCGCGCCCGCGTCTCCGGCCTGAATGCGCGCGATGAGAACAGCGGTCGGCTCGTCAGCGGTCAAGACCGGCGGCTGATTCATCGTATCCAAAGTCCGAACCGACATGGGCCAAAGACGGCGGCAGCTCGTCGCTCGCCGGTGGTTGATCCGAAAGATTTCCCTTGAGGTCATCGTACCACTGAGGTTGAGGAGCGTCATGCGCGGGAATCCGAAAACACGATGTCTTGGTTGACCAGACGACAGACGGGGCCGATTCGAACGAAATGGACAAACTCGTTGAGGTCAGCCCACTCGCCAAGTGAATCGTTCGAAATCGCGTGCGATGTCGTTTCTACAGAGACAGACTCTTCTTGGACCGCTGACATGCTATTTCTCGCGCCGATCTTTCCGTTCACTAAACTCTACCGCTCCCCGCAAACAATCGCGGCTGTGATTTTTTTTAATTGGCTGTTCGCTGCTGGAGCGGCGCAGGCCGCAAACCTCGTCGTCAACTCGGATTTCCAGGACGGGCTCACAGCGTGGTCGGCGCCCGTGACCGGCAGTCATGTTTCGATCGCATTCGATCCAAGCACCGGTTCACCAAGCAATGGTTCTGCATTTCTCAACGCTCCGGCACCAGATGCAACCGGATTGTTGAGTCAATGCATTGCCGTGTCCGCGCCGATGGACATCGATTTAATCGGACGCACGCTTACGAACAGCAGTCTCGGATCGAGCGATGTAGAAATACAGATGCAATCATTCAACTCCAGCACCTGCGACGGTTCAGTTCTCGAAACGCAGACGGCAAGTAGCCTCAACTCGGTTGCACAGTGGTTTGAACGGTCCCTGCTGGTTCATCCGTTGCCGAATGGAACGAACAGCGTGATGGTGTCTGCCTTCTTCAAATCTGGCACGGGATCCATGT
>CAZZYA010000388.1:0-1741 GCA_964658115.1 uncultured Rudaea sp. | reverse complement strand
CTAAAAAACAGATTTAGGAATCCTATTTGATAAATGAAAAGAATTTTTTTGGCAACGTGTTTAGGGATCGGATTAATCGCAACAGCAAGTGTCTACGCAGCGGATGCGCCCGCCGGCGCCACCGCGCAATGCAAGGACGGCACATACTCGACTGCCGCTTCGCACAAGGGCGCATGCAAAGGTCATCAAGGCGTGCAGACGTGGCTCGACAAGAGCGATGCGTCGGCATCGAGTTCCGCCGCGACCGCGAGCACCAAGGCGGACACCACCAAGTCTGCCAGCAGCAGCGCGAGCAGCACCAAGTCGACCGCCGCTGCGGCGAGCGATTCGAGCGGCACACCGCTCGCCAAATGCAAAGACGGCACGACGTTCAACGGTACCTCGCATCGCGGCGCCTGTAAGGGTCATCAAGGCGTCGATCAGTGGCTCGACCAACCCACGGCGGGTGGTGCGGCTGCCGCGCCGGCGAGCACGGGCAAGGCGGCACAAGCCACGGCTCCGGCCGCGATGCCTGCACCCACTACGCCTGCGGGGACGTCGCACGCGACACCGACACCGGCGTCCCAGATCCAGGCGCAGCCCGGCGGCGGCGCAGGCAAGGTGTGGGTAAATTCGAGCTCGAAGGTCTATCACTGTCAGGGCGATCAGTGGTACGGCAAAACGAAGGAAGGCTCCTACATGACCGAGGCGCAAGCCAAGGCCGCCGGTAATCGTGCTGCGGCTGGCAAGGAATGCGGCGGCTGAGCTGAGATCTTTTCGCGAAACCACGCCCGGTCATGCCGGGCGTTTTCGTTTTCAGGCTTCGCGCTTCTTGCCGACCGTCACGAGCGCGATGCCGCCGAGTATCGCGACCGCAGCGATACCGACGCGAAGCGTCAGCGGTTCGCGGAGCAGCAGGATGCCGCCGAACGCAGCGAGAAGCGGCACGCTTAATTGCACGACACCCGCCTGCGTGGCTTGCAAGCCCGGCAGTGCCGCGAACCAGATGACGTAACCGAGAGCGGACGTCAGCACACCCGACACAACCGCATACGTCGCGCCGACGCCATCGATGGACATCCACGGCAACGCGCATGCGCTGAACACGCACGTGATTGGAATTGCGCGTATGAAGTTACCGGCGTTCGAACTCGTCGGATCGCCTGCCGCACGTTTGCCCCGCAACGAATACACGCCCCAACTGGCACCGGCAGCGCACATCAACGCCGACCCGATCGGCGACGGCGCTGAAATGCCGGGCAGCATCAGCACAATCAATCCGCCAAATGCGCAGACGACACCAACGATACCAACTGGCTGCAGGCGCTCGCCGCTCCACAGCCCATAACCGATCATCGTGACTTGCACCGCGCCGAATAGGATCAGCGCGCCCGTCGCAGTTGGCAGACTGATGTATGCCAGCGAAAAACAAATCGCATACGTCACTAGCCACGTCGCCGACGACCACGAACCACCACGCGCAACATTGCCACGCAATCGTACTATCAACCAAAGAGCGAGCGCGCCCGACGCGATACGCACGCTCGTGAATGTTGCCGCGTCGATGGACGTCTGCTTCAGCGCCAGCCGACACAACAGCGAATTGCCCGCGAACGCGATCATCGCGAGCGACGTCGCCGTCACCAAACGAAGTCTCGACATGAAAAAGCTTCTTTAGCAAACCGCGAGTATCACGTGTCCGAAACAGAAAATAAAAAGGCCGACTTGCGTCGACCTTTTGTGAGCAAGGGAGTGGGGAGTG
>CAZZYA010000387.1:0-1757 GCA_964658115.1 uncultured Rudaea sp. | reverse complement strand
GGTCGGCGCGGTCGTGGGCGAGTTCCTCGGATCGAAGCAGGGGATCGGCTTGCTCATCTCAACCGCGCAGGGCGCGTTTAACGCGAGCGGTGTGTTTGCCGCCATGATCGTTCTTGCCGTCGTCGCACTCGCCGCTGACTATCTGCTGACCAGTCTTGAGCGGCGTCTGCTCAAATGGAAGCCGGTAGCATTTTGAGAGATTAATTGATGGCTTTTCGAGGGACATGAGTCCGTGATATTGGGCAGCTTGCGAGCCAGGCTGTTAGGGAAACGCTGATCAATGCGCCTGTTGTCCACATAAGTGGCGAGGCAGGCTGCATTTTTTAGTTAGCGAAGGAATCCGAAGGTTCTCGAAGCGAAATGTCACCCGTATTCGGGCCTCGCTTCCGGCATTTTTCACACACTTGACGGATTGCTCCCGTGAGTCGACAGCAACTGATTTTTCGCGATCACCAAATTCGCCAGCGCGAACAGGCTGAACAGCTGCGCGGTGTTCTTGGCCAGACCTTTGTATCGGACCTTGCGATGACGAAACAGGTTCTTCACGACATGAAACGGATGCTCGACCCGCGCGCGGATCTGTGCCTTAGTTCGTTCGAGTGCGACCACCAGGTCCTTCAGCGGACCTTCTTGCATCGCTTTGATCTTTGCGCGTTTGGCCGCCACGCGCCACTTCACCGTCGCGCCCTTCATCTCGTCGCGTTTGTCTACGCCAAGGTAGCCCGCGTCGCCGAACGCGTCTTGTTCATGCCCGTGCAAAAGGGCGTGCGCCTGCGATACATCCGACACGTTGGCCGCCGTGCCCACCACGCTATGTACCAGTCCAGAATCGGCGTCGACTCCGACATGCGCCTTCATGCCAAAATGCCACGCGTTTCCCTTCTTTGTCTGGTGCATCTCCGGGTCACGGCTCTTCTGAGCGTTCTTGGTCGACGGCGGCGCTTCGATGATCGTCGCGTCGACCAGCGTGCCTTCCTTCATCATCAGTCCGCGCTCACACAGCGAGATGCCGATCTCGTCGAACAACTTGCGCGTAAGCTCATGCGCGATCAGCAGACGCCGGAATTTCAGCAGCGTAGTCGCATCGGGCGCGTTCTCGACAGCCAGATCAATGCCGGCGAACGCGCGCATTGCAATGCTGTCGTACAGCGCGTCTTCGAGAGCTTCGTCCGACAACCCGTACCACTGCTGAAGGAAATAGATTCGAAGCATCCGCTCAAGGCCAATTGGTGGGCGGCCTCGCTCGCCCTTCGGGTAGTACGGCTCAATGACCGACAGCAGTCGCGACCACGGCACGACCTTTTCCATCTCGCCCAGAAAGCGTTGACGCTTGGTCACGCGTTTCTTGCCCGCACTCTCAGCTTCTGCAAAACCGATTTGCCGCTTCATCGCCATGGGCCCGTTTTGTGAACTTCCTTCTACAACGTCCACGGCCATGCCATCGATGACCACCGAGCCGAATAAATCAGTGTTTCCTTAGTGGAAGTAGCGTTGAAGGAACCACAGCTCGCGAGCTTATTCTAGAGAAACTACGCGGCAAGCCCGAATATAACGCTCACCTTGTATTGGCAGCTGGAGGGATGGGGAAAACTTGGCTTTGCCGAAGCATTGCTTCTGAAATTATCTCAGACATTTCAGATAAAAAGCTTGTGGTTCTAATTCAAGCTGAAAACCTGCGGAATTACGTTCAAGAAGTCGGCTCAGCACACGTTCAAGTTTCCTCGGTATTTGATCTATACGAACTCCACGCGCATTCG
>CAZZYA010000386.1:0-1764 GCA_964658115.1 uncultured Rudaea sp. | reverse complement strand
CATCGGTGTGGATCGCGATTGGTGCGACACGCAATTCCTCGATGCGTTGCTGGACGCGCCGCGAAACGGTGACGGCATCGCCCGCATTTTCGTCACGAAGTCGCTGCGCGCACAGGCGTCTGACGCCGAAGCGGATCGCCGCATCGGGAAGCAGACCGCGTTCGGCCAGTCCGATCAAACCGGAGTTGCGCGATCCGGTCGACATTCGCGTTTCGGAAACCGCATGATTCATGCGCCACCTTTTTTCGGAAACCAAGGAATCAATACGCTGGTACGCCGTTGGTAAGCACGATAATCGTCACCACGCGACCGTAACGCCTGCGCCTCCGTGAACGGCACGCCACTCACCCACATCAAGGAACCGAACATCAGAATCGGCCCGACCCAACTCAGCAGCCAAACCGACATCGGTGTGCCGACTGAAAGAAACACATATGCGAACCAGTGCACCCACTCGAAGAAATAATTGGGGTGGCGCGAATATCGCCACAAACCCACGTCGCACGTCTTGCCATGATTGCGCGGATTTTTGCGGAACGCCGTAAGTTGAGCGTCCGCAATTGATTCCCCGACGATGCTGACGATCCAGATGGCAATGCCGATCGCGCACCATACGCTCAGCGTGTCGCGCGTGTTTTGCGCGACCGCGTAGAACGGCAGCGAGAACAGCACGACGACGACCGCCTGCAATTGAAAAAATCCGAAGAACTTCACCTGACTGTCGTGCCAGTGCGCGCGCAAATATTGATAGCGACCGTCCTCCGGTTCGCTCAAAACGCGCGCGAAAATGTGCAGGCACAATCGCGAACCCCATATTCCGCCGAGCATCGCGACGGTCAATCGCGGAATCAGATGACCACCGCCGACCCACGCGTAAAACAGCGCGCTGGCACCCATGCCGAGCGACCAAACCGCATCGACGACGCCGGCATTTCGCGTGCGCAATTGCACCAGCCAAGCAAACGTCATCACGATCGCCGCGGCAATCCAGACGATCAGGACATGCCAGATATTCACGACCGCACGATATCCGGCAGGAACGAATCGCGTCGGCAACCCGGCTTGACCAGCAGCATTTGCACGTCGCCCGTGGAACGTTCGCGAAATCCGCTTTCGCAGTACGCGAGATAAAAATCCCACATGCGTGTGAAACGATCGTCGTAGCCGAGCGCACGTACGTCAGCGATGCGGCGCTGAAAACGCTCGCGCCACGCCGACAACGTCTGTGCGTAACTCGGTCCGATGTCTTCGCAATGGAACAGCTTGAGATCGCTGGACTGAGCCATCGCCGACATCATCGCGGACACCGACGGAATGAAACTGCCGGGAAAAATATAGCGCTTGATGAAATCCACCGCGCGTAACGCTTGCGCATAACGATGATCCTCGATCGTGATGGCCTGAATCAGCGCCATGCCATCGGGTTCGAGCAGCGCGGCGACTTTGCCGAAATACGCGCGCAAATAGTGGTGTCCGATTGCTTCGATCATCTCGATCGACACCAGTTTGTCGAAGCGGCCGTGCAAGTCGCGGTAATCCTCGAGCACCACGGTCACGCGTTCGCCGAGCCCAGCCTCCTGTACGCGTCGGCGCGCGAGATCGCATTGCTCGCGCGAAATGGTCGCCGTGGTGACATGACAGCCGAAATTTTTGGCGGCGTGCAGCGCGAAACCGCCCCAGCCTGTGCCGATTTCGACGACGCGATCACGCGGCTGCAAATCGAGTTTGCGACTGATGCGAGCGAGCTTGCGCGTCGACGCATTT
>CAZZYA010000385.1:0-1789 GCA_964658115.1 uncultured Rudaea sp. | reverse complement strand
TCGTCGGTTACGCCGGCCAAGTCCTTCACGTCGCCCGTTAGCGCACGGGCGTGATCCGTTGCGTCCTCGATCGCTTCGCCGCCGACATGGATCAAAGCCTCGCCGTAATTATCCATCGCGGCCGAAGCGGTCTTAGCCGTGGTGGATACGCCGCTGAGAACACCAACTAACTTGGCGCTTCCTTTGGCGAGGACACCATCGAGCCCGGCAATTGCGCCTTTCGTGACGTCAATCGTCGTGGCAACTGCGTGGTACGTACCGCCGATGACGTCGCCAGCCTTTCCGATCACGGTAGCGACCGTCGTCGCATTGTCGGCGAGTGCGCTCAGCGACTTAGACAGACCATCAAGGTCAGCCACTGCATTCTTACCGAACGATTTGAAATCAGTGTTGGTGATGAGTTGATCGAAGGCTTTCGCCGCACTCGTCGCCATCCGTGAGACGGAATCGCTGATCGTCTTGAAATCGTCAGATTCCGAAAACTTGTTTATCTCGTCTGCGAGCTTGGAGAATTCAGCGGCGAAGGGCTGCAGGATTGGTGCAGCGAGTTTTTCGCCGATGAGGTCGATCGCATTGGTGAACTTCGTGAAGGATCCGCTCAACGTGCTGTCGATCGCCGTCGACGTCTTCGATGCGGCGCCCGCAGAATTGTTGAGCCCTTCCGTGAATTGCGCGAGCGCCTGCGGACCGGCTTGTCCCAGTGTTTCGATCAGTGATCGAGCAGGACCGTCGAGCGTCAGCAGCGCATCCTGCGCGCGCGGTGTGCCGGCGGTGAGCGTGGTGACGGCGGTGTTGAAATCACTGGTGCCGTCGCCGAGGGCGAGTAGTTGCTGCCGCAGCGTCGACGTCGGATTTTGCAAATCCTGAAATACCGTGCGCAGTCCCCGCACCGCTTTCTCGGTGTCGAGGCCTTTCGACTCGAGCAGTCCGAGCACGCTCACTGTCTGCGTGAAGTTCAGGCCGAGCGCTTTCGCATCCGGGGCGAGTTGTGCCGCCGCGTTGGCCATCGCCGACAGACCGCCGGACGCGCCATGACTTGCCACAGTTAACTGATCGACAACCGCGCCGGCTTCACTGGCCGGGATGTTGAATGCCTTCAGCGTCTGCGCGACGTCGGCTGCTGCGGCGTTTACATCCGTGTTCGCAATCTTCGCCAATTGCAAAGTCGGAATCAGAACCTTCATCGCGGTGTCGGCCGACAGGCCTTGCGACACCAGCGCGGCCAACCCGCTCGCCGCGGCCTGCGTCGACGTGTTCACTGCGACCGCCGCGTGTTCGACGGTCTCGTCGAGATCGGCGAACGAAGTCGCTGCGGATCCCGCCAGCGCTTGCACGCGCGCCAGGGATTGCTCCACCTGCTCCGCGCCCTTCAACGAATCGGCACCGAACTGGATCGCTTTCAAAGCTACTTCGGCGACAGCGGCTATCGACACGATCGCGGCGAGCTGCGTTTTCAATCCGCCGAAGAGTGATTCACCGTGTGCGGCACTCGCAGCGGCTTGCTCCGTAGAAGCCGCGACGGTTTCCATGCTCCTGCCGACATTCGACGCTTCCGAAGCAACCGCGCCGAGTGACGCTTGAATCTTCCGCTGTTCGGAATCGAGGTTCGCCGTGTCGATGCCGGCGGCCTGCAGCGCGTTGCTCGTGCGCGTGAGGTTTGCCTGATGCTGGTTGTACTGTGCGTCGAGTGTCGCGACCGTTGAGGTCTGCTTCGCGAAGGCGCGTTCCAGGGTTGCGCTTGGGGTAGCCGTCGCGGCCAATTGCGTTTGCAACTCGCCAAGCCGAATTT
>CAZZYA010000384.1:0-1807 GCA_964658115.1 uncultured Rudaea sp. | reverse complement strand
AGGTAGTAAGTGATGCGCCGTTGGCGGCGACCAACACCGTGAGCGCCAGTGCCAATCCTTGTCCCGCTGCCTGCCATCGAAATGCGCGATCGCCTTTACCAACGCCGAGCTGAAGGCGGTTGGAAAGATTCAACGGCACAGCCAGCGCGATCGAAACGAGGACTACAGCCGCAGCATGTCTGGCCGAAACATCGGCCGCCTCGCTAAGTCCGAGCACGATGTGCCATGGCACAAGCGGAACGGCGACGACGACGAGGGCGCATAAGGTCAACGATATCCGCAGAAGTGCTGTCGCGGCGGCGCGGGCAATGGTCGGAATTTCGTGCGGTGCACTTCGGCCGATGGCTCCCGCCGCGAGATTCATGGCGCCGTAGCCAAAACCGAAATCCAGAAAATTGATCGCAAGCGATAGCGATACGAGTGTTGCCCACGCGCCGAATAGTGCGGGTCCGAGGTCAGCCAGTACGAAGGGTACGGCAATAAATACGTTCGCGGCGCCGGCAACTTTCGCGACAAGCGACCAGAAACTTGCAGACAGAAGCTTGCGGCCTCGATGACCGACCTGAGACGCAAAAAATCTTTTCGAAAGTGCTTGGATGGACCCGCGATCGCCCTTTGCCGGAGTCATCAAAACAACTCGATATCGCCGCTCGTCACGTTAACTACCGGTAAGCCTCGAATAGTCGCCTGCCGCTGCTTGAACGAATGGAAGTTGAGATGGCCTGATGCGTTGCGGCTATCGCGAAACTTCGGTTCAACGAACGCTTCGGCGACCGAGCGTGGCAGCATTCGACCGTTAATCAAATCGCGACGCAAGAAGTATGCGTTGTTGCCTGCACTGTTGGATCCGATTAAAACGTAGCCCTTCGATTCAGCCAAATGTGCGAGCGCGGCCAAGGACGCTCCGAAGAACTGTCCTGAATAGTGAGCGGCATGACGTTGGAAATTCGGTGTGTATGGCACGGTGACGGCACGCTCAGGTCCGAACAATGCGTTGTACTCCATGATCACTAACGATGGATTGGTGCAATGGACGGCTTCCCATAACCAATAGTCATTGCCGTCAACGTCGATATGCATCAACCCTAGGTCATTTTCTCGCAGCCAGTCTGCGATCAGTTGATCGACGTTATCGCGTGTTAAGAAAACCGGTACGGCAGCCAAATCGTGCCGCCAGAACCAATTGCGACGCCGTAGCCGCGCCATATTGTCTGCGGCGCCGTCCATTACCAGCCCGCTCCAATTATTGTTCACCAGCAAGAAACGCGTATTCGCTTCGGAATAGTCCTCCACGCCGAATTCCACGAATCGCTTGGATATGTTTGGCAATTGTGCGATGAGCCACTGGATGATGCCGTCGTCGCCCCATTGCGAAAACACGCGAAACTCGACTTCGTGCAGCGACTGGATGTCTAACTTGTCGGCATTGCGATCGGCAAGATGACGACCGATCAACTCCAACGTTCGTTCGTGCGCATCACCGCTATGCAACCATGTCCGCGCGCGTCGTGCCCAGTTGGAGAGTACGCGCTTCATGCAGAACCTTTCTCTGCACCGCGAATAGCGTAACGTTCTACATACCACGCATACGTCTTTGCCAAACCGGCTCGCAAATCCGTATTGCTCGACCATCCGGCTGTGTCGAGTTGTGACGTGTCTAGACGCTTGCGCGGCGTCCCGTCCGGCTTACTCGTGTCGAACATTAAATCTCCTGAATAGCCGACTACCTCGCCGATCGTGCGCGCTAAGTCGCGGATAGTTACCTCCTGACCCGATCCAATATTAACGATCGATTCGCCATCGTAGT
>CAZZYA010000383.1:0-1821 GCA_964658115.1 uncultured Rudaea sp. | reverse complement strand
AATTCCCTGAGAGCGGCGTAGCAGTAAATTCGACGGTGGATCACACTGATATCCGGGGGTTGGTTACCGCATTACAGAGTTCCGTCTCATGAGCCTGCCGCTCTCTTTTCCCGCAAATCGGGAGGATGCCCGTTGCGAAGTTAACCCGCGGGTTACTCGAGCACCGGGCTACGCCGTCCTCAGGAAACTCCTTGCATAGTTTGCTAACTGTTGGATCGGCTCCTACGCGTATCTCGCGTCGCGCGGCACAGCGAGTGCCATCGCAAGCCGGCTGATATCCCCGATGCAGCCCACCAGTTCTCTGGCCACTGCGACAGCTGCGATATTTACGTTCTTGCCCGTAACGAGAGCTTGCGATATCGGCGGCAGAGTCGAAGCTGCGCGTCCCATGCGCGATCAACGATGGCCTTCGGAATGCCTTCATGCCGACGCCGGATGTCGGGGCTCACCCGAGCCGGGTGTCGATAACTCCAGGCCGTCTCAATCAGCAACTTTCTTGCGTAGCTATTACCGGTCTTGGTGATACTTCCCTGACGCCGTTTGTCACCCGACGAGTGTTCCGATGGCATGACGCCCAACCAGGCCATCAGTTGACGAGGGTGTTTGAAGCGAGCCAACTCACCTACCTCGGCAAACATTCCAACAGCCGTAGTGAATTGCACGCCGCGCATTGCCTGCAATCCGAGGCTGCAGGATAGAAGCGCCAGCTAACCACGGCGTCCCGCAGGGCCGTCTCAAGTCGCATGCACTGTGATTGCCGATCTTCTATCGTGCGGCGATGCTCCTCAAACGCCATCTGTTGCCATTCACTGCCGAATGAATACCCATGCACCCAGTGTCAGTGCGCTGGCCCCCAGTCAGCCTTGCCGTCGTAGCGTACTCCGTGACAAAGGAGAAATGACTTCAGCCGCTGTCGTGCCTGTTTCAGATCATCCTTGGCAGAGACCCACGCGCGAGCCAGATCGCGGAATGCCTCGTCCTCGATGCCAGGGACGTACACTGCCGACAGATCACCCGCACGTAATGCGCGCGTCAGCTTGACTGCGTCTCGTCGATCGGTCTTTACCCGTTCGACCGGTTTCTTCGGAATCAGTGACGGTGCGTACACCATGCACTCGAACCCTTCGTCGACCAACCTTCGGTACAAGCCGTAGCCGCACGAACCAGCTTCATAGACGATGCAAACGCGCCGCGCTTTCGATTGAAGGCGCTTGCACAGCCGATCAATGTCGGTCGTCGTCGTGCCGATCTTGCCCAGCAGCTCGACTTCGCCCATGTCGATCGCATAGGCCGCCGTGATCGACTCCTTGTGAACGTCCAGTCCGATGTACAGCGTGCTATCGTGTTCCATGCTGACCTCCGCAGGAAATCGCCGGGCGTGGCACTGTCCACACCGTGCGGCTCTGGCAGCAATGTTAACCCGCGTTGGATTCCCCACGGCGGGTCTCACGGAAAGTCATACTGCCTTTTCTGACTTGGTGTTAATTTCTTGTCTTGTTTTGCCTGACAGGAAGCGATGCCTAGAGAACTCATAGACGACGAATTGTGGTCACTCATCGAACCGCTTCTGCCCGCGCGAGCACCGCGCAATCGCCAGTACGCGGGCCGCAAACCGACGCCAGATCGAGCCGTGCTGACGGGCATCGTGTTCGTGCTGCGCTCGGGCATTGCGTGGAACCTGCTGCCGCAGGAAATAAGGTGCGGCTCAGGCTCCGCCTGCTGGCGACGGCTCGTCGCGTGGCAGAGGGCCGGTGTCTGGCAACGTGTCCACGAAACGCTGCTGGCCGAACTGCGCCGCCGTGGCGAAATCGACTTAACGCG
>CAZZYA010000382.1:0-1824 GCA_964658115.1 uncultured Rudaea sp. | reverse complement strand
TGATCGAGGTCAGCGATGCCCACCACGCCGATACCGTTCTTGCGGCACTGACCGACGCCGGCTTCGCATGGGAGCGGATGATGTAGGCGACGGCTAGCCCGATCACGCATGCCACAAAAAGAGGATGACAAACGATGCCGTGACAAGCGCCACCACGACGCTTGCCACGAGTATAGCCGTTATCCGATCACTCATTTTGTCTTGCATAGCATTCTTCTCCTGAGGCGTATGCGAGATTTTGCATCGCAGGCCTATTGAGGTTATTCCCAATTTTGCGCAAAGGGCAAATGGGCTATAATCAAGGCAGTTCTTAGCTGCCGGGTATCGTGGCGGTGCTTCCTGCGTGCACGCTGATTGTCGTCGGTGACGCACCGATGCATTCGCTTTATGCGAAATCGCAAACCCGCGAAAGTATTCAGCGTGCAGCCGACGACGCAGGCGTGGGTCGAAACATCCGATTTCTCGGCGTGGTTACGGACCAGCAGAGGCTCTCGCGAATCTATCGAGCCGCCGATCTTCACGTGTTTCCCGTGCGCGATCTTCCAGGCGATCCGGAGGGTTTTGGAATGGTCGCCATCGAAGCCGCCGCGTTCGGGGTTCCTACGATTGCGTATGCGACCGGCGGCATTATCGAATCCGTGGGCGACGGTAAGTCCGGTACATTGGTACCGTCGGGTGACGCCACAGCGTTCGCAAGCGCTGTGATCGATCTTTTTTCCAAACTCGATGCGTCCGTTCGCCGACGCGCGATGGAGTTCGCCGCCGCGTTTGCATGGCCCCAGTTCGACATCCGATTCCGCCGTGCGGTTTTGGACGGATGGAAATGAATCTTCCATAATTGGTTCCCGCGACGGGAGCACAAGCCGCCCGCGGTCTTGCGCAGAGGGAATTAAAATTGCGCGAAATGCAACTGCGCTGACATTGAATTACGAAATTGACCGATCCTGGATATCGCGCGTATTTGCCAGCGAAAGTTGCTGAGCAAATCTATCCGCCAAAGCAGCCCATGTGAGTTGTGAGCCATACTCGGCTCGCGGCATCGTAGCATTGGCGAGCATGCGCTCAGCAAAGGATTCAACGTCGCTTACACGCGCGAGGAAACGCGGATCCTTATTCAATATCCACGTCACCGCGTCGGTTGCCGATGCCACCACGGGTACGCCACACGCCATCGCTTCGTACAATTTGGCGGGATAGCTGTAG
The DNA here is from genome assembly GCA_964658115.1 of uncultured Rudaea sp. Taxonomy (GTDB): domain Bacteria; phylum Pseudomonadota; class Gammaproteobacteria; order Xanthomonadales; family Rhodanobacteraceae; genus Rudaea. Next base: position 621 of record CAZZYA010000382.1, on the reverse strand, counting down.
CGTCCAAACGATGTATTCGCTACGACAACGCAACTTGCGTTCGCCGCGTTAAGAACGTGAGGCATCACTTCATCGGGAAGATAACCGAGCGTAATCACACCGGGCGCGCGCACAGCTTCTTCGGGGGGTCTCCCGCTCAACACCAGTTGGGAGTCGGGTCGAGCCCGTCGCACGCGGGCAAATGCATCGAGGATCAATGAAGAACCACGGCTTCGGGTCCATCCGCCGGAATAGCCAAACAGCAAGCGGTCCTGCGCGAGGTTCAAGCGCTCGCGGCTCACTACGCGGTCAATCGGAACAAACGGCGGATCGGCGGCCATAGGCAAGAGCTGTACAGGGCTGCCCGAGGAACGCGAGCGTTCCAACCGTTCCGCCAATTGCGGTCCGGCGGCAGTCACGAGGTCCGCTGCGATAACTGCTCGGCGCCACATAATGTGCAGCGGCAAATTGAAGGGCATGTAGGATTCGAAATTGTCGTAGGCGTCGATGGCCAGTGCGCAGTCGAGACGACGCGACAACCGATACGCGAGCCAGCCCGCCCATGTGTCGGAGCAGCCGATGATCCAATCGGGTCGGAAATCGCGCGCCTCGTAGGCTTGGAACGTTTTGAGCAGTTCTTGA
>CAZZYA010000381.1:0-1831 GCA_964658115.1 uncultured Rudaea sp. | reverse complement strand
TCGCGCGACGATCCAGTGCCATATTCCTTGCCCGCAATCACGACGAGTGGAACATTTTCCTTTTTATACTTCATCGCCGCATCGTAGATCGGCAATTTTTCTTTTTCGCCGTTCGATGCGAAATGCAAGGTATTGCCGCCTTCTTCGCCACCGAGCATCAGATTCTTGATGCGGATGTTGGCGAAAGTGCCGCGCACCATGATGTCGTCGTTGCCGCGACGCGAGCCGTAGGAGTTGAAGTCAACCTTCGTCACGCCGCGGCCTTGCAGAAACTGTCCGGCCGGTGAAGTGGCCTTGATGTCGCCCGCGGGTGAGATGTGATCGGTGGTAATCGAATCGCCGAACAAGCCGAGCACGCGCGCGCCCTGGACGTCGCGAATCTTCGTGACTTGCATGCTCATACCGTCGAAGTACGGCGGATTCTTGATGTATGTCGACTTTCCATCCCAGCCGTAACGTTCGCCTTCCGGCGGCGCGATTTCGTTCCAGCGCGTGTCGCCTTTGAACACATCGGCGTAGTTATGCTTGAACAGATCCGGACCGATCGTTTTGGCGATCACGTCGCCGATTTCCTTGTTCGACGGCCAGATATCCTTCAAATAAACCGGCGTGCCATCACTCGCATGACCGAGCGGTTGCGTGGTCAAATCGATATCGACCGTACCGGCGAGCGCGAACGCGACGACCAGCGGCGGCGACGCGAGATAGTTCATCTTCACTTCCGGATGCACGCGGCCTTCGAAATTGCGGTTGCCGGACAGCACGGAAGCGACGGCGAGATCCCCATCGGTGATGCCTTTGCTGATTTCCGGCGGTAGCGGACCGGAATTCCCGATGCACGTCGTGCAGCCGTAGCCAACGAGAAAGAAGCCAAGTTTTTCCAGATCGCCGAGCACGCCGGCTTTCTTCAAATAATCGGTGACGACGAGTGATCCAGGCGCCAGTGACGTCTTGACCCACGGCTTCACCTTGAGTCCTTTTGCGACGGCGTTGCGAGCGAGCAAACCCGCGCCGAGCATCACCGCCGGATTGGATGTGTTGGTGCACGAAGTAATCGCGGCGATGACGACCGCGCCGTCGTCCAGATCGAAGTCGCCACCGTCACGCGTGATGCGCTGCCCGGTCGCGTTGACGCTCTTGTCGTGACCGACCGCCGTCGCACCGCCTTCGTTGGCAAAGCGCGCTTCCTGATGCTTGGTCGGACGATTCGCCGTGAGCGTCTTGAACGATTCTTCGTAGCTCTTCGCGACATCGGTCAGCAGCACGCGGTCTTGCGGACGTTTGGGTCCCGCCAGCGACGGTTTCACGTCCGCCAGATTGAGTTCCAGCTTCGAACTGAATTCGGCGTGCGGCGTATTGTCGTCGTGCCACAAGCCTTGCGCTTTCGCGTACTGCTCGACGAGCTTGATGTGACCGTCTTCGCGACCGGAGAGTTTGAGGTAATTGATCGCTTCGGCATCGATCGGAAAGATGCCACACGTGGCGCCGTATTCCGGCGCCATGTTCGCTATCGTCGCGCGGTCGGCGAGCGAGAGATGTTTCAAGCCGTCGCCGAAGAACTCGACGAACTTTCCGACCACGCCATGCTTACGCAGCATCTGCGTGACGGTGAGCACGAGATCGGTCGCGGTCGTGCCCTCCGGCAATCGGCCGGTGAGCTGAAAGCCGACCACTTGCGGGATCAGCATCGACGAGGGCTGGCCGAGCATCGCCGCTTCCGCTTCGATGCCGCCCACGCCCCAACCGAGCACGCCGATGCCGTTGATCATCGTGGTGTGCGAGTCGGTGCCGAACACCGTGTCGGGGAACACCCAACTCTCGCCGTTCTTTT
>CAZZYA010000380.1:0-1858 GCA_964658115.1 uncultured Rudaea sp. | reverse complement strand
GGACCGCGCGGCGCCAGATCGATGCCGAGACCGCCGTTGCTTCCGAACGAACCGCGCACGACGTCGACCGTCGACGCCCCTTCAACATACAAACCCGCACCCGCATTGTGCGCAATCGAAGCGATGCCGCTTGCGCTGATGCTTGCATAACCGTCGGTGACCGAAACGCCGCGCGCACCACCCGTTACATGAATTCCGTCACCCGCGTTCGGCAGCGCCACGCCACCGACGCCGACGCCGATCGCGTTGTACTGCATCCCGATCGACTGACCACCGACAATGCGTATGCCATCCGTCGGATGTGAGCCGATGATGTTGTCGTTGATTCCCTCGTTGGTGCTTCCGACATCGGCTAAAACACCGTAACGACCATTAGGCAGCGCGTGCGCGCCTGTCGCATCGACGCCGATATAGTTGCCGCGGATGTGATGAGCTGTCGACGGCCTCATCGAATAATCTATCGAATCCAGACGAATACCGTCGGAGGAATTTCCAGAAATAACGTTGCGCAAAAACGGATACGGAGTCGGATTTCCACCGCCGTATACGAGCAATTCGTCGCCGACGATATTATTCACGGAATTCGTACCGAAATGAATGCCGACGCCGTTCGGACGCGCTATCTTCCCGGTCGCGTCGGTTCCGATGAACGATCCTTCGATGCGGACCGCTCCGACAGCGAAACAGCCGCCGGCGCCGCAGGGGCTTTGAGTCACGTCAATTCCTGCCAACGCGAAATTGTTGATGACGAGACCGGATACGATCGAATCGTTGGCCGGGCACTCTACGCCAAGGCCATCGCCAACTAACGAAAGTCCATTGCTCGATCCGGCGTGCGTCCCATCGAGTTCGATGGTAATCGTTGCATTGTCGCCATCGCTCAACGTATTTTGCGACGATCCGGGCTGCGAATAACCGTCGAGCAGGGTCCAGATCTGTATGGACGGTAGCGCCGAAAGCGGCTGAATCGTGTGCACGCCGGGCCCGGGAATGTCGAAGTTTATGGTCTGCTTGTCGCAACTGGCCGACGCACCATTCGCAGCGACAATCGCAGCGCGCAGCGACCCGTTGCCGTCATCGTTGGTATTGGTCACCGTGAAGGTAAAGGAATCCGCACGCGCGCCGACGCATAGCACGAGCAGCACGCTTCCAATCAAACGAACAGGCATCTTCATCGCATCTCCGATCGGGACAGTGCGACGGCGCCGCGCGGTCCTCATTTGATGGTTCGAGAACGTTCGTCTCGACGGGTGATCGGTGCGCTTCGTCCAACACCGACGAATCGATCATACGCAACGCGCGAGGCGTCTGTCGAACGACTGGTGTAAGCTCGTCGCCGCTATGCGTCGCGTCCGCGCGAACAATCGCAGTCAACCGATTCGCCAGTCAATAAGGGGAAGCTGATGCAAATCCGATCGATCATTACCGTGTGCGCGTTCGCCATTGCCGCATCGGCATGCAACAACAACCCGCAACAAGCCGCCGAGGATGCCGCCGCGAAAGCTAAAGCCGCGGCCGAAGCAACCAAACTGCAAGCGCAGCAAACCGCGCAAGCTGCCCAGCAAGCCGCCGATGCGGCGAAGCACGCAGCGGAGTTGGCGAAGGTTGGCGACGTCAGCGGCGCGGCCGCATCCGCCGGTCAAGCCGCCGACGCGGCGAAGAACGCGCAGGAGACCGCGAAGCAAACCGTCGACACTGCCAAACAGGGCGTCGAGGATGTGAAAGACGCCACCAACAAAGCCGCCGACGCAGCGAAACAAGATACCGGTCACTGATCTTTCGCTCGATCATGACGACGGCCGCCGCGCGCGGCCGTTTTCGTTGTTGCGTCCGTTAAACTCGGCGCACTCTCTCTCCG
>CAZZYA010000379.1:0-1871 GCA_964658115.1 uncultured Rudaea sp. | reverse complement strand
GCGCGGTTTTCATGCAAGGGGCTTTGGGGTCGCACTGCGATCTTCGTGGCAAAAAGTGATCGGCGAAAGTCTACGGTAAAACGCGTGGCGCGCATATCGGCGGGTGATCTAGCCGCGTTCAAATTCCCGAAAACCGCTGTATTTCCATGGCCGTAGCGCCAGCACGAAAGCCGCCCCATGGCGCGAATCGCGCGGTGTTCGGTCGCGATCGAGTATTTCCGCGCATTGGCGTGCAGCGGTGCGCAGTACTTGGCGCAGCTCTCCCAGGCCCTGCGTTGAAACCTCACCGCCATGAAAGAAAAACTCATCGTCCGGGCCCGTGAAATGCGTGTCGACAAATTCTCGCAACAACTTTTGGTGGATGTAGCGCTGTCCGGGGCCGCCGGGGCGCCAGCTGAAATGCCGGCTGACTAACAGCCGCACACGATTTCCCGGCTGCAGCTCGATGACTTTCATTTGGTCGAGCTTGAAAAAGTAGCGCAGCACCTCGCGCTCGGAGAATCGATAGGTGTGAGCAATCTCGGCCACCGTGGCGCGATTGATAACCAGCCAGGCCATCAACAACAGCGCGGGATCGGACACGATTTGCTGCTCTTGCGCCAATGTCAATTGATTGGTGGCCGGTCGTTCGCGCGATCGCTGCAATATTTCGTGCAAGTCGGATTGCAGTAATTCGCAGATTTGATCAATGCGTGCGAGCGACAGATCGCCGCCGCTGAACAATCGCTTGATGCTCGGCACGCTCAACTTCAGCTTCTTCGCCACATCCGCATAGGTGAGATTCTTCTCGCGCAGCGTTTTTTTGATTTCGGCAACGATGAGCACGTGTTGCGACATCTGATTTCTCCACGAATGGTATTACCAGGCGATACCTTATAGCGCAGCTGCTGCTCCAAGGCCTAATAAAGTTGTGTATTTCAATGCCGACGCCTACGTTCGTGCCGTCGCAACGGAGGGCTTATGCGCTTGACCATGATGAGCATCGGGTTGGTAGTTTTATTGATTTCAGGGTGCGAAAACCTTAACTTCAGCTGTGCCGCCGCATGCCGCCATTCGCATGCGCAAAACTCCACCAGCTTGGTGGGGTTTCTATATCCCGAGGGCCCCACGCCCGCCGCAGATCTCGGCCAGCCGCAACTCAGGTTGCCGTTGCGCATCGGTTTGGCGTTCCTACCCTCGCAGGGTCTGGAATCGGAAAATGGTTTGGACGCAGCGCATAAAGAGGCGCTGCTCGAACAAATTCGCCAGCGCTTCAAATCGAAAAAATTCGTGGCCGATATTACGGTGATTCCCGACTACTACCTGCGCGGCAAGCAAGGTTTCGCAGGCCTGCAGGGTGTACAGCGCTTGTACGGCATCGACTTGATGGCCTTGGTTTCCTACGACCAAGTCATGCACGAAGATGACAATGATTGGTCTTTGGCCTATCTGACCATCGTCGGTCCTTATCTGATCAAAGGCACTCGTCACGACGTGTCGACGTTGGTAGACCTCGCCGTCGTTGATCCCGCGACGCACTCGCTGGTGCTCCGTGCGGGTGGGTTCGACAACCGTCACGGCAACGCGCGACTAGTGCGCGAAAACGTCGAGCTGCGCCAAGCCGCGGCGCAAGGCTACGATGCCGCCACCCAGCAAATGATTGAGCACTTCGATGACGCGCTGACGCATTTCGAAACCACGGTGCGTGACGGCCACTCTAACGTGCAGATCGTCTCGAACCACGGCAAGCCGGTGGGCAGCGGCTCGGGCGGCATGGGCTCGATCGATTGGCTCGCCATCCTGTTCCTGGTGCCGTTGATTGCCGCGGGCTGGCGACGCCGCGACTAGGCAAAAAAAAAGCGCCGTTTCGAAGCGGCGCTTTTCTTCTCGCT
>CAZZYA010000378.1:0-1890 GCA_964658115.1 uncultured Rudaea sp. | reverse complement strand
ACCGCCTTGATCGTTTCGAGCAAATTTGCGCGAGCCATGTGGCGTCTAGCGGCCGGTGCCGATGATCCGGCAAAAACGCGAAATACAATGCCCTTCCAAACGCGTGAACGCTCGATTCAAGCAGGCGCCGGAACGAAACCCCGTCGCGCTGGCAATCACGTCGATGGTTTCGCGAGACATCGCTAGAAGCCTTTTGGCTGCGGCTATGCGGGTCCGTAATAAATATTGGTGTGGAGAGATCTCGTACGTTGCGGTGAACGCATGAATGAACCGAAAGCGTGACAGTCCAGCGGTGGCGGCCAGAATCCTGGAATCGATGGCGCGGAAGTAGTCGCTTTCGATCATCGAGCGCGCCGCCTTGAGTTTGGATTGCAGCGTCGTGTTTTCGCGGCGACGATTCGGAAACGATCGGGTGTCTGTTGGCGATGGCGATTTGGTCGATCCGGACTGAAGTATTTCGACGATCGAAGGAGGCACATCGAACCCTTCCGCCTCGCATCGCGAAATGAGTAGTGTTGTCGCCGCCAGATCACGAATGGGCGCCCATCGGTAAACGGAACTGAGCGGAACGTCAAGAACCGCAGCTATTTCGCGCGCAGGCATCCGCGTGCGCAGGTGTCCGACCAATTCGATCAACGATTGCGGATAGCTATGTCTCACTCTCAGACGGCGGCATGACGTGCGTGAAACCACGATCTGCTTGTTGTACTGCGTAACGCATTCCGTATCGAGACTCACAGAATCCTGCCTATTCAATGCGTAGTCTTAGCCGAAGTTCTCAGTGACATACGAAATTCAGTCGCCGATTTGCCAGTGTGCTTTTTAATAGCTCGCGTAAATGACGAGGGACTCGCAAAGCCACTGGATTGTGCGATCTCGCCCAACCCTAAACTACTTTTACTGAGCAAACAGCTCGCCTTCGCGAGACGGCGGCGATTTATGGATGCGTAGGGTGTTTCGCCGAACACAACCCGGTAGAGGGTTATAAAGTGGCCGATCGAGTAATTGGCCGCAATCGCGAGTTTTGAAATATCCAGATCGTCGTTTACGCAAGCTTCGATCAGTTCTCGTGCGCGATATAGACGCGTGAACACAGCGCGTTTCCGTGACATTGATGATCCCGGACAGCGCGCGATGCATCCATTCAATTCGGTCTGCAACACGTTGAGGTGATTAAGTAAGACGCCGATCCGGTATCTGCTTGCGCCGATAGCATCGCGACATTCACGCGCGAGTCTAAGCAGGTTGGCGCACGCCGTTGTACTTCGGCGATATGTTGCAGGCATTGGAGGATTGGGCCGTTCGCTGACGGCGAAGCGCTGGCCGTTGAGGTTCCATGCCTGGGCGGAACCGGCGATCAGTAAACAGATGCTCTTCGCCGCGACATGCATTTCACGGAGCGAATGCGCGTCGCCGATATGGATGTCGCCACGCCGCAGCAATTTCCCGTCAGCGCCGTTCGCAATGGTGCCCTCGCCGAGCACGCAGCAAAAGATCGCTGATAGTCCCGGTGAGAGCGCGACACTCGATTTCTCTTCGCAGACCGCGATGACCAGTCCGTCTCGCTGATGCATGTGATGATCATGCATCGTCAGCGAGCGGCGACTTCCCGATGCCACGCGAACCGACGTCAGAGCCAAGCGCTTTACTCCGGAGACGTCCGGGTAATCAGTTGACGTGTTCCAGTCTCGACTTTGCGACGCGCTTGAACGGGAATGTGGATACCGTGCGATCGACGAGTTCGAATTGGAACGGGATCACTACGAGCGTGTCCGCGGATTTACCGGTCTCGAGCGCCGGATAGAACATTGCCGACCGCACGCTGGCGAGCACCGCTTTCTCTGCCCTGGTCAACGACTGCGGCTCCGTGTGATCTATGGACGCGTCAAT
>CAZZYA010000377.1:0-1896 GCA_964658115.1 uncultured Rudaea sp. | reverse complement strand
GGTGACTTTTTGCCGTTTAGCAAAAAGTTACCCGCTCGTCCCGAGCGGAAGCTCTTGATCCAGAAAACACACAACCCAGTGACATTTTGCGTTTATTAACCCCAACAAGCCAAAATACCCCTTTCCGCGCGCACCAAGCGCGACAACCCCAATGTCATATCCGCATTTCAACGAAATCTCCCCCGACATCCGCGCCCGCGCATCGCGCGTGAAGCTGGCTGTGTTCGACGTCGACGGCGTGCTCACCGACGGCAAGCTGTGGTTCTCCGACGATGGCCGCGAGTTGAAAGCGTTTCACGTTCACGACGGCCTCGGTCTGAAACGCCTCATCGCGAACGGCATCGAAGTCGCAATCATCACCGGCCGCATCAGCCACATCGTCACCGAGCGCACCGCCGAACTCGGTATCGCGCATCTGTATCAAGATCAGGGCGACAAGCTCGCGTGCTTCGATCAGATCATTTCTGCGTTGAATCTCACGCCCGAGCAATGTGCGTACACGGGCGACGACGTGCCGGATTTACCGGTCATGCGCGCCGTCGGATTGTCGATCGCCGTGGCGAATGCGCATCCGTCGATCGTCGCTCACTCGCACTGGCAGACCAAGCTCGCTGGCGGTAATGGCGCGGCGCGTGAAGTGTCGGACTTGCTGCTGTCCTCGCAAAACAAACTCGACGACGCGCGTTGATGGAACGTCGACTCATCCTCACGATTCTCGGCGTCGCATCACTCGCGCTGGCGACGCAGGTGCTCCTGTGGGTGTATGGCGCGCGCGATCAGTCACAGGATTTCGTCGGGCCGCCGCGTTCGGATTACACGCTGACCAATTTCACCGTCGACTCGCTCGACGAGAACGGCCAGCATTCGTTCACCATCGTTGCACCGCGCATGGCGCGCAAGGAAGACGACGGCTCGATGTTCGTCACGCTGCCCAATTACGAAATCATCGACGACGACGGCAACACGTGGAAAGGTACGTCCGAATCGGCATGGGTGAACAAGGACGGTTCGATCATGAAACTCGAAGGGAAAGTGGTGATGAATCGCACGCCGACACCGAAAGTCACGCCGATCCGGCTCGAAACGACCGACCTCACCATCACCAGTCCGCCGAAGGTGAAGGGACAACCGAACCCGAAGTCGAATCAGAAGAAGCTTGAAACCGCCGCGCTGACGACGATCACCGATCCGAGCCATGTGGCGCATGGTATCGGCATGAAGTCGGACCTGGCGATGAAGGAAACCGAACTTCTCGCCGATGTGCACTGGATTACGCTACCGTCGCAGAATGCCAACGCCAACGCCAATGCCAAATCCAAGAACTGATTCGCTGCGATTTTTCGTCGCCATCGTACTGACGTGCGCGGCATCGTGCGCGTGCGCGCTCGAAACCGATCGTCAGCAGGAAATGAACATCGACGCGAAAACGCAGAAATCGACGCAAAGCCAGACCGGCACCGACACCGATCCGGACATCACGCACTTCATCGGCAATGTGGTCATCACGCAAGGCTCGCTGAAATCGACCGGCGACCACGCGACGATCTACAAGAATCCGCCGGGCATCGCCGACGAAAGTGGGAACATCGGCGGCATCCGGCGCATCGTGATCGTCGGCAATCCGGGCCATCTGCAGCAAGTTCACGATGGCGATTGCAGCCTCATGACCGCCGATGCGCTGAACATCGATTACAACAACATCACCGGCATCGCGGTACTGACCAAGAACGTACACGTCATACAGCACGGCAAAAGCGAATTTCACGGCGAGCACATGATCTACAACACCGTCACGGGCGAGATGACGGGCGGCGACGAATCACCGGAAAGCCACGTGCACATGGTGCTGCAACCGTCGAACAAAACGCCGGCGACGCCGTCCACCAACAACTGCGG
>CAZZYA010000376.1:0-1938 GCA_964658115.1 uncultured Rudaea sp. | reverse complement strand
CGCAACATTCTGCCGCTCATCCAATAACCTGCGGCGGCTGCGAGCAATCCCGCGCGTGTCGCAGATGCACCGAGCACGATTTCCGCGGCGGCTGCGCGTGCGAATACGCCACCGCCTGCGACGACGCCGAGCGCGCCACGTCCCGCCAAGCCTGCGAAAAAGGCGACAGTACCGATCGCACCGAGAGCGGTTCCGCTAAAACCAGCGACGAAGTCCGTCGTAGCATCGACGCCGACTCCGCCACGTACGACAGCGAAGCCCATTGCGTTGCGCGCGACACACGCGCCGGTCGTCGAAGCCGCGTCCGGCGGCAACGAATTCATGGCGTTGTCCGGCGATCGTTTCGTCGTCGAAATCGCGCACGCGAAGACGCAGAGGGAACTCGACGCCGTGCGATCGACCACGCACGTTCCGAGCGGCGAACTTTACGAACTGCATTTGCGGCAAAATGGCGCCGATGCCTGGCTGCTGCTGTGGGGCAGCTTCGATTCGCTCGAAGCCGCCCGATCCGCGCGCACTACGATGAGCGCATCGGCCACACTCGGCTGGCCGCGTCGCGTTGCGCCGTTGCAAGCCGAGGCGCGCCGCGTTTCGCCTTAGGATTTCTCGATGACCGATCACCGTTTTCTCCGCGCGCTTCGGCGCGAAGCCGTCGATTGCACGCCGGTCTGGATCATGCGCCAGGCTGGGCGTTATCTGCCGGAATACCGCGCTACGCGCGCGCGCGCCGGCAGTTTCGTCACGCTGTGCAAGACACCGGAACTTGCATGCGAAGTGACGCTCCAACCGCTCGCGCGATTTCCGCTCGACGCCGCGATTCTGTTTTCCGACATCCTCACCATTCCCGACGCGATGGGCCTGGGTCTTTCCGTGCACGAAGGTGAAGGTCCGAAACTCGCCCATCCGGTGCGCACCCGCGCGGACATCGACAAGCTTGGCGTACCCGATCCGGAGACTGCCTTACGGTATGTCATGGACGCGGTGCGTCTCATCCGCCGCGAACTGCACGAACGCGTGCCGCTGATCGGATTCGCCGGCAGCCCGTGGACGCTCGCCTGCTACATGATCGAAGGCGAAGGCTCGTCGAGTTTCGCGCGCGCGAAGGCGTTGGCGTGGAACGATTCCGCGACGATGCATCGCTTGCTCGACGTCGTGGCGCGCTCGGTTTCCGCCTATCTGATCGCGCAGGCGCACGCCGGCGCTCAGACGCTGATGGTGTTCGACACGTGGGGTGGTTTACTGGCGCCCGAAATGTTTCGTGAATTCAGTCTGCGCTATCTCGCGCAGATCGTACAAAGTATAAAAAGCGACATTGTTGCTCGCGAGGTTCCGGTCATTCTGTTTAGTAAAGGTGCGAACCCGCATCTCGAGGCGTTGGCGGACACCGGTTGCGCGGCGCTGGGTCTGGACTGGACGATCTCGCTGGACGAAGCGCGGCGGCGTGTTGGATCACGCGTGGCGCTGCAGGGGAATGTCGACCCAGCGGTTTTGCATGCGGATCCGCAGACCATTCGTGATGAGGTTGATAAGGCTTTGGGTAGTTTCGGGGGGCATGTCGGGCATGTGTTTAATCTGGGGCATGGGATCACGCCGGATGTCGAGCCGGAGCGGCTCGGGGTTTTGATTGATGCCGTTCATTCTTTGAGCGCACGACGCGGTTAGTTTTTGGGCGAGGACCTTCGTCGCGAGCGGTGGGTAACTTTCGGGCGGGCGCACAGCGCTTGGCTTTTTTCGATCAAAAGCTTCCTCTGCATGTTGCGGGTAACTTTCGCTATGCGCGCGATGCGTGTGTTTGTTTCGATCAAAAAAAGCTTCCGCCACAAGCGGGGGGGTAATACTCGCTAAACACGCAGAGCTTTTTTTTGTTTGTTTCGATCAAAAATCTTCCGCCGCAAGCGGCGGGTAACTTTTTGCTCAACGGCAAAAAGTCACCAAAAA
>CAZZYA010000375.1:0-1947 GCA_964658115.1 uncultured Rudaea sp. | reverse complement strand
CGAATGCTGCGCGCGGGATTCGTCGCGTCGGCGGGAATGTCTACGCCGCTCATGCGCGTGTTTGCCGAAAACGGAACGAAATGCATTTGCGTGCTGCCGATCTCGCGTTCGCGCATGCCGAACTGAGTCTTGGCGAGCACGACGATGCTGCGCCCTTCCGGCGTTTCGTCGGCGAGCGACGCGAGTTGCGCGGCGTCGGCGAGCGCGTTGATGTCGACGCCATGCGCCGCGTGAAACGCGACGGCCTGCCGGTTGCCGAGCGTGATCGTGCCGGTTTTGTCGAGCAGCAGGACATCGACGTCGCCCGCCGCTTCCACTGCGCGGCCCGACATCGCGATCACGTTCGCCTGGATCATGCGGTCCATACCGGCAATGCCGATCGCGGACAGCAAACCGCCGATCGTCGTCGGGATCAGGCACACCAGCAACGCGACGAGCACCGTCAGCGTGACCGGTTCGCCATGCCCGGAACTGCGCACCGCATAAATCGAATACGGCAGCAGCGTCGCGCACGCGAGCAAAAAAATCAGCGTGAACTTCGCCAGCAAAATGGTCAGCGCGATTTCGTTCGGCGTCTTGCGCCGCGACGCGCCTTCGACCATCGAGATCATGCGGTCGAGAAAACTTTCGCCCGGATTGCTCGCGATGCGCACGATGATCCAGTCCGACAGCACACGCGTGCCGCCGGTGACCGCGCTGCGATCGCCACCGGATTCGCGGATAACTGGAGCGGATTCGCCGGTCACCGCGCTTTCGTCGACGGTTGCTGCGCCGTCGATCACTTCGCCGTCGCCGGGAACGGATTCGCCCGCTTTGACGATGACGAGATCTCCCTTGCGCAGATCGTGCGCGGCGCCAACGGAAACCTTGTCACGCTTGTCCAGCGACGGAATCCGGTTGGCGACGACGTCGCGACGCGCGTTGCGCAACGAAGCGGCTTGCGCCTTGCCGCGACCTTCGGCGATCGCTTCGGCGAAATTCGCGAACAACAACGTGAACCACAGCCACAGCGCGACGGCAAGAATGAAGCCGGCCGGCGCTTCGCCATGACCGCCGAGCGCCTGGAACCACAGCAGCGTCGTCATGAGACTGCAGACGAAGACCACGAACATCACCGGATTGCGAAATTGCGCGCGCGGTGAAAGTTTGCGGAACGCGTCGCGAACGGCCGGCAGCAGGAGTTTCGGATCGAGCGCGCTCGTTTGCGCATGTGTCGTCATGTGCGTCTCTCGAAAGAAATTATTTACCTGACAACGTGAGCTGTTCGGCAATCGGGCCGAGCGCGAGCGCAGGCAGGAACGTCAGCGCGCCGACGATCACGACGGTCATCACGAGCAACACCACGAACACCGGCGTATGTGTCGGTAACGTGCCCGCGGACGGCGGTACGTGTTTCTTGGCCGCGAGCGAACCTGCGATCGCGAGCATGCCGATCGCCAGCGGAAAGCGCGCGAAGAACATGCAGATGCCCGTGATCAAATTGAAGAACGGCGTATTCGCGTTCATCCCGCCGAACGCGCTGCCGTTGTTGTTCGCCGCGGAGGTGATGTTGTAGAGAATCTCGCTGAAGCCGTGCGTGCCGGAATTCGTCGTGAGCGACGCAAGCCCTTCCGGCATCGACACGGCGACCGCCGTTCCGACGACGACGAGCGCGCACGGAATCAGCACCACGAGACTCGCCATCTTCATTTCGTACGCTTCGATTTTCTTGCCGAGATATTCCGGCGTTCGCCCAACCATGAGCCCGGCGATGAAAACCGCGACGATCGCGAACGCGAGCATGCCGTACAGCCCCGAGCCGACGCCGCCGAAGATCACTTCGCCGAGCTGCATCAGCCACATCGGAACGAGGCCGCCGAGTGGCGTGAACGAGTCGTGCATCGCATCGACCGAACCGTTCGATGCGGCCGTCGTCGCGGTGGCCCAGCGTGTCGAATCGACGATGCC
>CAZZYA010000374.1:0-1982 GCA_964658115.1 uncultured Rudaea sp. | reverse complement strand
CGATCGCGCAGCGCTTGCTGAAACTGCGCACCGATCTGCGCGCCGGCGCGCCCGGCGCGCGGCTGACGCGGCGACTGCTGGTGATGCTCATCTTTCTCGCGCTGCCGCCGGTGCTCGTGGTGTACGGCTTCGCATTGAATTTTCTCGATGCGACCGTCGACACCTGGTTCAACGTGGGCATGGAAACGGCGATAGACGACGCGCTCAAAATCGGACGCGTCTATCTCGGCGAACGACTCAACACCGCGCAGGAAGCGTGCAGCGGTCTGGTCAAGGAATTGTCCGGCATCGCCGACAGCGAGGTGCAGACGCATCTGGATCATTTCATCGATTCGCACGAGGCGCTGCAGCTGACCGTGTTCGATGCGAACCAGAGCGTCGTCGCGACGACGAGTTCCGATCCGCAATTGCTGACGCCCGCGTTTCCGGATTCGGCGACGTTGCTGCAGGTTCGCAACGGCGGCCGTTATACGGCAGCCGAGCCGATCGGATCGCGTCTGATGTTGCGCATTATCTTGCCGCTGGCCGCCGATTCACCCGGGACGCAGCGCCTGCTGCAAGCGCTGTATCCGGTGCCGAGTGCCATACAGCCGTTGACCAGCGGTATCGAGCAAGCCGGGGTCGATTTCCAACGTCTGAAATATCTTCGCGCATCGTTGAAACTCACGTTCAACATCGTGCTGACGTTCGTGCTGCTGTTATCCGCATTGTTCGCGGTCGTCGCCGCGTTCGGCACGGCGCGGCGGGTGACCGCACCGATCGGCCGTCTCGCCACCGCGACGAAGGCGGTCGGCGCGGGACGTTACGACACGCCGTTGCCAATTCGCGGAGACGACGAACTGGCATTTCTGCTCGCCTCTTTCGATCAGATGCAGCGCGAACTCGAACTCGCCAGTTCGCGTGTGCGCATCAGCAGCGCGGAAACGGAGAACCAGCGCGCCTATCTGAAGGCTTTGCTCGAACGACTTTCCGCCGGCGTTCTCGGCCTGGATCGCACCGGTGTGTTGCGCACCGCGAATCATGCCGCCGAGCAAATTCTCGACGCGCCGCTGTCACGATTTCTCGGGCAGCATCTGAGCATCGTGCGGCAGCAGTATCCGGCACTCGCACCGTTAATCGACCCGGTGCTCAAGCACGTACGCGAAGGCGTGCTCGAATGGCGCGAAGAAGTGGTGATCGAGCGCGCCGAACGCATCACGCTCACGCTACGCGGCGCCGAACTCGGCCAGATGCCGGGCAGCGAAACCGGCGTGGTGGTGGTCATCGACGACTTGACCGTGCTCAATCGCGCGCAACGCGATGCAGCGTGGGCGGAAGTCGCGCGTCGTTTGGCGCACGAGGTGAAGAATCCTCTCACGCCGATCCAGCTTGCGGCGGAACGTCTGCGCCGCCGTTTTATCGGCCGACTCGCGCCGGAAGAAGCCGAAGTGCTCGACCGCGCCACGCACACCATCATCAGCCAGGTCGAAGCGCTCAAGACGATGGTCAACTCATTCGGCGACTACGCACGACCACCGCAAATCGATACGCGTCCGACGTCGCTGCATGCGCTCGCCGGCGAGGTGCTCGATCTTTACGAAAACGATCAACGCATTCAGTTGACACGTCGCTTCGCCGCGGCTGATCCGGTCGTGCGCGTCGACGCCGGTCGCATACGCCAGCTGCTGCACAATCTGATCAAGAACTCGATCGAGGCAATCGGTGACACACGCAAGCCGCATATCGACGTTTCGACGTGCGACATTGTGGATAATGCGCAAAAGTGGATTGAGTTGACGGTGGCCGACAATGGACCGGGGCTACCGGAAGGTTTCGATGAACGTTGGTATGAGCCGTATACGACCAGCAAGGCGAAGGGGACCGGGCTTGGGTTGGCGGTAGCCAAGAAGATCGTCGAAGAGCACGGCGGGGGAATTCGGGCGGAAAGGCGAGTCGGCGGGGGCGCGCAGTTTGTGTTGAGGTTTCCGCGCGATGGATGATCT
>CAZZYA010000373.1:0-1988 GCA_964658115.1 uncultured Rudaea sp. | reverse complement strand
ATGGCGCACAGCAATCCTCACTCGTATCGCACGGATATTTCCCGATGCACTTTTGACGGAAGGCTCCGAATTGTCTACGAGGGCACCGCCGACACGTTGCTTGCCGTAGGAGCGATAACTCTGGACGAGCTTGCGCCAATTGGCCGCGGCAAGACTCGCTTCGATTCAAACGGCGATCGTTGCATGATATCTCGCAAGCCAGGAGGGACTCTGTGCGTCCGACGAAGCAAGTCGGAGGACGCTGCATCGTTGCTTCCCGGTGTGATTGCGTGGATCAATGCGGAAGCCGGCATTCCTATACAGGTCTGCGCCGAAGTGACCGCCATACTCGAAGTCATGCAGCGCTCATGGACTGAGAACGATCGCGACGGGCGAATTATCTAAACGCTAGAGGTGTACTCACCCTCGTGAGTTCTGCCACCGACGAGCATGGCTGACAGAAACGACCACCCGCGCGTGACTTGTACACGGGCCGTCTACGCTTGCTTGCAGTAGAGGCGTTGCGACCCCAACAGATCCTATCAAGCGCACGAGTGCGCCCCCTTAGCGTAAGCCCCGCCAAATGATCCAAATGTGCTGCACCGTACAGACGCTCGTTATTCGTTGGGTTCAAGCTGTCTTGTGCTGCACGCATTCCTCTCGACGAATCGCGCGATCCTGATCGAACGCTGTCACAGCATGGTCTCGGCCAGATCGCCAACGACGCCACCGGACGAGCATTCGATCCGCGGCGTACCCGTCTTCTTAGACCAACTCATCAAGACCCTTGCAGTCGAAGAGCATTCCGATCGAGCGCCGCAACGAAGAGCGCGCGATCCCTTGGTATTGTCGGATCTCGAGCTCAGCGAGACTGCAGGACTGCACGGGCGAGAGCTTCTCGAGCAAGGTTTCACACTCGATCAAGTGGTGAGGTCCTACGGCGACGTCTGCCAAGCCGTTACCAACCTCGCCTTTGAAACGGGCGCACCCATCGCGGTCGATGAGTTTCGGACCTTTAATCGTTGTCTTGACAACGCCATCGCCGGTGCAGTGACAGAATATTCGAGGCACAGTGCCGAGTTGCGTGAATCTGCAGCAGAAACGCTCAGCGCTCGTCTAGGGCCTCTGGCACATGAGTTACGAAACTATCTTCATACCGCTACGCTAGTCGTCGCCGCCATCAAAATGGGCAATGTGGCGATTTCGGGCGCGACGGGTGCGGTGCTTGACCGCACGCTTCTCGGTATGCGCACTCTCGTCGACCATGCCCTTGCGGAAGTTAGAGTTACGTCGCGATTGCCGCCACGGAAGGAAGTGATACCACTGGCAGTGTTTTCTGGACAATGTGAAGCTGACTGCCTCATTCGACGCGCTCGCGCGGGGAACCCCCTTTACCGTAGTCTCGGTACCGGCTGACGTCCTGGTCTTTGCGGATCCTGAAATGCTGGCCGCGTCGGTTGGCAATCTGCTGCAGAACGCTTTCAAGTTCACCAGACACCATTCAAACGTCCGGCTGCATGCCCACGTGGTGTGCGACCGCGTGCTGATCGAAGTCGAAGACCAATGTGGCGGCCTTCCGGCCGGCGCGATGGACAACATGTTTCTGCCGTTTTCCCAGAGCGGGCAGGACAGATCGGGGCTTGGGCTGGGCTTGGACATCTCGCGACGCGGTGTCGAAGCAAACGACGGAATCCTGCGAGTCCGTGATGTGCCGGGCATTGGATGTGTCTTCACGATCGATCTGCCGCTGCACCACAAATCGGAGCGAATACTTTCATAAATCGGCCGGCGCTCGAAAATCGCTGCTGTGAGTGCTACGCGGTGGTCAAGAAGGAATACGATCGCTTGCTCCCGCAAACCTTGGCCGCTTAGCCTGCACGTCCGCAACTGGCCTTGACCGTGCGGATCACGGCCACGCCCCTCTAAAAACGCGACATTTAACGCGCGCTCACTAACCAACAATATCAACAACTTACCAATCCGCATTTGTTAATGAAAACGACTCGTGT
>CAZZYA010000372.1:0-2019 GCA_964658115.1 uncultured Rudaea sp. | reverse complement strand
GGCCGGCGATGTATGTCTAACGCACAAGTTCACGCACATCGCGAAATTTTCCGCTGTCATGGCAACGGAAAATGCGCTTCTCGGCACGACGCACAATCACCGGAAATTGATCGTGCCGTGGTGTACGTTCTGCGACCCGGAAATCGCGCACGTCGGCACGCAGGTTTGGGAAGCCAAAGCGAACGGCATTCCTGTGAAAACCTACACGATAATGATGCACGACGTCGATCGCGCGATCATCGACGAACAAGACACGGGCTTCGTGAAAATTCACGCGCGCGATCACAGCGATGAAATTCTGGGCGCCACCATCGTCGCCTCGCGCGCGAGCGAAATGGTCAATGAACTGACCGTCGCCATGAACGCCGGCATCGGCCTTCGCGATCTGGCCGACGTGCTGCACATCTATCCCTCGCAGGCCGAGGCGATACATCTCGCGGCGCTGGCGTACCGTCGGTCGTCGGATAAATAACTCGGACCACGATTGAGCGACCAGGTGATGACACACGTTGCGAATACTCATACCGAGTTCATTTGAAACGCCGCAAGCTCGAACCTCGCTCCGCATCAACATGGTCTACCGCATTCTTATGACCGCATTGTCTCCTCCGACCGCACCGTCGTTAGCGCCGCCTAAACACCTCGTTGGACAGAAAGCGTTGGTAACGGGTGCCAATTCCGGCATTGGTCGGGCGGTAGCACTCGCGCTCGGTCAAGCGGGCGCGGATGTGCTGGTGAATTACGTGGCGGACGACGGCGCGGCGAATGCCGTCGTCGACGAAATAAAGAAGTTCGGCGTCAATGCGTTCGCTTACCTGGCCGATGTATCGAACGAGCAGCAGGTCGTCGACATGTTCGCAGCGATGCGAACGCAATTCGGTACGATCGACATCCTGGTCTGCAACGCGGGGCTTCAACGCGATGCCGCGTTCAAGGACATGACGCTCGATCAATGGAACAAAGTCATCGGCGTGAATCTTACCGGCCAGTTTCTGTGTTCGCGCGAAGCGATCAAGGAATTCGAGCGGCGTGGCGTCGTCGCATCCGTTTCGTGTGCCGCGGGCAAGATCATCTGCATGAGTTCCGTGCACCAGGAAATTCCGTGGGCCGGTCATGCGAATTACGCGACGTCGAAAGGCGGCATTCGCATGATGATGGAAAGTCTCGCGCAGGAAGTGGCGCCGCAGCGGATTCGCGTCAATGCGATCGCTCCCGGCGCGATTCGCACGCCGATCAATACATCCGCTTGGAACACTGAAAAAGCGTATGCCGATCTGATGACGTTGATTCCCTACGGACGTATCGGCGAACCGGAAGACATCGCGCGGGCGGCTGTTTGGTTGGCGTCGGATCAGTCGGATTATGTCGTCGGCACGACGTTGTATGTCGATGGCGGGATGACGCTGTATCCGGGTTTTGCCACAGGGGGTTGATTTATGCCTGCGGAACGCGACGGCTTTCATACCGTCGCGCGGTGCTTTAACTTACGGCTCGAAATCATTCGCGAAAATCGTGTCGTTGGTATAAGCGAAGCACTTCGAGAATTCCGATGTATCGTTCGCGCTATCGGTCGCCGTTGCGGTTATCACGTTCATGTCAGGCGCAAACGGACCGCTCACCGAAATGGTGAAGTTCGCGCTGCCGCCGGTCAAAGTGAGCGTTCCACTACCGATCTCTAACGCGCCTTCGCCATAGCCCGACGCATTGCAGCTCGATGACACGAACAGATCGATCGTGTAACTGCCGGCGGTGGAACTCAGCGTGCCGCTTACGATACCGCTTGTATTCGTGCCAGTAGCGGCAGTTAGCAGCGGAAAATTCTGCAAGCGATTCGGACTGGCGTTCGAAACGGTGTCGGTATCGTTCGGCGTCACACCGTCACCACCGAGATCGATGCCGAGGCCGTTGTTGTCGTAAAACCGCGAACTGACGATCTTGTTGTGCACCGTTCCCACATCTGCGATTACGACCCCGCCCTGCAGGTTGTCGGCGATGATGTTGAACGACAGATTGTTGTCA
>CAZZYA010000371.1:0-2049 GCA_964658115.1 uncultured Rudaea sp. | reverse complement strand
ATTTCCAGGGGAATTGCCGTGTCCTGCCAACGCGTCGACTTCTCTGATTCCACCGGCTTTTTTGCCAGCATAGGCTGGCCTTTTTGCGCCCAGTTGCCGATGGCGGTCACCACTCTGGCTGCAGCCAGGCGGCGTGACGTCGAGTCTCCCCGGTTGCCACCCTGGAAGGTACCCATCTGTTGCGGCGCCCGGCCATCTTCGATAGCGCACAAGCTCCACATTCCGTCAGTTTCAGGAGTCATGACAAAAATCGCCCGCAGGCTGCGCACGATGAACTCCACGGTGGGCTTGCCATCCTGGTAGTCCAGGCGAGGATCAAGTTCCAGCTTTTCCTTGCTGGTAAAGTCAAATGCAGCTTCGATTTGCGCGGAGAGCTCCAGCATTCGGGCTTCCCGCTCTTTTTCCCGAGCCCTATCCCGCTCTTCCGCCAGCCGGCGATCAGTTTCGACCACCAGCTTCCGTGCCTGTTCGAACATGTCTAACAGAATCTGCTCCATTCTGACACCCTCGTAGAGCAGTATCCCGCCGACAGATGTAGGCAGCCATACAACTAAGTGGTTAAGACTTAGCCGCGGCGCCGATCGCGATCCCGGTTTCCCCCGCCGCCGCCGCCGCTACGGCCTCCGGGTCTTCCTCCGCCACCGCCACCTCCGCCCTGTTTCGGACGGTAGCAGCTCTTGCAATAAACCGGCCGGTCGCCTTTAGGCTCAAATGGCACCGTGGTGGTTTGGCCGCAACTGGCGCAGACCACGGTCGTCCCGGTGCTCATACCGCCGCCACCACCGCCGTAACCGCCGCCGTCGCTATGGGAATGGTGCGATGCAGCGTAGCCTCCTCCACCACCACCGCCACCAGCATTCTGCTTGGCTTGGCGGCATGGTTTGCAGCGGCGAGGCGCAGAGTAGCCACGCTCCTGGTAGAACTGCTGTTCGCCCGCAGTGAAAACAAACTCCTGACCGCAGTCGCTACAGGTCAATAACAGGTCGCTGCCGCTCATCGCTTCGTCCCTTCGGCTTGGGAAGTGCATACCGCTCCCGCGCAAAGGAATGTTACACGCAAAATGCCGCCAGCCCTACTTCTCTTTGGATAGAAGCCAGTGATTGCACTAATAAGCGGGCATAAGAACAATTTAGACTTCTACTCATGAAGAAATGGCAGCTCCTTGGGCTTGTAGTGTTGGCATGTGCGACTGCTTTGGCTCCGGCAAAGCAGCTCGGCTATCGCGACCTTTTCGACGGCAAAGATCTGCGCGGTTGGAAGCACGTTGGCCCCGGTGGTTTTACTGTTGAGCACGGCTTGCTGCGTTCGTACGGTGGAATGGGACTGCTGTACTGGGCGGACGGACCCTTGGGCGACTGCGAGATCAAAGTGGTCTACAGGATGACGCACGAGAACGACAACTCCGGTGTCTTCA
This sequence comes from uncultured Rudaea sp., assembly GCA_964658115.1. GTDB lineage: Bacteria > Pseudomonadota > Gammaproteobacteria > Xanthomonadales > Rhodanobacteraceae > Rudaea. Next base: position 635 of record CAZZYA010000371.1, on the reverse strand, counting down.
TCAGGATTCCGACTGAGCCAACCGAACCCTGGATGCCGGTCAATAAGGGATACGAAGTGCAGATTGATAATCATCCGGAGCTGGGTGGCGAGGATGACTATCACGTCACAGGAACGCTCTATTCGCTAACCAAGCCTTTGGCCAAGCCAGGAAAACCTGGCCCGGAATGGAACACGATGGTGATCCGCATCGAGGGTCCACATACACAGGTCTTTGTGAATGATGTGAAAGTGACCGACTACACCGAAGGTCAGCCGGTGCCCGACAAGAAGTTATCGTTCGAGCCGGATCGCGGAGTGCGTCCTGACAGGGGATGGATCGGCCTACAGAACCACAGCGACAAAGACATCGTCGAGTTCAAGAGCGTCGCAGTGTTGTCGTTTGGCCCCGAGCAGGACCTGAACAAGGAATTTCAGCCGCAGTAGCAAGAACCAAGCGTCACGAAGTTGGGTGCCCCACATCTCGCTTTTGAGATGTGGGTCTACGCAGCGCTTCCGGTTAAGTCCCTGAATAACCCCCATCTCAAGAGCGAGACCAATGAACTACATGCCGTCGTAATTGGGCCCGCCCCCGCCTTCCGGCGGGACCCAGGTGATGATCTGGTAGGGATCCATGATGTCGCAGGTCTTGCAGTG
>CAZZYA010000370.1:0-2066 GCA_964658115.1 uncultured Rudaea sp. | reverse complement strand
GACGCGTGATGGCGCACGGCTGCACTCTGTCGTCGGCCGACGTTCGCGAATTGCTAGCGATGGATATCGAACTGAACGCACAAGGGCTGGAAGTCTGGTTAGACAAGGCGGACAAGCGCTGATGTCGCTGCGCCGGGTCGACACTACATTCGACCTGACGGAGGCACATATCGTCGTCGGCCTGTTGCGCGCTGAAGGAATCGACGCTTACCTGTTCGATGCGGATTTCGTACGGCAGAACTGGCTCAAGGCGATTGCGTTCGGCGGCTATCGAATTCTCGTTCGCGACGCCGACGTTTCGACCGCGCGCGGTCACATTCGCACGTATCGCGACACGAAGACGACACTGTCGCATTCCGACGATGCGCCTTGTCCGTCATGCTCGTCGACCGCGTACCGCGACGACCCTCGCCCGCGACGATGGGTTTTCGCAATCTACACAGCGCTGCAACTGGTTCCCCTCGCGATCTTCATGAAGGCCGGAACGTCAGCCGCACGTGGGCTTGTCGCCGGTTTCATGTTGACCGCCGCGGATACGTTGCTCGCGTTGGCGGCGATTTTCTACGTAAAACGCCGATACGTTTGCGACCTGTGCGGATACCGCTGGCGCGATCGTCTGCCATACCGCTACTCATCTCTTAATGAAGCGCACGTTGCCGCGTCCGGGCCGCCGGACTGATTTTTACGCGATTTTTATACCGCAACGCCTGTTTCACTACACCGTCCCTATTCCTGACTGCCTAGAGTCACGCCTCCGATTCAACGGCGTTGCTCGCATGGACTTCGTCTACCTGGTTTTTCTCGCCGCGCTCACGCTCGCGACGTGCGAATTTTTGCGCGCATGCGCGTGGCTGTCGGAGCCACGCAAATGAATGTCCTTTATCTCGTTGCTGGCGTCGTTGCGACCGTGCTGTCGCTGTATCTGCTCGCTGCGCTGCTCAAGCCGGAGTGGTTCGAATGACTGTCAATGCGTGCATCCAGCTCGGACTTTTCCTCGCCGCGCTCTTGTTGCTCGTCAAACCGCTCGGCGGTTATATGGCGGTGGTGTTCGAGGGCAAGTCCAATCGGTTCACACGAATCGGCGCACCGGTCGAACGCCTGATTTATCGCGTCAGCGGTATTTCGCCGGACGAGGAAATGAGCTGGATTCGTTATTCAGCGGCAATGCTGATTTTCAACGTCGCGGGATTGCTCGTTGTCTACGCGCTGCTGCGCGTGCAAGCGTGGCTGCCGCTCAATCCGCAGAATATGGACAACGTTCCGCCGGATCTGGCGATGAATACCGCGATCAGTTTTGCCTCCAATACGAATTGGCAAGCGTATAGCGGCGAATCGACGCTGAGTTATCTATCGCAGATGCTCGGGCTTTGCGTGCAGAACTTTCTTTCCGCCGCTACAGGCATCGCGGTGTTGATCGCGGTGATCCGTGGATTCGTGCGTCGTTCCTCGTCGACGATCGGAAATTTCTGGGTCGATCTCACGCGCAGCACGTTGTACATCCTTTTGCCGCTGTCGTTCGTGCTGGCGCTCGCGCTCGTGTGGCAAGGCGTTCCACAGAATTTCAGCGCTTACAAATCCGTGCAGCTGACCGAGCAGGCCACGGCGACGCAAACCGTGAAGGACGGTTCGGGTAAGGACGTGGTCACGACGACGCCAGTCGTCGAACAATCGCTGCCGCTTGGGCCGGCCGCGTCGCAGATCGCGATCAAACAACTCGGCACCAACGGCGGCGGTTACTACGGCGCGAACTCGGCGTATCCGTTCGAGAATCCCACGCCGCTGAGCGATTTCCTGCAAGTGCTTGCGATCGTGCTGATTCCCGCCGGACTGTGTTTCACATTCGGCAAGATGGTCGGCGATCGTCGGCAAGGCTGGGCTTTGCTCGCCGCGATGCTCGTGATTTTCGTGCCGTTGCTGCTCGCGTGCACGATGGCCGAACAAGCCGGCAATCCCGCGCTCACTTCACTCGGGGTGGATCAGACGGCGGCCGCGACGCAAGCGGGCGGCAACATGGAAGGCAAGGAAACGCGCTTCGGCATCGTCGATTCGACACGCTGGGCCACCGC
>CAZZYA010000369.1:0-2069 GCA_964658115.1 uncultured Rudaea sp. | reverse complement strand
GCGGCCACGTTCTGTCGAACACAAACGCGACACCGGTGAAAGTGTTCCGGACGGCGAGGCACGCAAGCGCACATTGAACGACGTGATCGATCGCTACTTCGAAGTCACGTTGCCGCGCTCAAAACATCGCAAAAACGAGAGCGAGCAGACTCGGCTTCTGAACGTTTGGAAACCCGAACTCGGAAAGACGCCGCTGGTGAATCCGACGCCCGCCGTTATCGCCGATGCGCGCGATCGCTTTGCAAAGAAGACGACTCAGGCCTATCCGTCTCGCCGGCGCAGCATTCACGTTCGTTCTCAAGCATAGCCACCACTGCAAGCCCGGAGGAAATGGGACATGTCTGACGCAGAAAAAACAGAAATGTGGAATTTCATCGAACCTGGCAAAGGAACAATTGGCGCCAGGGTCGTGTTCATCGAGTTCGGCGACAAGCCAGGAAAACGGGAATTCATTGGCGGCGAACTGGACGATGGCCGCAGCGTTCGATTTGAAGACGGCGAATACAAGACGGTGGACGGCACCGTTCTAGTGCGGCGCGAGTGAGCAATCGGGCGCTGCAACTCGGCGCTGCAAACGGCTTGCTTCTCAAGATTGCGTTCGGTTGCGCATTTCTGTTGCTGATGATCTTCTGGCAGCAATACTACTTTCGCGCGATCGACGATGCCGAAAACGGTCAGACCACGTTGTGGAATTGGCCAACAATCGGTCTTCTCGTGTTGGGAGCCGGTGCGTTGCTGTTGAGTGCTCTTCGATTCTTGAAGAGCAAATCGCGCTCGTGAGCGTGCCGGGACAAGCACATGCTTAACGACAAAATGTTGGTGTCGACAATCCTTTTCTGGATGTTCGTCGTATGTGAGCTTGTCGCGATTGCGATGTTTCACGGCAAGGTTCCGTCGGAAATCAATTCATCGAATGTCTGCGGTTTCGTCGTCGGCATAATCGGCGTCGTCTCTATCATCGCTTCTCGTTTTGTTGCGATGTCGGCGATCAGAGAAAGCGTCTCAGACGACACGGGTTCAACGCGATGAAACCTGGGTCGCAGCGAAGATGAGTCCGCGCGCACGCGAACGATGGCGGCTCGCCCTTGATATCGGGATTTGCTTCGCGTTCGCAGGTTTCATCGCGCTACGCGTTCTTTATGGGCAACCATGGGACTGGCCGTTTTTCGATAAGGCGACAAGACACTGGCTCGAAATAATACTCGTGCCGCTCTTCATCCTTGTTTTCGTTCCGTGGCGAATCTCTCTCTATTTGCGGCGCGCGGAAGCTCATCGCATCTCGGAGCAGTTACCGTCGGCAAAGCAGGCCGAGCAGGATGAATCGGAAGGGTTTTGGTAGGGTAGGGCAGGTGAATGTCGAAAACAAAAATCGATCTTGTCCGAGACACGGTATTTACCAATAACGGTAGTTCTTCTTTAAATCTCAGCATGACTAAGCCTGCTCCTCGAGCTAGCTCTCGTAATGAAACAAATAAACAGGTTGCGGCCATTTTTCGACGATTGAACCTCGAGCGTCTGTTCATTGAATCCCAGAGCAGTCCACCATGGCTGCTCGCGCATATCGTGGTACACCTGTTGGAAGTCATGCATATCAATCGCGCTATCGCCTGCGACGAACGAGGCCGCTTGTAGTTCGCAAATGTCGTGGCCGCACTGGACAAGTGGGAACTCAAATCGACTTCCCAGCGCGGATTCAAAGTAATCGGCCAGTTGCGGTGCAGCTGTTTGCGACCAGTTCGCGTCGGGTGTTTCCGAAGTCACCGTTTGATGCTCGGCGATAGCCGGATTAGGGAAAGCGGATTTACCTTCCTCGTTCTCGATAGCCGCTATGAGTTCACTCGCCGGTTTACCATTGTTTGGCGGCGGACTCACGGTGCTCATTACCTGAGCAATTGCTGGAGCACGGTTGCGTTGCCCTCCGATTTTTCAGTTGCGGCAGTTGCAGTCGGTACATAAGTCGACGTGAGTCGCTTCCGGTCAAGTGTCGGCGAGGTCGGCGAAGGCCGGAAACACATAGTAGGACAGGTTGACGATCGGGCCGTCGGGCATTTCGTTCGCGGCGAAACCCG
>CAZZYA010000368.1:0-2079 GCA_964658115.1 uncultured Rudaea sp. | reverse complement strand
CGACGATCATTTCGTACATCACCGGACCGGTGAGCGCGATGACATTGCGCAAGACCGCGCCGAACCTGTTTCGTCCGTTGCGCATGCCGGCGTTGCCGGTGTTTTCGTGCCTCGCCTTCATCTTCTCGACGGAATTGTTGTACTGGGCGAAGTGGCCGCTGACGGGCGAAATCATTCTGCTCATCGTCGTCGCGTTGCCGATCTACATTTACTATCAGGCGATGAAACGCTGGAACGATTTCGGCCGGCAACTGCGCGGTGCGGCGTGGCTCATCGCCTACCTGCCGACGATCGCGCTGATGTCGTACATCGGCAGTTCGAAGTTCGGCGGGCTTGACATGATCAGCTACGGTTGGGATCTCGTCGCCGTCGCGATCATCGCGATAGTGTTCTATTGCTGGGGTTTGTTCTGCGGCTGGCGTACGCCGGATATCGAAGCCATCGGCGCGCAGGCCTGAAGGAAGTCGCGCACGCGAGCCGCATCGAACGGCCAGTCGAGCTCGCGGCAAGATTCTTCCTCGCGCAACACCGGCACGCGTTCACCGTACGTCGCTTCGAGCGCATTGTCGTTGTCGATGAAGACGCTGGAAAAATCCGGCGCGCGCGCATTCGCGAGTACATCGATCGCCAGATCGCAAAGATGGCACTCGTCGCGCTGGTAAAGAACGAGAATCATGAAGTCGATGTTCGCAGGGAAGGCGTAGAATAACGGCATCCCGTCCCCATCTGTACCGGCATGGCTGTCAGCGTTTTCGACCTGTTCAAGATCGGCATCGGACCGTCATCGTCGCACACGGTGGGCCCGATGCGCGCGGCGGCGCGTTTCGTCAACAAATGGCTCGACGAACGCGGCATTTTATACAATGTTGCACGTCTGCGCGGCGAGTTGTTCGGGTCGCTCGCGCACACCGGACGCGGTCACGGCACCGACAAAGCCGTGCTGTGCGGTTTCGAGGGGGAATGGCCGGACAAGATCGATCCGGATTCGATTCCGGCGCGTCTTTCGCGCATCCGCGGCGAAAAGAAAATCCGCGTACTCGGCAAGCACGAAATTCCGTTCGACGAAAAGACCGATCTCGTTTTCAACAAACGGCAGAAACTGCCGTATCACAGCAACGGCATGCGCTTCACCGCCTTCGACGCCGCCGGCGAAACGCTGGCGACGCGCGAATACTATTCGGTCGGCGGCGGTTTCGTGGTCAATCACGACGAAGCCGCCGAAGACAAGATCGTGCCCGACATGACGCCGCTGCCCTTTCCTTTCCACAGCGGCGACGAGTTATTGAAACTGTGCGACGAATCGGGCAAAACGATCGCGCAGGTGATGCTCGAAAACGAAAAGGTGTGGCGTAGCGAAGCCGATATCCGAAATGGACTTCTAACCATCTGGAAGGCCATGCAGGATTGCCTCGCGCGCGGCATCCGCGAAAAAGGCGTGCTGCCCGGCGGCCTGAAAGTGCAGCGCCGCGCGCCGATCATGTACCGCGAATTGCGTGATCGTCCGGAAGCGGCGCTGAAGGATCCGCTGACGATTCTCGATTGGGTGAATCTATACGCGCTCGCGGTGAACGAAGAAAACGCCGCAGGCGGACGCGTGGTCACCGCACCCACCAATGGCGCAGCCGGCATCATTCCCGCGGTGCTGCATTACTACGACCGTTTCGTACCCGGCGCGAGCGAACAAGGCGTAATCGATTTCCTGTTGACCGCCGGTGCGATCGGCATTCTCTACAAAGAAAACGCATCGATTTCCGGCGCCGAAGTCGGCTGCCAAGGCGAAGTCGGCGTGGCATGTTCGATGGCGGCGGGCGGACTCTCCGCTGCACTCGGCGGATCGATCTATCAAGTCGAAAACGCCGCCGAGATCGGCATGGAACACAACCTCGGGCTCACCTGCGATCCGATCGGCGGTCTGGTGCAGATTCCGTGCATCGAACGCAATGCAATGGGTTCGGTCAAGGCGATCAATGCGCAGCGTATGGCGATGCGCGGCGACGGCAAGCATCGCGTAAGTCTCGACAAGGTCATCAAGACGATGCGCGACACCGGTCGCGACATGCAGGACAAATACAAGGAAAC
>CAZZYA010000367.1:0-2105 GCA_964658115.1 uncultured Rudaea sp. | reverse complement strand
GGCGAACTCTCACGATAAGACTGGATCTCGGAATTCATCGGACTCTCCCCTGGTTGTCGGAGAGCAATTCAAGCGCTGTGCCAACGCATTCGATGCGTTAAGCGCGCGTAGGCACGATCGCGGTGCCGACGGCGTCAAAAACCGGCGACTTCTGACCAACGACTAGCATTCACGCAAATCTGCGCGGCGCATCTCAATCTGCACGAGGCGCCGGCATCCGCGCGAGCTGATCGAGCAAATCGCGGACAACATATGGCTTGCGTAAAAAACCGATAGCGCCAATACGGTCGGTAGCGGCGGCGCCCTCTTCACTGCTTTCTGCCGAAACGATCAGGATCGAAGGCAGCTTCAAGTGGTTCTGTTCCGCCTCGGCAATCAACGATTCGCCGCGCTCCTCGCCCAGATCGAGGTCGAGCAGCACGAGATCAAACGCATGCGCGGCCAACTTCTGCAGTGCATTGGAGATTGTTGATGCCCATTCGGCGTGAAAGCCCTGGAAGCGCAGCATTTCCAGGGCGGTGTCGGCGGTCCATGCGTCATCGTCGAGCAATAATATCGAATGTGGTTTCATGAGCGCCAAATAGCAGAAAGTGAGCCAGCTCAGCAACGCGCGAACGATTGAAAGAATGCGTGATGTCCCGCAATGACTTCTTGCTTCTTCGCCAAGTCCGGTTCGAGCGACCAATCGTTTTCGACGTGCGTCCCGCCGAGCACGATGCCGTCGGAACGAGGAAACATGTACAGTTCGCCCGCGAGCGTGGCGTACTGCACTTCGGGTTGCGGCAAAAGGACGGTTAGCTGGCCCTTGACCGGAATCAGTTCTTCGTCGCCGAACAGTTGCCGCGCGCCGAGGCCTGTGCAGTTGAAAACGAGTTTCTCCGGCAACGCTTGCACGGCGGCGACGTCGGGTATCTCACCGACGCAAATCTTTCCGCCGGCAATTCGAAATTCATCGACCATCGCGGCAAGATAAACCGGCGGCTCAACCATCGGCGTATCGAATTGCCGAACGAAAGCGTAGTCCCCGAATGGATGTTCACCACGTCGCAGGTCCTGGCGTTCCGGAATGAGATCGTGGATGGGACTCGCCTCACTGAGCAAACCGTCTTCGCGGAAAGGATGATGGCTGCATGCGTAGTTGCGCATCCATCTGACGCCATAACGCGCGCCAACCATGATCTGGTAGCGACGGTAGGCATACGTCGCTGCCGCGATCAGTTGCGCGTCGAATTCAGGCGTGCGTTTTTCCGCATCGAACAGGAATGCGGGAAACCATTGGCCGCCGGCGATGTTCGACGTCGTCTCCGGCGGAAGCGCCTTGGCGTAGATCGTCACATCGAATCCCGCTTCTTGCAGCAGAACCGCGTTGGACAATCCGACCGCGCCGCAGCCGATCACCGCGACCGCGCCACGATGACCCGGAGCTACGAGATCCACAGCTAGCTTCGATGTGCCCCACGACAATGTGATGCCGCTACCGCCGTGCCCATAATTGTGGACGATCAGCGTATCGCCGATTTTTTCGGCGCGAACCACGAACCCCGACGGCCGATAAGGCCGCAGTCCGACGACAGTGCGAATTTCGCGGTCAGCCTCGACACGCACAGGCGGCAGTCCACAAACGCCATTGGTGAACGATACATCCGGTGCCAGATAATTTCGCACCGCTCCACGAACGCTTTGTTGCGATGTACAGCCAACAACCAGCGGGAGCGTCGAGGCGGCGGCCAGAGATACGAAGTCACGACGGTTCATGTGAAGAAAATCTCGGCGGGAAACCGGCCGAATCAGAGCATGGCATCCGGATAACGGTCAATGCGACGGTTCAGCTTCCAGCGGGCCTTGCACGATCACACTCGCGTGTCTGAAGGAACGCACCAAAAACAAGGAGAAGCATGTGACGATCGGAACCATTCTGCTCATTATTCTTGTACTGATCCTTATCGGCGCATTGCCGACGTGGGGATACAGTCGCTCTTGGGGTTACCGGCCTACCGGCGGCATCGGCCTGGTGTTGTTGATCGTCGTCGTGCTGCTGTTGCTCGGCTACATCTAAACACGAGCCGTCGTCGATTCCGCGAGATTACTTCGCGGCGTCGACGACG
>CAZZYA010000366.1:0-2134 GCA_964658115.1 uncultured Rudaea sp. | reverse complement strand
GGATTTACAGACTGCGGATTGATGCCCTGGCGCCGCAATTCGGCTTTGACCAGCGCTGCGGTCTTCGCTGCGTATTCGCCTTTGATCTTGACGCCACGCTTGTCGACGCCGACCCAGTTGAACGTGATCAGTTGACTTACCTGCGCACGAGAAGCAGCGCGGGCGGTATTGGCGCGAGAAGCGGCAGTTGCGGTGGCCATGGACTAATCCTTAGTGACGCGGTTGATTTCGGCGAGACTGGTGACACCGTTCTTGGCCTTGGTGATCGCCGACGCTCGTAGGTCGGAGACGCCGGCTCTCTTCGCACCCTCTGCGATCTGCAGCGCATTGCCGCCGGCAAGGATGACCTTTTGGATATCTTCGTTCATCGGCATGACCTGATAGATACCGGTTCTGCCTTTATAACCATCGTTGCAGCTTGAGCAGCCTACCGCGTCGAACAGCTGCAGTTTGCCGCTCTTGATATCGGCTTCGCTGAAACCTTCGGCAAGCAGTGCCGCTTCCGGCAATTGCAACGGCTTCTTGCAATCGTGCAGACGGCGCGCGAGACGTTGCGCGATAACGAGTGTCACTGACGACGTGATGTTGTACGGCGCGATGCCCATGTTCATCAGTCGCGCGACAGTTTGCGGTGCATCGTTTGTGTGCAGCGTGCTTAACACCATATGGCCGGTCTGCGCGGCCTTGATCGCGATTTCCGCCGTTTCGAGATCGCGGATTTCGCCGACCATGATCACGTCCGGGTCCTGACGCAGGAACGAGCGCAGCGCCGCAGCGAACGTCATGCCGCGTTTCTGGTTCTGCTGCACCTGGTTCACGCCGGGCAAGCGGATTTCGACCGGATCCTCAACCGTGGAGATGTTGCGTCCTTCGGTGTTGAGAATGTTGAGAGCGGTGTAAAGCGAAACGGTTTTACCCGAACCCGTCGGGCCGGTGACGAGCACCATGCCGTAGGGTTTGTCGATCGCGTCGAGAAAAAGCTTCTGCTGATTTTCCTCGTAGCCGAGCTTCTCGATGCCGAGCTTCGCAGCGGCGCCGTCGAGAATACGCAGTACGACTTTTTCGCCGAACAGCGTCGGGCAGGTGCTTACGCGGAAGTCGACCGATTTCGTCTTCGACAAATTCAGCTTGATACGTCCGTCCTGCGGCACCCGACGCTCGGCGATATCGAGGCCGGACATCACTTTAAGGCGTGAGGAGATTCGCGGTGTCAGCTTCACCGGCGGCGAAGCGACCGCGCGCAACATGCCGTCCATGCGCAGACGCACACGGTAGTTGTTTTCATACGGCTCGAAATGGATATCCGACGCGCCGCGCTTGATGGCATCCACCAGCACCTTGTTGACGAACTTGACGATCGGCGCGTCGTCGTTACCGGTAGCGTCGACACCCGTGCTGCTTTCGCTTTCGTCGAGATCGCCGCCCTCGACGTCGAGCGTGTCGAGACCTTCCGCATCGTCGAGACCGTCGACGGTCGAACCAACCGCGTTGAGCGCCTGATCGATCGCGCGGCTGAGCTGTTCCTCGCTGATGAGTATCGGTTCGACCGAATGGTTGGTCTGGAACTTGATTTCATCGAGCGCGTGCAGATTGGTCGGGTCGGCCAATCCGACGAACAAGCGGTTGCCGCGTTTGAACAAAGGTAGTGCTTTGTGCTGCGTGATGAGTTTTTCGCTGACGAGCTTGATCGGCGCCTGTGTCAGATCGAGCGCGTCGGCATCGAACAGCGGCACGCCGAACTCGGCCGACGTCGCCATGGCGACCTGATTGCCGTTCGCGAGCGCATGTTCGATGAGGTACGTGCCGAGCGGAATCTTCTGCTTGAGCGACGACTCCACAGCCTTGCGCGCGTCGGCGTCGGCCAGCGTTCCCTCAAGCACGAGGCGACGAGCCACGCCCGACAACCCAGCAAGGGCCGCAGGATTCATTTGAGTCGCCATAAGAAACCTATGTAAATCCCCGAAATCACGATGGAATGTACTCCAAAAGCACCCCGGATAGAATCCCTTTTTAACGACTGGCGCGCCAGAGGGGTTGTGGGTACTCTTTGTGCTGTCTTAACGCCGGACAGACTGTATCGGCACAGGGATCAAAGAAGCGTGATCAGCATCGTATTACCTGCTAAGAACGAGGG
>CAZZYA010000365.1:0-2149 GCA_964658115.1 uncultured Rudaea sp. | reverse complement strand
GCATGCTCGAAGTCCTTAAAACTACGCCGGAGGTCAGTGAGCCCAAGCTGGGAGTAACTACAAGCGAGGGTTGGACTCATCCGTTCGTGGAGTATCGTGCTGCTGAAGCGCTGAGTGCAGCGACTCCTATTCGATTTGACGCCAAGAAAGCTGACCGCGGCAGCTATTGGTTCCTGGCGGTAAAATCAGGTCTTGGCGCACCGGAGTTTCACGTAACAGATGCCATCATTAAAAAATGGAAGGCGCAGTGCCATGCGGACGCAACCGTGCTTTTTCCATAGCACGCATCCCCAGCTACATCATGATCGGTGAGGTTTGGCTCCAATTGGTGGCGCATCCGGGATCTCAAACTCGATTGTTTTCCCCTGAAGCCGACGGACGCGACAGGCCGGAACGGGTCGATTCCGGAAATTGACTTCTATCGACGGCATCCGGTCAAAGGCGGGCGTTCGAGCCAAACAAATAGTCGCGTCAAAGCGGTCATCTGGGGCATGCGGCAAGCTACTAGAAACTCAACGGTCGTCGAGGTCACAAGGAGTTAACAAGGCGGCTTGGGATATGTGGCTGCTTCGCGTATACAAGAACTCTCTCGCTGAGGGAACTTAATTGAAAACACTCGTTACGTGTAAAGCGTGTGAATTTCGCAACGGGTTTGACCAACCACATCCGTACCACGCGGGCTTTGGGAATCAGGGGTTTCTGTACAACGAGGCAGGTACTTTAACTCTCGTCTGGGGCAGCCTTGATCCGGCATACGTGAGGGTGGTCAGAAACGTGCATCCGTGGATACTATCCCCTGATCTACAACGTCGGATGGAAACAGTGCTCGCACCGACACCGTCCGGCGATAGATGGCTATTCACAAATCCTGCGCGGTGCATGTCATGTGGAAATCCGATTAGTGAGCCTATTTCCGCCGCAAACATTAATTACTACGTTTATCCGGGAAGCATGCTGCTAGACACAGCAGCAGCGGGCTTCCAATTCCAGCTCGCATTAAGAGAACCCTCGTAAAGTCGGTTCGAGCTACTGCGAGGCGATCGATATGGATAATGGATAGCTGGACAAAATTTATGACATATCCTGAGTTTCATGAAAAGATGCTGGCCCTGCTTAATACGTGGTGTGACCGCCGAGCATTAGAGCCGTTGCGAGTAGTTTTGCCGCACTATCCACTGCACAACGGCTTCACAGACGAATTGGGCGAACTCGCGCGCGCACTAAAGACTGTACGCGCGCAGTTGGGCGCAAAGCTGCCTCTCGAAGAATTCGACAGACTCGTCGCACTTCTGCACGCTGTCGAAGACGCCCTCGAAAAACACGAGCGCAGCTCTGCCAACCGGCGTTAGCAAAATTACCATCGCCTTGAGATATCGCGGATCTGATGCTGCAAAGCAGACGGTCACAATGGACGGCTCAGGGTCGCAAGCCGACTTACGAATAAGAGCCGACGAATGCTCCTCCGAAGTGTTCGCAGCTTTGCTGCCATCCCCGTAGCTCAGCCCACCGGTATCGTTATTCGTACTTTAAGTTGAAACCTTATTGGCGATACGGTGTTTTAGGCTGACATGACGTTATTTATGCTTCGGAAGCTTTAGGCGTGGATAAGGTGACCGGCTGCCGAAGCTTTTTTGTCATGAAATATTTGACGTCGACTGCCGAGGAGACCCCAAATGATGAAGTTTCTGCTATGGCTTTTACTATTGGTCGTTTGCTGGCCCCTTGCGCTGCTGGTGCTCGTGCTATGGCCGTTGCTCTGGCTTCTGTCGCTTCCGTTTCGTCTTGTTGGGATCGCTTTCGAGGGTGTATTCGAATTTTTACGCGCCATTCTATTGCTGCCCTCCCGGTTGATACGCGGCGGACCGGGCACAGTCGACCGCTAGGTCGACTCTAGATAACAAAAAGCCCTTTCGGCGAGACTGAGCGCAGTCATTCACCACCGACCGCAGGGGGCGTTCGCGAGATACAGTACCGTGAGATGAGGCGGCTTGTTTACCTGACGCTCATCACTGTCCGCTCTGGGTCGATCAGCGACGCCAAGCGTCCCCGGAGGCAACGAATTTAAGAGACAGCCAACCCCACCAGCGGGGGTTCGGCCGAGCGGCTGCGCGTTATTGTATAGTTAGCATGGGCAGACAAAGCTTACACC
>CAZZYA010000364.1:0-2179 GCA_964658115.1 uncultured Rudaea sp. | reverse complement strand
GGCCCGCTTCACCGACCGAAAATGGCGGGAAATTGTAGTGGAACAGGAACGGATCTTTCGATTCCCCTTCCGGCGCGTCGATGATCTGCGCATCACGCGTGGTGCCGAGCGTGACGATGACCAGCGCCTGCGTTTCGCCGCGCGTGAAGAGCGCCGAGCCATGCGTGCGCGGAAGAACGCCGACGCGCACGGAGATCGGACGCACGTCGTCGAGCTTGCGGCCGTCGATGCGCACCTTCGAAGCGAGCACGCTGTCGCGCAGCGTACGGTATTCGAGTTCGCCGAATTCCTTGGACAGTTCCGCGGAATCCCAGCCTTCGCTTTCGACACGGCCGGCGAGCGTCTGCAGGACATCCTGCTTGGCGGCGGAAATCGCATCGCGGCGTTGCAGTTTGTCGCGCACGCCGAACGCTTGCGTGAGACGGTCGGCGACGCTTTCTTTCAGCGCACCGATAAGCGCGACGTTCTTCGGCGGCGCGACCCAGGCCGAGGGCTTGGTGCCGACTTCGACAGTGAGTTCGTTGATCGCGTTGATCACTTTCTGCAATTCATGATGACCGAACACGACCGCGCCGAGCATGATTTCTTCCGACAGCAGCTTGGCTTCGGATTCGACCATCAGTACCGCATTCGAAGTGCCGGCGACGATAAGATCGAGGTCGGACGTTTCGAGTTCTGTATGCGTCGGATTCAGAATGTATTTGCCGCCCGTATAACCGACGCGTGCCGCGCCGATCGGACCCTTGAACGGAATGCCTGCGAGGCTAAGTGCGGCAGACGCGCCGATCATCGCCGGGATATCGCCGTCCACTTCGGGATTGAGCGAGACGACCTGTGCGATGACCTGCACTTCGTTCTTGTACTCTTCCGGAAATAGCGGGCGCACCGGACGATCGATCAGGCGCGAGGTGAGCGTTTCCTTTTCGGTCGGGCGGCCTTCGCGCTTGAAGAAACCGCCGGGGATGCGGCCGGCCGAGTAGAACTTTTCGACATAGTCGACGGTGAGCGGGAAGAAATCCTGGCCTTCGCGCCCTTTCGAGGCGGCGACCACGGTCACCAGTACCACGGTGCCGTCCATCGACACCATCACTGCACCCGAGGCCTGGCGGGCGATTTCACCCGTTTCGAGCGAGACCTGGTGATTACCGTACTGGAATGACTTGGTTACTTTCGCCACGTGGCGACTCCTAGGTTTTTATTAACGCCGCGCCCCGTGGCGCGGTGCTCTTGTTGAGAAGTGCGGCGGTGGATGGCCGCTATTTTTCTGCGTTTGCGTCCACGGATGAACGCAAAAATTATCTACGAATGCCAAGCCGCTCGATCAGCGTCTTGTAGCGATCCGTATCGGTGGTCTTGAGATAGTTCAGCAGACGACGGCGCTGGTTGACCATCTTCAGCAGGCCGCGGCGCGAATGGTGATCCTTGTCGTGCTCGGAGAAGTGCTTGGAAAGATGTTCGATTCGCGCGGAAAGCAGCGCGACCTGCACTTCGGGCGAACCGGTATCGTTCGCGGCGCGGCGGTAATCGGTAATGACCTTGCTGGTCTGTTCGACTGAAAGCGACATTTTTTTAAATCCTCTGTTGCGTCCGGCGCGGATCGGCCGAGTTCAGCACTGTGCTGAGAAGCGCAATCCGCGTTAGTGTTGATGAAGCGAAAATCGATCGCCGAATGGCGCATCGGAATAGCCGCTTATTGTAACCGTTTTCTGACGCGTGCGGCAATTTCCTGCAGGAATTTAGCGGTAAAGGTCGTCGGTTATCCACGTTGATATCAATTGAATCCCCGTTTGACCCGAACTTCCCCCGTCGCGTCAATTTCTACCAGGGCGATCAGTATTCCCACGCCATCGCTCGCATAGGCCAGTGCGGCCTCGGCATGATCCGATCGGGTCACCGTTTTGCCCTGCCGCAGACGCAAGACTTCATCGGCGTCCAACGTCAATTTCGGCAATCCAGCGAGTCCACTTTCCAACGGCAACAGCAGCGCATCGCGGGCTTCATTTAACGCAAGTTCTTCAAGCGCAAACATTTGCGGCGAGCGATATGGATCGACCCATAACCGTCGCAGCGCGATGAGGTGCGCGCCACACCCGAGCGTCTCGCCGAGGTCGCGCACGAGACTGCGAACGTAGGTTCCGGAACCGCATTCGACATGCAACGAAAGTCGGTCGCCCTTGCG
>CAZZYA010000363.1:0-2181 GCA_964658115.1 uncultured Rudaea sp. | reverse complement strand
CTGCTCGTCGCAACAAGAAACGCCTGCCGCCCAGTCGTTGGCAGACATCCGCGAAAGTCCGCCGCCGCATCCTACTCGTGCTTCTGCTCGCGCAAACTTATCTCGCCACATCGTTCATGGCCGAAGTGTTGCCCTATCACGGACGCAAGCCGATGGAGATCGCGATTCTCGCGCTGTTCGCGATCCTGGTTGCATGGATCTCCGCGGGATTCTGGACGGCGATGGCCGGATTGCTCGTCCTCGCGCGCAAACAGGATCGCTATTCGATCACCGCGACGATTCGTGGTGACGAGCCGATCGATCCGGATTCGCGCACCGCCATCATCATGCCGATCTGCAACGAAGATACGACGCGCGTGTTCGCAGGCATGCGCGCGACATACGAATCGGTCGCGCGAACCGGATTGCTTGATCGTTTCGATTTCTTTTTCCTGAGCGATACCAGCGATCCGGACACACGCATCGCCGAACGCAGCGCATGGCTCGACATCTGCCGCAACACCGGCGGTTTCGGACGCATTTTCTATCGCCTGCGCCGCCACCGCATCAAACGGAAAAGCGGCAACGTCGCCGATTTCTGCCGACGCTGGGGCAAGAACTACAAATACATGGTCGTGCTCGATGCCGATAGCGTCATGAGCGGCAGCGGCCTCGCCTCGCTCGTGCGCATGATGGAAGCGAACGACGACGCGGGCATCATCCAAACCGGCCCGCACGCGTCGGGACGCGAAACGCTATATGCGCGCATCCAGCAATTCGCCACGCACGTCTACGGCCCGTTATTCATGGCCGGCATGCATTATTGGCAACTCGGCGAATCGCATTACTGGGGGCACAACGCGATCATTCGCGTCGAACCTTTCATGCGTTATTGCTCGCTCGGCCGCTTGCGCGGAAGCGGCGCATTGTCGGGCGAAATCCTCTCGCACGATTTCGTCGAAGCCGCGCTGATGCGGCGCGCCGGATGGAGCGTGTGGCTCGCCTACGACCTGCCGGGCAGCTACGAAGAAATGCCGCCGAACTTGCTCGACGAACTGAGCCGCGATCGCCGTTGGTGTCAGGGCAATCTGATCAACTCGCGCCTGTTTTTCGCGCAAGGACTGCACGCTGCGCATCGCGCGGTGTTTTTCACCGGCATCATGGCCTACGTTTCAGCGCCGTTGTGGTTTCTTTTTCTCGTGCTGTCGACAGCCAACCTCGCGATCCACACGTTGGTCGAGCCCGAATATTTCACCGCGCCGAGCCAGTTGTTTCCGCTGTGGCCGGAATGGCATCCTGATCGCGCGATCACGTTGTTCACGATGACCGCGCTGTTGCTGTTCCTGCCGAAGATCGCCAGCGTCGCGCTGCTTTTCATCGGACACAAATCGCGCGAATTCGGCGGACCCTTCAAGCTGGCGATTAGTACGATCGGCGAGATGCTGTTCTCGATGCTGCTCGCACCGATTCGCATGCTGTTTCACGCGCAGTTCGTGCTGACGTCGCTGCTGGGTTGGAAAGTCGTATGGAAATCGCCGCCGCGAGACGATTCGCAGACGCCATGGTCGCAAGCATTGCGACGTCACGGCGTGCATACGCTGATCGGTTTGGTGTGGGCGGGATTCGTGTACTGGCTCAATCCGTCGTTTTTGTGGTGGCTGCTGCCGGTCGCAGGCGCGCTCGCGCTGTCGATTCCGATTTCGGTGTTTTCCAGCCGCGTATCGCTCGGCCGCCGTGCTCGCGAAGCGCGCCTGTTCCTGATTCCCGAGGAATCGATGACGCCGCGCGAATTGCGCCGCATGCGTGCGCATGTGCGGCAGTCGCCGCCGCCGCCGAACTTCGTCGATGCCGTGGTCGATCCGCTGCACAACGCGATGGCATGCGCCAGCGACATCGCGCGGACGCATCAATCCGCAGCGGTGCGCGAGACGCATCGCCAGCTTGGTGCTCGTGCGCTCGCTCACGGACCGTCCGCACTCGACGAGAAAGAAAAGAACGCGCTCCTGTCCGACGCCAATGCGCTTTCCCGCTTGCATTTCGACGCATGGGCCGCCGATGACGCGCACCCGGCGTGGAAGGCGGCAAGCGAAATCGTTCACGCGCATTCCGTTGCGCTGGTCGATATCGCACCGATTGCACCACTCTATCTGAGTGTGCCGACAATCGCGCACGCGGCGCCGCCATCTTCTTCGGCAAAAGAAC
>CAZZYA010000362.1:0-2181 GCA_964658115.1 uncultured Rudaea sp. | reverse complement strand
TGGTCGACATCGCCGACTATGTGATCGATCACGCGATCGATTCGCGCGAGGCCTACGACACCGCGCGCTACATGCTGCTGGATTCGCTCGGCACCGCGATGCTGGCGATGAAGTTTCCGGAATGCGTGAAGCATCTCGGTCCGCTGGTCCCGGGCGCGACGTTGGCGGGCGGCTCGCGCGTACCGGGCACATCGTTCGAACTCGATCCGGTGCAGGCGGCGTACAACATCGGTGTGCAGGTGCGCTGGTTAGACTTCAACGACACCTGGCTCGCCGCGGAGTGGGGCCATCCGTCGGATAATCTCGGCGCGATTCTCGCGGTCGCAGATTACGTGTCGCGCAAAAATGTGCGCGAAGGCAAGAAGCCGCTGACGGTTCGCGATGTGCTGACGTATGCGATCAAGGCGCACGAAATCCAGGGCTGTTACGCGCTGAAAAATTCGTTCAACCGAGTCGGACTCGACCACGTGATCCTCGTCCGGCTCGCCTCGACGGCGGTGGCGACGCACATGCTCGGCGGCAGCAAAGACGACATCGTCAACGCCATTTCGCATAGCTGGATCGACAACGGCGTGCTGCGCACTTATCGCCACGCGCCAAACACCGGTCCGCGCAAAAGCTGGGCGGCGGGCGATGCGTGCCGCCGCGCGGTCACGCACGCGCTGAACGCGGTGCAGGGGTGCGTCGGCTATCCGTCCGCGCTGACGGCGAAGACCTGGGGCTTTTACGACGTCGCCTTCAAAGGCAAGCCGTTCGAGTTCGAACGCCCGTTCGGCAGCTACGTCATGGAGAACGTGCTGTTCAAGATTTCGTTCCCGGCCGAATTCCATGCGCAAACGGCGGTGGAAGCGGCCATGCGATTGCATCCGCACGTGGCGATGAAGCTCGATCAGGTCGAACGCATCGAGATCGAGACACAGGAAGCCGGGGTGCGCATCATCGACAAAACCGGTCCGCTCGCGAACTACGCCGATCGTGACCATTGCATTCAGTACATGGTCGCCGTGCCCCTGATCTTCGGACGCCTCACGGCCGACGATTACGCCGACGCCATCGCCGCCGATCCGCGCATCGACGCGCTACGCTCGCGTATGACGGTGAAAGAAAACCCGCAATTTACAAAAGATTATTTCGATCCCGACAAGCGTTACATCGGCAATTCGATCCAGGTTTTCTTCAAGGACGGCAGCAAAACCGACAAGGTCTCGATCGATTATCCCATCGGCCACCGCAAACGCCGCGCGGAAGGCATTCCTGTGTTGATTCGGAAGGTTGAGGACGCGCTGGCAGGTCATCTGCCGGCCCGGCAGGTCGCGCGTATTCTGGCAGCGGCGAGCGATCCGGGGCGCATGTCGGAAATGCCCGTGCATGACTGGATGAGCTTGTTTGCGTGGTGAGACTGTACGCAAGCTTAAGAGTTCTGGCTTTTTTCTGACTAAAAAATGAACGACCGGGGCTATAATCGCCATAATCGATTTGTTAGACTCCGCCAGCGTGTTAGCGTTGTGATAACATATACTTAACGCAGCGCAGATGTAGCCCGGCTGTTGACGTGTAAGCGGTCGCAAAAGGTATGGCGGTCGCTCAAGAAAAAACTAAGTAGAGGAGACTCCGATGAAACGTAACACCTTGTTTGTGCTGATCGCCCTAGGACTGGGCGGCGTCAGCGTCGCACAGGCGCAGGACTTCGTCAGCAGTTGGTATCTTGCACCGCGTATTGGCGCTGATATTCCGGATAGCAATCGCACCACGAAGGCCTCGCTGTATTCGGGCATTGGCGTGGGTGCGTGGGTAAATCCGAACCTGTCGGTCGACCTGGAATACGGTCTGAACAATGCCGATTTCAAAAATAGCTCGCCGCGTGCGGGCCATCAGTGGGAAAGCGTGCAGCTCGATGTTGCCGGTCGCTGGTATTTCGGCGACGTGAGCAACACCTGGCGCCCGTACGTGATGGGTGCCCTCGGTGGCGTTCGTCATAAGGCGTACTCTGGCGCCGTGCTGGAAACGCAGCAGTTCTCCACCAACGGTGGTTGGGATCCGATGGCCGCCCTCGGCGTCGGCATTGCCTACAACCTGTCTGACCGCCTGTCGGTCCGCGGCGAAGTCGCGGCCCGCTACGATCACGACAACAACTCGATCAATTCGCCCATCGCCACGGCGGCCGGCTTCACCAAGCGTGAG
>CAZZYA010000361.1:0-2211 GCA_964658115.1 uncultured Rudaea sp. | reverse complement strand
CGCCCGCGCCGCTTTGGCGATCGCCGCCACCGGCCCAGAATTCTGATCATAAGTAAGCCGCGTGTAATAGCCGCCTTCCAGCAACAACATCAACGAATCCCCGAGCGCGTTCGAATCGCGCGCCCCAGCTTCCTTCGCAAGCTTTCGCAACCGCTTCCGAATTTCACTTTTATACCCGTGCACAATTCCGGCAAGCATCTCGTTGTCTTCGGGAATCTCGACCGCCGCGTTCCCGAGCGCACATCCGCGACTGGTGCGGCATTCGCCTTCCACCTGCTCGCTGCACGACATATGCAGGAATCCCTCGAATAGCGCGAACAATTGCTTGCGAGCGTCGCCTCGATACGGCGCGACGGTGCTGTCCCACCAATCGAAATATTCGCGCTGCTGTTCGCGCAGATATTCCGCGACGAGATCTTCCTTCGACGGAAAACTTCGATAGAAACTCATCTTGTTGGTGCCCGCGCCTTGCGCGATGGCATCCACGCCCACGGCTCGGATGCCGTGTTCGTAGAACAGATCGCACGCGGTCTCGAAAATGCGGTCGCGCACGCGCGGCTTGGTCGCGGTTTCGATCGTCTCTACTTTCTCGGCGGCTCTCGCCGCCAGTTTTGCACCCACGACACACACTCCTCGTCGACATCGACTATTGACAGGTTAGTTACCAGTCAGTAACATTACACTTGTTACTTACCGGTAACGTACATATAGACAGCTTGGCTGAGCGCAAGTTCCTCGTCAAGTCGCTAAGCAGCAAGCCGGTAAGTGCGGTAATCGAAGATTCAAGGAGTGCATCATGAAAGCCATTCTAGTCCGCAGCCTTCTGACTATTCCGCTGCTATTGAGCGCGGCCGTTTCGATGAGCGTGACGTCGGGCTGCTCGCACAGCGGCGCCAGTGTTGCCGCAAACGCGCCGCCGCCGACGGTTTCGGTCGCCGAAGTCGTCTCAAAACCGCTGCGCGACTTCGAGGAATTCTCCGGCCGCCTCGAACCCGTCACGACGGTTTCCGTGCAGCCGCGCGTGGCCGGCTTCATCGACACCGCGCAGTTCAGCGAAGGCTCGCGCGTGAAGAAAGGTCAGGTGTTGTTCCGCATCGATCCGCGCCCGTTTCAGGCCGAAGTCGACCGCCTCGCCGCGCAGTTGAAACGGGCGCATACGCAATCCGACCTCGCCGCGACTCAAAACAAGCGCGGTGAGCAACTGGTCGCCAAGCACGTCATTTCGCAGCAGGATTTCGATCAGCTGCAAGCCACTTCAGTCGCCAGTCAAGATGACATCTCCTCCGCTGCCGCAGCCTTGGAAGCGGCGCGACTGAACCTCGAGTTCACGCAAGTGAAATCGCCGATCGACGGTCGCGTTTCGAACATGCTGATCACACCGGGCAACCTTGTGAACACACAAAGTGTGCTGACGACCGTGGTTTCCGACAATCCGGTCTACGCGTACTTCGACGCCGATGAGCAGACGTACCTGCGCTTCGCGCACAAATCCAACGGCGCGACGATGCCGGTGTACATGGGTCTGGTCGACGAGCAAGGCTATCCGCATGAAGGCAAGCTCGACTTCCTCGACAACCAAGTGGATGCGCGCAGCGGCACGATCCGCGCCCGCGCCGTGTTCGAAAACATCGACGGCAATTTCACGCCCGGTCTGTTCGCGCGTATCAAGCTCGTCGGCGGCGCGCCTCGCGACACGATCCTGATCGACGAACGCGCGGTCGGAACCGATCTGGGCAAGAAGTTCGTGCTCGCGCTGAAGGACGACAACACGGTGGAATATCGTCCGGTGATGCTCGGCGCCAACATCGACGGATTGCGCGTCGTCAATCAAGGACTCGCGGTCGGCGACGTGATCGTCGTCAACGGTTTGCAGCACGTACGTCCCGGTGCGCCGGTGACGCCGCAGCATGTCGCGATGTCCGGCGGCGACAACAAAGGCGTCGCGCAGGTCGAAGTCGCGCACATCAAAACCGCGATGAATTAAGTCGTTCCGGATTTTCCGTCTCGTCTTTGCAAACCCGCTCCAATCCGAGCGGGAAAGGCCCGGTGTTTCCATGAATCTTTCGCAGTTTTTTATTTCACGTCCCGTCTTCGCCGGCGTCCTGTCGACGCTGATCCTGATCGCCGGCCTGATTTCGATGCCGGGTTTGCCGATTTCGGAATATCCGCAGGTCGTGCCGCCAACCGTCGTGGTCACAACTCAATATCCCG
>CAZZYA010000360.1:0-2230 GCA_964658115.1 uncultured Rudaea sp. | reverse complement strand
TGACTTCACGCCTGACGAAGAGGCACTTTTGCCGGCTCTGCAACGTCTGCAATCGGCGACTGCCACCAAGACTTCTTTGGCCGCGTTCTTGCTTTCTGCATTATGGAAAGGACGTTCGACGCCGGGGATGACGCCGTTGCTACGGCGACTCGGCATCGACGCCCCGAAGAATATCGGCGAGCGACTGCTGCGCCGACTAGTCACGACGGCGCTGCGAGCGAGCGGGCCCGGAGTATAGTGATATGCGCGAGCACAAATTATGTTTCAGGGGTAGCCGATGAGCGCACTGTTTCAGCGGCTGGTGAACGGATTTCCCGAACGGCACATGCCGGCGAAATCGTCGTTCGCGACGGATCCGAAGTCGCTGCGTGCGTGGATTTCGCAATTGCCGCTGGCCAATCCGACGGCGGTGTCGCGTCTCCTGATCTCCGCGCTGCGCGAAATGAATCAGCTGCGCATCGAAGCTGTTCAGCGTCTGGAAGCGCTTGAACTTCTGCGTCCGCAAGTCGCGACGGTCGTCGCCAATCTAAGCAAGCAAGTGATTGGCGATAGTTTTCCGCTACCGCCGGCCAAACACGCCAACGGTCAGCTGGCGCAGGACTTCGAACAAGAACTCGCGATCGGATATTCCGCCGCGGCCTACGATTTATGCGCGCCGGCCGGCGCCGTACCGTTTTTGCGTGGAAAATATGTTTCGCAAGCGGTAACGCGCGCGATCCAGCATCGCGGCGCGCTGTTGTTTCAGGCGTATTTGCGCTATCAGGCGCCGCCGCCGGGCGTGTGGCAGAACCTGCATGATCTTTTTCGCTTCGCCGTCGCCGTCAGCGTTGACGACCGCGCAGTGATCGATCCCACGCAACAACAACCGCCGAGCAACGTGCGGCAGGCGTACATCCACGCGCTGTTGGTTGCGCTGACAAACCCGTACCGATTCACACAGCGCGAGAACAGCGAAATCTACGAACTCACGCGCATCTGGAGCGCGCTGTGTGAACTGCGCGAAGGCCGCGCACCCGACGGCGCTATCGCGGTGCGCACGGACGACGATGCGAGTCCAGGCTACCTTCCCGAGGAACGCGAATCGCCAGGCGAAGGCTTGTGGGCGCTCGAAGTCAACGGTTTGGTTCGTTCGCTCGAGGGTCAACTGGCCGGATTGCCGCCGGGCGTCACGAAAACACAATTCCGCACGCGCGGCGGTCCCGCCGTACATGCGGATGTCAGCTTCGTCGAACGATTGCTGCGGTCGTGGCGCAACGGCGCCGAGCGCGGTCAGCAACGTATCGCCGCCGGGCATGCGCTGGATACCGTGATCGGACTGCATGATCTGCATTACGTGCTCGCCGGCGACACCGATTTCGACGCATTCCTGCGCAAGACGCGCGGCGTGGCGATCACGCTGCACGAACGCGATCGCGCCGCATCGTGGGCGGTTGGCGGAGGTGGCGCGCCGGTGCGTGTCAAGCATTTGACGGCGAAGGTGCTTGATCAAAGCCTGAGTGGCTATCGCTTGATGTGGGAAAAAATCGAAGGCATGCGCGTTCGCGTCGGTGAACTGGTTGGCCTGGCCACGCCCAGCGAAGACGGCGAATCGCAGGACTGGATGATCGGCGCCATCCGCTGGATGCGTCTGGAGAATAACGGCGCGCTCGACGCTGGCATTCAACTGCTGGCACGTCGCGCCACGCCGGCGGCGCTGCGCGCGTTCGACGACAGCGGCGATGCCAAGGCCGCCATGCGCGGCATCGTTCTGGAAGATCTGAACGATCAGGATCGTGCCGAGACCATTTCGATCATGGCGCCGCAACTTTTCGATCGTCATGCGGACAATATCGAACTCACACGGCCCGGCGATCCGTTCGCGTGGCAGGCGGAACCCACCGTCGAAACGGTGCACGTCGTCGATGTGATCGATGTAAGCGGCGGTTATTTGCGCCTGGATATCGTCAATGCCGCGGTACGCGAGGCGCCCGTCGAAGCACCGCCGCGCGCGGCAAACGACGATCCTCACCACGCGGAACTCGATTCGGCGTCCGCACAGTTATAAAATCACACCGATCGCGGCTTGAGCATCAGGCTGCGCGCTATCGGGCGTTGCGATGAGTCTCCCCCACGTTTCAGTTGCGGCAGCGCCGCGTCGGCGTTCGATCGCCGTTGACGTCGGCGGCGTTCGCGTTGGCGGCGATGCGCCGGTCGTCGTGCAATCGATGACGAATACCGACACCGCCGACAT
>CAZZYA010000359.1:0-2250 GCA_964658115.1 uncultured Rudaea sp. | reverse complement strand
TTCCGCCATGCTTGCGCCGCCGACGTGATCGCCGGATTTCTGGATGTGCGAGAAACCCGCATTGACCACGAGCCGCGCGTTTGGATCGCGTTTGAAAACCTGATCGTACAGCGATTGCGCCGCTGCGCGTTCACGGGCATCGGTCGCGCCGTCTTCGGCGTCGTAGGCGACGACGTGGTATCCCAGTCGCAACGCCGCGCGGATCATCTCGCCGCAGATCGGTTCGTTGACGTAAAAGCCGCTCGCTGGCGTCGGATATTTTTTTTCCGTCGGCGCGGCGGATAGCGTTTCCGCTGCGAAATAATCGAAACCCTGTTCGCGCAAACGGCGGAGAAGTTCGACGGTGAGCGTTCGCGTCACCGGTGCGCTGTGCGCTTCGTTGAAGAACACGGCTTTTCGTTCGCGCGTGAGGTCGAGAATGGCCGCGTCGGCGGCGCGTGCATGAAACCGCGTGGCGTCGGGCGGCGGCGCATCATCGGCTTGTGCGGGCTGCGCGAGCGAGAACGTTGTGCGTGCGCCATCGTAATCGCCAATCCATGTCTGAAACCACGAAAGGTATTGGCTGAAGACCATGCGGAAAATGTGGTTGTCGTCGCTGTCGTAGTGGGCACGCATCGTTTCGAATTGCGCGAGCAGTCCGGGCTCCTGCAGCGCGCGATGCATGATCGCTTCGGATTTGTCGAGCGCCGCTCGCTGTTCGCGATTCCATCGTTCGGTACTGATCGGACGTCGTTCGCCGGATTTCCCGATGAGACCGCGATTCATCGCCTCCGAAAGCGGAGAGTTATCCGCCTTCGCCGACGTGAGCGAAACGGCGCAGCACAGCAGGGCGCCGCAACTGAAAAATTTTTTCATCGACCAGACTCACGTTGCGCGCAGGACGAGGCGGCTCGGCAGCGTTTCGGATCGCACGCGCTCGCCGTGAACCAAGGCGAGCGCCTTGCGTGCGAGCAACATGCCGCCTTCGTGCCAGTTCTGATGTACCGACGACAGCGGCGGGATGAACGTCGCGCCGAGCGGTGTGTCGTCGTAACCGATCACCGAGACATCCTGCGGCACGCGATAGCCCATTTCGATCAGCGTGCGGATGGCGCCCATCGCGAGCAGGTCGCTGCAGGCGAAGATGGCGTCGCATCGGGTCTTCTTCCGCACGAGCGCCTGCGTGGCGCGGATGCCCGATTCCATCGTGAACGGTTTGCAGCTCACCTGCGTCGAGTTGATACCCCGCAGTTTGAGAAAATCGGCAAAACCCGCGTGACGATCGGCCATTTCCGGATGATCGGTGTCGCCCAGAAATACCGGATGCCGCCGGCCGAGTGCGACGAAGCGTTCCGCCGCTGCGGCACCGCCCGCGCGGTTTTGACTGCCGACGACGATGTGCTGATCGCCCGCGCTCGGCGCGCCCCACACCACCATCGGCAAGCGCAGGCGATCGAACACGTGCACGGCTTCCTGCTTGGCGCCCTGACCGAGCAGGATCACCGCATCGGCGCCTTGCACGGCGGGCGAGAATGCGCCCTGTCTCGTGGTCAACAGCACGCTGTAATTCGCACCGGCGAGTTCCTGCGCGATACCGCCGAGCAATTCGAGCGGATACGGATCGGACATCGGCCGGTTGATGCTCGGCGTCATCTCGACCACCACCGCGATCATGTGACTCTGACGCAAACGCAGATTGCGCGCGCTGACGTTGAAGCGATAACCGTGTTCGTTCGCGAGCGCGCGCACCGTCTCGCGCGTGCGTGCGTTGACGATGCCGTTCTCGCTCAGCGCGCGCGAGATGGTGATCTTCGACACGCCGGCGAGTTCGGCGAGATCCGCCATTGTCACCGGTGCCGATTCGCGCGCGGATTTGTTGCTGCGATTGGCTTTGCTCATGCGCCGCGCCCGTCGAAAATCCCCACGTCGATTCTGCACGCCCCGCACGTGTACTCAAAGGACTTTCGCTGCGCGCGCCGTCCGCGCCAGCGCTTATTTTACGCCGCTTTGCAGCATTGGTATCGGTGTCTTGCTATCGGTAACAGTCGATGCTAATTTCGAGTTGGGAGCGGTGTAATCGCAGCATAGCGATGACGCCGGTCGATTTCGGGGAGACATAGATGCAAGCGGTTTCGTTGTGTGTGCGGTGCGCCGCAGACAGCGTCGATGCGCGTCGGTTTTCCGAACGCGCGTGAGCTTGGATAATTCCGGACTTCGCGACGACGACGTGCCGCATCGATGTGATGGCGGCATGGGACATCGCGTACCATG
>CAZZYA010000358.1:0-2284 GCA_964658115.1 uncultured Rudaea sp. | reverse complement strand
GGTCGGTCGAACGAAAAATACGTTCGCTTGCCGTCGTCTGCGTTGGTGGTCCTTCGAATTCCGCCGCCTAGTCTGCGAATGAGATTCCGCATTGACATCGTTTCACGATTCCCAGGATTCGTAACGTTTTTCGTGCTTTCTAAGATTCGCGCTGTTCGGCGCGTTCGAAAAT
Organism: uncultured Rudaea sp.; assembly: GCA_964658115.1. Lineage (GTDB taxonomy): Bacteria > Pseudomonadota > Gammaproteobacteria > Xanthomonadales > Rhodanobacteraceae > Rudaea. The sequence continues at coordinate 2,112 of CAZZYA010000358.1, read as the reverse complement.
AAACGCGCGTTGCCGGATCGTCCGCTGTCTCCTGTATCTGTATTGCAGGACGTCTCGCACGAGGATCAATCATGTCGAAAGTTGCTTCTAGGCTCATGCCCATTCTTTTTATGTCGCTACTGTCCCCGGCAGCGCACGTTGCTGCGCAGGGTTATGTAACGGGTTGGGACCCTGAAGCGCTCCGGGTGACTTTGGTTCGGGGAGACTTAACCCATGTTTCACTGACGTTCGCATATGACAACGGGAGCAACGACACTGTCGAATACCTGATTTACATCCAAGACAATCCTGCCTGCCCCACGCCGCCCTCGTCCCATTCCTGGATTTCGTTCAAGCCGACATCGGGTTTAATGCCGGCGAACCAAACTGGCGTTGCGGCTGCCTCAATTCTGATGGACGGCACCGGATTGGCGTACGGCACGTACACGACGAACATGTGTTTCGTCGCAAACGATGCAGAGAATCCAACGAACGTCGCTGTGCCGGTCACGCTTAAATCCGTGGCGGAAGACGATATCTTCATGGACGAATTCGAATAGACGCTCACGAAACAGTACGTGGCGTCCATGCGGCCAATCAAGATTGCCGGGCGACCAAAATTATTCCGCTTAGTTAAATAACTTGCGGAAACCGCTGCAGACCCATCACTTGTTCACTCGCTTCGACGGCGCCTCACTCAAGGACGTGGCAGGCGCGGAGGACGATGCGGTCCAATTTGGGTGGGATGCCGGCTGCGGCTAAGCGCCGGCGCCGCGCATGTCGTGCGTGGAGCGAAACCTACGCGGCTACCCGTGACATCGATGACAATGTGAAATGCCTGCATGAAAGCATCGCCGAACGTCGAGGCGTCTTGCGTCCCGCCATCCTGGATCGCGAGACAGTAGCCGCCACCACCACCACCGTCGTCGTCGTAGTAGAGATACGTGTCGAGTGCCGATGCTTGGATGGTTATGTCGGGTTGGCCGCTTGTCAAATTCGGAAGCGACAACGCGATGAGCGGTAATTCTGAATTGACTTGCGCGTCCATCGAACTTGCGGTCACGCAGTCCGTGCCGTCGAACTGGCTGGTGCCGAACAGCGCCTGAAACGCGGCCGAGTGACTGAGCGTTGTCTTGAACGCCTGATAGACAGAGGTGGGTACATAGAAAAGCGAAGTGCCCGTGTCGAGTACGGGCTCTTCGAACGTGCTCGATGCGTTGGTAACGATATTGGTATTGCCGAGACTCAGCGCGTCGACATTGATGGCGTAAAACGGGTTGTTATTGCTGATCGGCACGAGCGGTGTGTATTGCACCGATGTGACACCACCATCGCCGCCGAGCCACATCGTGCCAGCGTCGGCACCGGTGTTGTCGCAGAGATCGAAGGCAAAGACATTGTCGACGCCAGCCGCGACCAATGCCGGGAGGTAGGCGGTGGTGTTCGGCTCCGCGTTCTGCTGCGGCCCGAGGCCGAGGATGCCCTGATACTCGTTCCCGTCAACAAAGAAAGATTTTGCGTGCGTGATCTCGACGAGATCCAGCGAAACCGACGGACTGCCATTGTCTAGGCCAACAGTGTCTGAAAAAACATTGCCTGACCAACCGGAGTTGTCGGCGTACGTTGTTGACGCCGTATGGCCGGTGGAGTGAGCGCTCGCCGACGGCGAATAAAGCGGAGTCACGCCCGTACAGCCTCCCGCGCAGGTCGCACCCGCGACACCGAGCGTCGTGCTTCCCGTGTCGATACTCAGCGCAAAGTTTTGATCGCCGATAGTCACCCGCGCTGTATACAGAAAATCAGCTTGCGGAGACGTCAGCGGAATCGCGACGCCGGCGGGCTCAAATCCATCGGTGAATATTTCATCCGAAGTCGCGACGGCCATTTCCAGCGCTGGCGCGTGCGGCGCAATCCAGGCAAGTAACAACGCCGGCGACGCACGCAACCCACGAATAACCGGATTGGATGATTTCACCTGATATCTCCCCTTCGCACACGCGGTTGCGATCTGGACATGTGCAAATTGACGACGAATGCGATGCAGACCGCGCGAGCATCGCACCGGATTTTCGTCCTCGTCAAGCTTCTTCGCTTCCGGACGCTAAGTCGGGCGAGGATATCTCATGCGACATG
>CAZZYA010000357.1:0-2287 GCA_964658115.1 uncultured Rudaea sp. | reverse complement strand
GAGTCTGGGAAATCGATTGGGAAAGTAGCGCTTGTGGACTGGCTGTAGTTTTCAAGCAATTTTGTGGAAAAGCTTTCTTTCAAAATTGTGAGTCGCTCAAGAACGAGCATGGACACGCGCCAATCCGCGTCGGGCACATAGACCTCACTTCCGCGATTGCGGTGCGTGATCACGAGCGTGGTAATGGGTTTCAGCAAAGCATCTGATACGAAATCGAATCAGCAAACCGGCGATCGAAGCTGACGGAATTTTCGCCGCACAAGCACAGCTTCGCGTCGCGTAATCTCGCGCGCGCCGTTTGCGACGGCACGCGCGCGCATGTCGGTGTCGATATCGAAATGATCGCCCTGATGCCAGCGCTGTTGCATGCCGATTCGATCGGCCATCGCGCGTAACTCGTCATCCGTATCCGCGAGCATGTGACACATCACACGTCCGCGGAACGGAATGCGGAAATCGTCTACATAGACGCTCACGCGCGCTCCAAATGCTCCGGCGAGTTCGATGGTTATATGAGTTTCGCGTCCAGTGTGATGTTCGCCTTCAGCACCTTCGAGACCGGACAGCCGGCTTTGGCCTTCGCGGTGATCTCCTGAAACTTGGCGTCATCGATATTCGGAATCTTCGCGCGCAAAGTCAGCGCGATGGTCGTGATCGAGAAGCCGCCTGTATCCTGCTCGAGCGTCACCTGCGCGGTGGTATTCATTTCATCCGCGGTGAATCCCGCTTCGCCGAGGATCATCGACAGCGCCATCGTGAAGCAACCCGCGTGCGCAGCGCCGATGAGTTCCTCCGGATTCGTGCCTTTCATTCCTTCGAAGCGGCTCGCGAAGCCATACGGATAAGCATCGAGCGCGCCGCTCAGAGTGGTGATAGCGCCACGGCCATCTTTCAGCCCGCCTTTCCATTGAGCCGATCCTGTGCGATTTATCTTCATGGTCTTTTTCCTTTCGTGGTTTTTTGACTTGGGGACCGACGATTAGATGGCGGCGGGAGGGTGCGTTGCAAGTCGATGGGTTTTGTACTCTAAGGCGCGAGAAATGCTTCGTGCAGCGGAAGCGTTTGCTTGAAAACTACAGCCAGTCCACAAGCGCTACTTTCCCAATCGATTTCCCAGACTCGATTATCCGATGCGCCTCGCGCAAATTTTCTGCATTGATGGCCCTAAACGTCTTATGCAACGTGCTGCGGATTTTTTTGGCATCGATCAAATCGGCGACGCGATCGAGAATCTTGTGCTGTTCGATCATGTCCGGTGTCTTGTGTCGCGATCGCGTGAACATGCTTTCCCAATGAATTCCGACGCTCGCATCTTTTAGCGGATTGCCAACGTAAACATCTTTCTTCGGCTCGACGATGCAGCCGATGTGACCTTGCGGCACGATGATCTCGCCCATCAGTTGCCAGTATCCGTCGGTGTCGACGAGGTTGACGATGAAATCGACGCGTTCGAATCCGATCTTTTTCAATTGATCTTTGATCGATTGACGATGGTCGATGACGTAATCGGCGCCGAGTGATTTGCACCAGTCCCGCGTCTCAGCGCGCGACGCGGTGGCAATTACGACAAGCCCGGCCAGTTTCGCGAACTGAATCGCCATCGAGCCGACGCCGCCGGCGCCCGACAGAATCAAAAGTGTTTTGCCACGATCGGCGCCGTTCACGTCGATGCGCATCCGTTCGAACATGAGCTCCCAGGCGGTGAGGCTAGTCAGCGGTAGCGCGGCGGATTTGGCGAAGTCGAGTATTCGCGGCTTCTTGCCGACAATACGTTCGTCGACAACGTGCAGTTCGGCATTCGTGCCCGGACGCGTGATGTCACCGGCGTAGAAAACTTCGTCGCCGGGTTTAAACAGTGTGACGTCGCTTCCAACCGCCTCGACGATGCCGGCGGCGTCGTATCCGAGGATTTTCGGCGACGGCAACGTATCTTTCACCATCGAGCGCACTTTGGTGTCGACAGGATTCACCGAAATCGCTTTCACGCGAACGAGCAGATCGCGGCTTTGCGTCGTGGGCGCGGGAACGTCGAAGTCTTTCAGCGATTCCGGATCGGTCAACGGCAAAAAACAGGTCAATCCGACGGCTTTCATGCGGCACCTCCTTTGTCGGGCACACATTAGCAGGCGCGCTCTGGCAAAATATCGGGTTCTCGTTATCGATATTTCATGAAGGTTGCCATGAGCCATCACGACATCCGTTCGGCCGTGCGGCCGGATCCCGATCGGCCGATGATCGACATCGCCGATTACGTCGCCGACTACGCGATCGAATCGAAAGAGGCGTA
>CAZZYA010000356.1:1653-2314 GCA_964658115.1 uncultured Rudaea sp. | reverse complement strand
GTGATGAAAGATCTCGAAGCGCTGATGACCGATTCGCAGGAATGGTGGCCGGCCGATTACGGTCACTACGGTCCCCTATTCATCCGCATGGCCTGGCACAGCGCCGGCACCTATCGCATCTATGACGGACGCGGCGGCGCCAGCGCGGGCGAGCAGCGTTTCGCGCCGCTCAACAGCTGGCCGGACAACGGCAATCTCGACAAGGCGCGCCGTCTGTTGTGGCCGATCAAATCGAAATACGGCCGCAAACTTTCGTGGGCGGATTTGATGATTCTCGCCGGCAACGCCGCGCTCGAATCGATGGGTTTCAAAACGTTCGGCTTCGGCGGCGGACGGCGCGACATCTGGGAACCGCAGAACATCGACTGGGGTCCGGAATCGACCTGGCTCGGCGACGAGCGCTACAGCGGCGATCGCGAACTGGCCAGCCCGCTGGCGGCGGTGCAGATGGGTTTGATCTATGTGAATCCGGAAGGGCCCAACGGCAAACCCGATCCGCTCGGTTCCGCGCGCGACATCCGCACGACCTTCGCGCGCATGGCGATGAACGACGAGGAAACCGTCGCGCTGATCGCGGGTGGTCACACGTTCGGAAAAGCGCACGGCGCCGGCCCGGCCACGCACGTCGGCGCGGAACCCGAAGGTTCGAATATCGAACATC
>CAZZYA010000356.1:0-1639 GCA_964658115.1 uncultured Rudaea sp. | reverse complement strand
ACGACTGGGAACTCACCAAGAGCCCGGCCGGCGCGCAGCAGTGGAAACCGAAAGACAACGCCGGATCCGATACGGTTGTCGATGCGCACGATCCGAAGAAAAAGCATCCGCCGATGATGTTGACCAGCGACCTCGCGCTGCGCTTCGATCCTGCTTACGAAAAGATTTCGCGCCGCTTCATGGCCAACCCGGCGGAATTCGCCGATGCATTCGCGCGCGCGTGGTTCAAGCTCACGCACCGCGATATGGGTCCGAAAATCCGCTATCTCGGCAAGCTCGTGCCGAAGGAAGATTTGATCTGGCAGGACCCAGTTCCCGCCGCCGATCACACGCTGATCGACGACAAGGACATCGCCACGCTGAAACAGAAAATCGCCGACAGCGGCCTCTCGGTATCGCAACTCGTGAGCACGGCGTGGGCGTCCGCCTCGACGTTCCGCAAAAGCGACAACCGCGGCGGCGCTAACGGCGCGCGCATTCGATTCGCGCCGCAGAAAGATTGGGAAGTGAACAATCCGGCCGAACTCGCCAAGACGCTCGCGGCGTATGAAAAAATCCAGAAGGAATTCGGCGATGGCCAGAAGACCGGCAAGAAAGTGTCGCTCGCCGATCTGATCGTGCTCGGCGGCAGCGCCGGAATCGAAGCCGCCGCGAAGAAGGCCGGCAAGACGATCACGGTTCCGTTCACGCCGGGCCGCACCGATGCCTCGCTCGATCAAACCGATGTCGAATCGTTCTCCGTGCTCGAGCCGATCGGCGACGCATTCCGCAATTACGTGCGCAAGGGATTCGAAGACCGAACCACCGAATTGCTGATCGACAAGTCGGATTTGCTCAATCTGACCGCGCCGGAAATGACGGTGCTGATCGGCGGCATGCGTGCGCTCGACACGAACTTCGGTCGCAGCAAACACGGTGTGTTCACCAAAACGGCCGGCGCGCTGACGAACGATTTCTTCGTCAACATGCTCGACATGCGTACTGCCTGGCAGCGTTCGGACAAGGATGCGAACGTGTTCGAAGGTCGTGATCGGAAATCCGGTGAGCTGAAGTCGACGGCGACGATCGCCGATCTCGTGTTCGGTTCGAACGCCCAGTTGCGCGCGCTATCCGAAGTCTATGCGGCGAGCGATGCGGACGATGTGTTCCTTGCCGACTTCGTCGAAGCCTGGACAAAGGTGATGGAGCTGGATCGTTTCGATCTGCGTCGATGATTTAGAACCTGCGGTGTCAACAAAAACGGGCCGCATTGCGCGGCCCTTTTTTTGCGACGCGATCACATCAAACGACGTTCGCATCGGTCTTCGCGCGATAAGACGCGGCGACCACCCAACCGCTGATCGTGAGCACGAACGAAATGATCGCTTCGCTCAGTTCGGACGCGTCCGGCCCTCTCAACACCGGCGGCAACCAGATCACCAACGTGAAGACGCCCATCTGCGCCGCCGCGAGCGCGGTGGCCAGAAACGCGACGCGATGCAGAACGATCGCGATTCCGGCGGCGATGTAAGCACCGCCGGTGAAGTAAACCCACGCTTCGTGCGCGGGAAGCCAGGCCGGCACCAACGCGGCGGTTTCTTTCGGGTACGCGAAATGCGCGACGCCGAAAGCGATCATCGAGACGCCGAACAGAACATGC
>CAZZYA010000355.1:0-2324 GCA_964658115.1 uncultured Rudaea sp. | reverse complement strand
AGCGAAGACGAACGCGTACGCATCAGCTTCTGGTTTATCTTTGTCGCACTAGCTGTCGTGGCGTCTTACCCGCTGTTATCTGTTTTCATTCACAGCCAATGCGTCACGGATGATCAGCTTCGAACTTCGTTTGTCGGGCAAGCTGCAGAAGATATATTCGGGTTTGGTTTTTGGTTCATGTGGGTACCGCTCGCAGTATTCGAGGCGGTCATGCTGCTTGTGGCTTGGTTGTTGAGAAAGGCGCGGGCATACCGCGTCACGATTCTCGTTACTCTCGGAGTGTTCGTCGCCGCTTCAGTGCTCTGCTATGTTGCTTGTGTCCACGAGTTCAAGGTTTGGAGAGGCGTGACATGATCGCGCGCATCGCTCAGTGAGAGTTCGCAATGGGTTTCGTCATAACCGAGTTCCTAAAATTGCCCGCGCTTCCGGCGCGTTACCAGCACCAATCTGAGCAGGTGGAACTGATTCGCTATTTAGCGGCAGAAGGCACGACCGTTGAGCCGGGAAGCCCCGTTGTCTTGATCGAAAACTGGTGGGCGACATTTGAAGTTGTCTGCGAAGTTCGCGCAAAGCTCGCAAAAAACTTACTCGATTCGCTTCCCGGCGTGCTACTCGATGAGGGGTCGGAGTTGGTATTTCTACGGCCGGATCGACCATGATTTATAAGCGAAAGCTCCACACTCTGACGGATGCAAAGCCCGACGGCGATCAAAGTGAAACGTAAATTCACGAAATCTTGCCGGGGTAAATTTGCACAATCGAGCTTCTGATTGATTTAGCTTAGGATCCGCCATGTCGAGTTCGTCTTTTGCGCAATCCGTACCCGTGCGGCGCACCCCATTGGCTCTAGTAGTGGGATCCTTCTTAGCGTGCATTGCGACAACAGCGATTGCCGAAAACATTGTTCAAAATTGTTACGACTCTGGCGCTAGTAGCCTACGACAGAGTGTGATGGACGCGCCTGATGGTGGGGTCGTCAATGCATATGCTCTGACAACCGCAAGCCCGGGATGTAGCCAGAGCACGATCACACTGCACACGGGAGCAATCGCGGTCTCTCAGGCCAATCTGACCATCGTGGGCCCCAATGCCCCAGGCTTCAGGATATCTGGCAAATACGCCCACGAGTCGGATCGCATAATCAAACACACTGGTTCCGGCGTACTGAGAATCTCCAATTTCTCTGTATACGAAGGCAGTTTATACAGCGCAACAGGCAACGCGTACGGCGGGTGCATTTACTCGGCCGGGTCCGTTTACTTCACCAATGCAAATGCATCTTTCTGCACTGCGATGACCAAATCCGGCGTCGCCTCTGGCGGTGCGATTTTTGCTCGTCGTCAAATTCATTTGCAAGACGCCTACATCACTCTGAGCACGGCGGATACGACAGGGGCCGGGACCTCCCGCGGCGGTGGAATAGCAGTGAATACCGGACCCGATTATCAGCAATCGTTAGTCAGCTTAGTTGCGACCACAATCAGCAAGAACAGCGCAAGCTCCAGTAGCGGACAAGGTTATGGTGGAGGAATTTACTCGAATGCCGCCGTCACCACGATCGACTTCAGCACGATATCTAACAATACTGCGAGCGTGGACGGCGGGGGTGTTCAGGTCATCAGTGCCCCGGCGACGTATGGCTCTTTTTATCTTTCGGAATCCACTGTATCCGGAAATTCCTCCGGAGGTGCCACGGGCGGCATTTACACGAAATCGCCCTACGTCACGATCAACAACTCGACTATCGTTCTCAATTCCTCCGAAAACTCGACACAAAGTCACGCTCCTGGTCTTGCGGTCGTCGACACCAATATGTCGGGTAATACCGCAGCCTTCCAGCTGATCAGCACGTTGATTGACGGCAATACATACGGCGCTAGCGCAAAGGAAAATGATTTCTCCGTAGTAAATGGGACGACAAGCGGTTCAAACAATCTCATTCGCACAACGTCGGCCGACATTCCGGGAGACACCATCGTAGGCCGTTGCGCCATGATCTCGCCGCTGATGCTTAACGGAGGGCGTACTAAAACACATGCGTTGCGAAGCGGCAGCCCGGCTATTGATCGGGGTTATGCCGCGAATGGACAGTACACTGACCAGCGCGGTTTCGCGCGTTCTTCTGGACCTCCCGGGAGGACAGCGATCCCTGACATCGGCGCTTATGAGGTCAATCAGTACGATATCGTATTCAATGCTGATTTCGATCCGTGCTTGTGACGAAGCGTTTCCCACGACATGAGCCGCTGCAACTCCTGAGCGTGCGCAGTCGTCGACGCTGAGAGCGTGTGTCGGTTGCGCATCAGCGCGCTCTCGCGCGTTCC
>CAZZYA010000354.1:2032-2337 GCA_964658115.1 uncultured Rudaea sp. | reverse complement strand
GCCGAACTCACGTATTGGATCGGTGGCGATCTCGCACACGCGGTTTACGTTGAGGGACAACGCGTGGCCTGACAGCGCGGACAACATCCACGGAGCGAAAAATCGCGCGCGGCACATAACGTCACGGGAAAGGACGACGACGGACACGGTAGCTAATCCCCGCGTGCCAGAAAAGAAAAACCCCGCACGCGGCGGGGATGTTTTTGAAGCGGAGTGGGTGTGCTTAGCTGGGTCGCTTGGCGGGCGGCCACCAGGCGATCGAGCAGGCCCAGGAGCCGCGCGGCGGTCTCGCCCAGCGCATCCTC
>CAZZYA010000354.1:0-2022 GCA_964658115.1 uncultured Rudaea sp. | reverse complement strand
CTTTCTTTACGGCTGGTTTCGCCGTGGCGGTTTTCTTGACGACTGCACCGCCGGCGCCGGACGCCTTCTTCGCGGTATGCGGACGCGAGTTGCCATAACTGCGGATCGCCGTCTTGCCCTTGCGTGTTTTGCGGTCGCCTCTGCCCATCGAAAACTCCGGATCTATAAGGAAGGCGCGTAGTCTAACAGCCAGCGTGCGACATCGCACGGAAGCCGCGCGTCAATGCACGTGATCGGCGTGATCGTGATCGCAACAGGCGCTGTGATCGTGCACGTGGATCAAGCGCAGGTTGGTCAGATGCGCGGCGGCAACGAGACTTCCGCCCAGCGCGACAAGCGTGGCGTGCCACACCATCGTGCCGTGCGCCTCGACGACGAAACCGCCGATCCACAGCAGCATCAATCCCGGCAGCACGAGTGCGAGCGCATAGCGCACGCGATGACGGCGATATCCCTGAATCAGCGTGAACAACGCGAGCAGACTGGCGCAGGCGATGAACGCGCGCTCGAAGCCGTGATCGGCGAGAAATCCCAGACCGAACGCGGGCAACGCCGCCAGCACGAACGGCAACACCGCACAGTGCACCGCGCACAGGAACGACGCTGTCGCGCCGAGGCGATCAGCGAAACCGAACATGAGTTTGTTCGGCGCGCGCTTCGGCAATGTCGGGGAGAAATCAGTACGCATAAGTAAGTTATAACGTTACCGGATGTTGTCTTCCGCGTCACGCGGCAGTGCGCGCAAGGCCTTACTTTCGGCCTAATCGATTCGTGTTGTTATGATATAACATAACGTCTGTCATCACAATCGGTATCGTAAAACGATGTATACGTCGAAGGTCGCCCTGGCAATTCAATTGGGCCTGATGATTATGCGGACTAGTCTGGCCGCGACGCCGCCCACTGCCGACTCGGCGGAGGCGCAGCCGCAACAATCCACACAACTCGAGACGGTCGAGGTAAGTGCGGCGCTGGATCGTTCGCGCGATACGCTGTCGCCGGAAATCGGCGCAAGCCAAACCGTTTTCGAGCGCCAGACCATCGACCAGCTTCCGCTCGGCGATTCGACACCGCTCAACCAGATCCTGCTGCAGGCGCCGGGCGTGGTGCAGGATTCTTATGGTCAGTTGCATGTACGTGGCGATCACGCCGATCTGCAATACCGCATCAACGGCATCATCATCCCGGAAAGCATCAGCGGCTTCGGCCAGACGCTCGACGCGCGCGTCGTGGAAAAAATGCAGTTGCTCAGCGGTGCCCTGCCCGCGCAGTACGGTTATCGCACGGCGGGCATCGTCGAGATCATCAGCAAACCCGCGCCGGATACGAGCGGGGGCAGCATCGGCGTGACGACGGGATCGTTCGGCACGTTCAATCCGGCGTTTTCGCTGTATGGAAATGACGGGCGATGGAGTTATTTCCTCACCGGCAATTTTCTCGAGAGCGACATCGGCATCGAAAATCCGACGTCGTCGCGCAACGTGATTCACGATCACACGGACCAGACCAAAGGTTTCGGTTACGTTTCTTATCTGCTCACCGACGACACTCGGCTGAGTTTCATTTTCGGCACGACGAACAACCGCTTCCAGATTCCGAACAATCCGGACCAGCAGCCGTCATATACATTGAGCGGCGTCAATGCGTTCGATTCCTCGAAGCTCGACGAGCGCCAGCGCGAAGTCACCGATTTCGGCGTGCTCGCGTTGCAAGGCAAATTCGGCGACACCAATTATCAGGTGTCGCTCGGCGAGCGCTATACCGGCGTGACGCAACAAGCGCGTTGCGCTGGAGCAGATGCAACTCGGCATGTCCCGGCATCGCATCGGCGAATTGGGTCTTGCGCAAAGTCATTACCAGCGCGCCGCGAAGCTCGATCCTTCCAACGCCGACGCGTGGATCTGGATCACGATCAACGCCTCGCCGGCAGCGGCGGAGTTTCCTACAACTGGAACGGCACGCGATTGGGCGGCGATTTCCTGTACGGTTCGGGATTGCGTGCGGACTTCGCCAACACCGCGC
>CAZZYA010000353.1:0-2339 GCA_964658115.1 uncultured Rudaea sp. | reverse complement strand
GGTAACTGGTTCTTCATGCTGCTGATCACAGGCGGAGTAATTTTCGGCCTCATCTTCGCGTACAAACGTTCACCACGATTTGCGCATTTCATGGCTCGCCTGGTATTGAAGCTGCCGGTGGTCGGACAGATCCTGCATCAGTCCGCCATCGCGCGTTTCGCGCGCACCCTCGCCGTGACGTTCGCAGCCGGCGTGCCGCTCGTCGAAGCGCTGGATTCCGTCGGCGGCGCGACCGGTAGCCCGATCTACAACGATGCGGTCAAGCGCATTCGCGAAGACGTTGCCGTCGGCCATCAGCTTCAATTGGCGATGCGTCAGGTCGGATTGTTCCCGAACATGGTCGTGCAAATGGTGGCGATCGGTGAAGAATCCGGCGCGTTGGACAAGATGCTCTTCAAGATCGCCGAGTTTTACGAGCAGGAAGTCAATAACGCGGTCGATGCGCTTTCCAGCCTGCTCGAACCGTTCATCATGGTGATCATCGGCGTTCTCGTCGGTAGCATGGTGGTCGGTATGTACTTGCCGATCTTCAAGCTCGCCGCCGTCGTCGGATAACCGAAAGCCATAACGGTGATCCCGCTTCTGACGAATCCGAGCGCGGCTACCGCGCTAGCGGGTGTGCTTGGGTTGATCGTCGGCAGCTTTCTCAACGTCGTGATCCTGCGTCTGCCCGCGCGACTTATGCATTCTTGGCGGCAACAGAGCCGCGAGATTCTCGAGCTCCCTACCGATACCGAACAAAAAGTGCCGCCGGGCATCGTGTTCGAGTCGTCGCATTGCCCGCAATGCAAACATCCGCTGGGCGCCATCGAGAACATCCCAGTATTGAGCTGGATTGCGTTGCGTGGCCGCTGTCGTCACTGCAAGACGCCCATTTCGATTCAATATCCGCTGGTCGAACTCATCACCGCGGTAGCGTCAGCCGCCGTCGTGTGGAAATTCGGGCCGACGTATGCGTCCGCTGCTGGATTGCTCTTCACGTGGACGCTCATCGCGCTTGCTGGCATCGACATGCGTACGCAACTTTTGCCGGATCAATTGACGCTGCCGCTGCTGTGGTTGGGACTCGTACTTTCGCTGGTGCCCATATTTCTGGTTCCGACGCTATGCATCCTTGGCGCGGCGATTGGTTATGTCAGTCTCTGGTCGGTGTACTGGCTGTTCAAGCTCGTGACAGGCAAGGAAGGCATGGGTTATGGCGACTTCAAACTCCTAGCGGCGCTCGGTGCGTGGATGGGCCCGACATCGATTTTGCCGACCGTACTTTTGTCGTCGCTGATCGGCGCGATCGTCGGAGGCACGTTTCTCGCCGTTCGAGGCAAAGATCGCGCGACCCCTATTCCGTTCGGACCTTTCATCGCCGCCGCCGGTTGGGTGTGGTTCGTTGCAGGCGACCACTTGCTCAAAGCCTACTGGATTTTCGTCGGCCCGCAATGACCGGCCGGAAGATAGCGCGCGTCCACGGTGTTGCGCTTGTTGCGATCGCGTTGCTCGTCTCGCTGTTAATGACGCCGAACGTACTATGGGCCGCAACTGCGTTCAGCACGAAGTCGTTCGTCGAAGCACTTCTGCTGCCATCGTTATTGCTCCTTTTGGTCTTCGCGCTCGCCGGAAAAAGGATTTGGATCGCGTGTGCCGTCTTGGCGCCGTTTGCCGCAGCTGCACCAGCCGAGATTTTTTATGTGGTGACGTATGGGCATCCAAGCACCGATCAGATCATCGCGACAATTTTTGCCACGAATCCGCGCGAGACGCTCGAATATTTTGGCGACGGCCTCGCCGCACTTCTTTTGTGCTCAGCAATAGCCATCGCTATCGCTGCGACGGCTGCATGGTATTCATTTCGATCGCATCTGGCGTGGAAGAATCAAATACGAAGCTGGGTCGTCGCGATTATGCTTTGCGTGCCGCTCATCTTCGCAGCAGAGACTGGATGGTCCACCGTCGGCGACATCGGTACGAGATTGCGATCAGGATGGAGCGCAGTGTCTGAGTTGTCTGGAATCGTGGAAAACGGATATCCGTTCGGACCGATTGTCCGCTTTATGGATTATCGCGAAACGTGGGCCGCGATGGCCAACAGCGTCGCCGCGCGCGATACATTTCGCTTTCATGTGAGCCCAGCATCCGCGCATACCGACCACGCCACCATTGTTCTGGTGATTGGAGAAAGCAGCCGACGCGATCGATGGCAGCTGTTCGGTTACGAAAAGCCGACCAATCAAGAATTGTCACAAATCCCGAATTTGATATTGATCACCGATATGGTGAACTCCTGGTCAGCGTCGATAAGAGCAATCCCGCAACTGCTGACGCGCAAGCCAATAACCGACAACACC
>CAZZYA010000352.1:0-2341 GCA_964658115.1 uncultured Rudaea sp. | reverse complement strand
GAAGGACCACCAACGCAGACGACGGCAAGCGAACGTATTTTTCGTTCGACCGACCTCGCGATTCGCTGAGTTATGTTAATTGTGCGGTCTAAGACAAATGATAGGTTGCGACGCATCCCTTTGAAATTTGAACCAACCGCACTTGTTGATTTTCGAACTTAAGATCACCGTTTTTTTTGGGATCTCTGCTAACTCCACCGGTACGCGACGTGACAAAAAAGAGCGTGCCCGCTTTATTTCGAGCCGCAGCAGACCACTTGTTCGCATCAGACGAATCGGTCTTCACCGCCAACCAAAAAGGCTTTCCGTCATTCAATGCAGATTCCGCACACCCGAATTCTGTAGCGCTGGCTGCATTGAACTCCCCCAGGCCGCAGCCAATCGCCTCATCGCCGGCGGTTGCTTTCAGCGCCGTGAGAAACGTAAAGCGCAAATCAACATCCGGGGTTGTGGATGGCGCAACATTTTGCGCTTGCGCGCTGGTCGCAACGCATCCAATAAAAAACAAAGCAGCCTTCATCATGCGATAGCCTCGCTATATGGCCGGTCGATCATCGAAGCAGAGGATGGGTGCATGGCGAAGCCCAACACAAAGGTTGGGGCTTCGTCCGATTGGGGCCGCTCAAGGCGCGCAGTTGACCTCATCGAGAAATGCGAGACGTGCAAGTGAGGTCGAACCCGATCCGAAGTTTGGATCGGCCGAGTTGTAACTGAGTTGGACGTTGTAACAGTCGCTCAGTTTCACATCGATCGAACCCCAGACCGAGGCGTGCGAGCCAACCACGTCGCCGCCGGGAAGCAACTTGCCACCGGTGTTGCGCGCAACTTGAGCGACGTGGATCGAATTACCCGAGACGCCACCTACGCCGTACAGCCAGGCCGGCACGCCGTTTTCGTCGAAGGTGTTCCAGATCACGAGCGCCGTGTTGTCGTGCAAGCGCTGGATCGACACGTAGTGACCATCGTTTGTCGCGTTGAAATACAAACCGCTCATGCCGGTGGCGGAAATGTTTCCGTTGCCGCCTCCGAACTCGTAGGCGCCGGAATCGCAGGCCGTCTGTCCACGCGAATAGCCGCGCGCATCGGTAGCTTCGCAATTTCCAACGATCGCATTGCCGATGGCTGGACTGTCGTTGCGCAGGGCGACGTTCTGCACTACGCCGCCATGCGTGCCGAGTTCCAGGAGATGCGCATCGGCAACCAAGCGATCACCTGCTCCGACCAACCCACACGTGGTGTCATCGGTTACGTTGCCGCCAAGCGAGGTCAGATTCGCGCCCGCACTGCAACTGTGTCCGTTCCCGACGAGAATACTATTGCCGATGGATACGGCAGAGGTTCCGAACACGGTACCGCCGTTGTTGACGATGCTGGAATTCGAAATGGCCACGCTCGTGGCTGCAGCGAATAAGGCGACGTCGGTCTCGTTGACGTTGCTCGCGATGGTGACATTGCGCAAAGCCAAATCGCCGCCTTCAAAAAGACCGCCGCCCTCGAGACCATCTGGTTGGGGCAATAGGGCCGTGGTGTTGTCAAAGATGCTCACCGAGTCGAGAATCAGAGTGCCCGAGATAAAAAACGTCGGTGCCGCCGGACCGACGAAGTTCGGGCGTGAGACGTCGGATGTGATCTGCGTGTTGGCGGTGGGGCCGCTGATGTTGAGATTACCGAGCGTCAGGCTCGCGCCCTGCGCGACGATTACTTGCGCAGATGCTCCAAGCGCGATCGATAGATCGGCTCCCGCGCCATCGACAACGATCCTGCCGCTAACGTCAAGCACGCAGCTGCCGTAGTGGCCACCGCGCGCAAGAATGATGAGCGAGGGTTCTTGACCCGGCTGTGATGCCGCTGCTGCGGAGAGTCCAGTGCAGTCGCCATCGGCTATGCGGACCACGCCGCGTCCCCACGCAAATGAAGTCGAACACAAGACAAGCATAGACATGCAACGAAGTACGTTTTTCATGATCGATCCTTTCTCGTTATAAGAGCGTCAAGCGCATGATGTGTTAGCGACGATACTCTCGTCTTTCAGCTGTTGATACAGCAGAAATTACAGGTAATTCGTGCGTCTAATTTGTTGCGGAAATGCGTCGGATTGTGGTGCGCGCGCATCACGAGGAAAGCGCTTCAGCCAGCTAGGGTTCGCGCGGTTAGAAGGCGCGAAAGAGAATGGAGTTAATTACTTGCCGGCGAAAAACAGCGCGATAATTTAAGCAACTAGCCTATTCGAATCCATTCCAAAAAATGCTGGTGCACTGCGCATACCATGGCGTGACGCCGGTTGCCTGATCCCAGGCGAAGTTGTCGACGTCGCTCGATTGCGGAAAGTCGTTTGGGCACA
>CAZZYA010000351.1:0-2349 GCA_964658115.1 uncultured Rudaea sp. | reverse complement strand
GTCACTCGCCGGGCCTGCGCGAAATCTCGTCTTTTACTAAGCCCATGCTGATGGCGTTCCATCGCTCGGCTGTTTCTCGGTTCATGCCGCAGGAATAGTCTGCGGCGAGGGCAAATTTTTTAGGCGTCATCACCTGGCTACGGCCGCCATTAAGTAATCGGCGACATGCGCATGCGATGATGGCACGCATGGCCCACAAGAAGATCAGCACCGAAACTAAAGTTCGACGAAGTTCCGCGCGCTGGGTCCACCGCGTGACGCGCAATACAGCGATCATTCTCATCGGCGCGGCGGCCAGTTTGATAGTCGGATTAGCGGTCAGTCTGAGCCTGCGTAACATGCAGTGGTTTGCACGCTCAGGCGCGATTGTGTCGACGCTCGGCGTTCTACTCGTTTCTCAGGCTGGGTTGCTCGCCGAAAGTGTCCGAAGCCATGCTATTCACCCGCGGAGTGGCCGTGCTCAAACCGATCCAGAGCACTACGAAGAAATAGGCGCGAAAGTTCCCGAGTGGGTCGAGAAGGACGTGCAGACGCGATATGCGGTCGCCGTGCTAGGTCCAACCCTCAGCGCCGTGGGGTCGCTGGTGTGGGCGTTTGCCGACCTGATTGCGCTGCATTGATGGTTGCTCCCGACCGGTATTCGTGTTGCCGGATGTTATTGTGGGGCGAGGATTGTCGCTCGCTGAGCGACGGTGTAACGTACGCAAAGTTGCTCGCGGGAAGTCTGGCTGAATAAGATCCAGCGCGAGGAACGGCTTGTAGTTGGGAGCAAGTCACTCATGCCTCTGCGTTCGATGCTCAGTGCGACCAAATTTTTTCTCGTGCAAACTGTCCGGTGTTTGTACGCGGCGGCCGCGCTGTCGCCTGCTGCTCTATATGCCGCTACTGATGAAATATTTACGGACGAGTTCGAACAGACCATCGCCTATAACGTCAGCTTCACCGAAAATACGGTTATCAGCGGGACGACTCTCCTAGCGAATGCGAATGTTCCGGCAGGCTCGTATGCGGCCTTCGTTCGTTTGCAAGTGATTACTGATTCAACAAAACCGTCGACGAGCTTTCGTTTGGACTGTTCGCTATCGCCAGATTTCGATTTTGGCGACTACAGATTGGGCACCGATACGTCGGCCGAGCGTTATGTGACATTTCAAGGCGCAGTCACACTGAGCACTGCGCATCCGATTCAGTTCTCGTGCTATGACGCGAACGGTCACCAGGAGACGGTGCTGAGTGGACAGCTCACGATTATGTCTGTCGGTTCGGTCAACTAACTATTTAGCGGAAGGAGCGTTGACGATGGCATCGCGGTATTCCAATGCAGTGAAATGCTTGATGGCGATTGGCCTGATCGCACCTATTTGCGCAATGGCCGCGCAGGGCTATGCCTACGATGCGGCATTCCCCGCTAATACATTGATCAACGGCGGTACTTCTGCCCTGTTGGCAAGCATCAATGTACCTGCCGGATCATACGTCGCTTTTGTCCGTTTGCAGGTAGAAACGGGTTCGACTGCTCCGGGAACCAACTTTCGCCTTGACTGCGAGCTGGACCCGAATATCGACGAACCAGTCTACCGCGTTGGTACCGACACGAGTGTGGAACGTTATGTTACCTATCAGGGCGCGGTCACGCTGAGTGACGATGGCGCAATCTCGTTCTCATGCCGAGACGGTAACGGTCACACGGATACGGTTATTGGTGGAAAACTTACCGTTATCGGTGTCAGCACAGTCGACTAGTGTTAACTTCATAATTGGCGAGAGCCATTAGTTCTGCTTGCCAGTGATGTGCGCGCGCGATCCCATCGCATGATCGACAGCTTCGGCTTTGACGAATCCTTTGAGACAATCTGACGTGCGCCAGTTGATCGTCGCGACGATCGCGACGTGACCGCGATCTCCCGGAATTCAGGTGGTATTGCCGCTGGCATGGTTACGACTGAAGCGTACGAGGCAACCTTAGCGCTGCTTGCGGCGAGGGCGTCGCAGACGACCGTGTGTCCCAGTGAGGTTGCGCGTCTCTTGTCCACCTCTCAAGGTGCGCCCAATGGGAATTGGCGAGACAAGATGCCTGAGGTACACGCGGCTGTTGACAGACTGCTCGCGGATGGTCTGATTCGAATTTCTTGGAAAGGAAGAGCGCTTGACGTGCGATCCGGGCCATATCGCATAAGCCGTGCCGGGTGAGCGACCATTCGACGACGTGAGCTGATTTTCACATGATCAGCGAAGACGAACGCGTACGCATCAGCTTCTGGTTTATCTTTGCACTAGCTGTCGTGGCGGCTTACTCGCTGTTATCTGTTTTCATTCACAGCCAATTCGTCACGGATCATCAGCTTCGAA
>CAZZYA010000350.1:0-2349 GCA_964658115.1 uncultured Rudaea sp. | reverse complement strand
TGTCGGCGAAGGCGCTGCATGAGGGCCGACAGCTGCGTTCGAAGGCCGCGCATCCCCAGTCTGTGCATCAAAGCGACGCGCCTGAGCCCTGATAATTCTCTCCATCGTCTGCAACCCCTTCTCGCTGAGCGAGAGAGCCATATCGACCCATTCTTCGGTTATGTCCTGCAGCTCGGACAATGGCACGCCTTCGTATTTACGCTCGATATTACTGACCACGCGGTAGGCTTCACCGCAGCGACGGCGTTCTCGAATTAAGCTTTCCACGGTCTCGACGCCTTCGGAGCGCTTCACAAGTACGTCGATAATTCCCATGTTGTAGAGATCCGTCGCGCTATACAAATTGCTGTCCAGCATCATGCGTCGGGCTCGCGTGCTCGATACGCGACGACGAAGAAATGAATAGGCGCCCATGCCCGGGAACATACCGAACAAGGCTTCCGGAAACCCAAGTAACGCGCCCTCTTCCGCCACGATGGTGTTGCAGGACAGCGCGACCTCGAAGCCACCGCCTAACGCATCACCCTGAACCAGCGCGATGGACTGCATTCCTTCAGACATTGCGTGGAAGCCATGCACCGCCTTGGCGCACTTGAGCGCGTACTCCAGGAGGGCTTGACGATTTCCGCCACGAATTGCCTCGGCGAACATGGCCAAGTCGCCGCCTAGCGAAAATACCGGAGCACTCGAAGCGAGAATAAGGTGCCCAATATCGGAACGACCACTGTCACGCTGCATACGGTGAATGCGCGTCACATAGTCCTGGATTGCGATTCCATCCTCGATAATCGCTTGGCTGCAGCACGGGCTCGCTGCCTGTTTTGCCGACGCGTGCATAAACATCCAGTACGTTGATCGTTCGTATTCCACTTCAAGCCGAATGTGTGGGGTGCTGGGAGCAGTCGGCACGAGCGTTGGCATGGTCTGAATATTCATTGTGGACTCCGAGTAACTAGTAGTGGGCAGGGGTGGCTACGGAATGACTGGCTTTGTTCAACGCTTACCGGTCACGGCCGCTACACTAGCACCGACAGCACTTTCGCGCGCTGCTGTCAATGTTCAGATCCGTCAGAAAACAGGCAGATTTTCCCCTAGCACGGTCTACCGAACACAAATTAATCCCCTTTGCTTCATACTCCCGCTCACTTTTAACGCTGCTGCGAAGTCGCAGATAGCTCCCGAGGTCTCCGTCAAATATTTGGCGCGAGCCCGAGTACTCCATCGACAGCAACTCACACTTGCGAGAACAACGTGGACAACAACGTCATATCTATCACCGGCACACAGCCGTCAGAATCAATTGTCCCCATGCTGACAAACGCGCTGAAGCGCGTCCCCACGAAATCGGCGAAAGTCCTGGATCCCGAAGCCGAATGCATCATGTCGGCGCTCACGACGATCGCAAAATTCTTTCGCGGAAGCGCCCCCGTTCAAGCCAGCATCGTGATTAATCCTGCGGCGTCGGTCATCCAATCGAAAGAAGACGCGCCAGTGAAGGTGCCCCAACTCCTGGTGCAGTTGGAATGTAGAGACCTGACACCGTCGCGTATGCTGGTCTTACGCTATGTACCTGTGTCGCGAACTCGTATCACGCTCGAAATTGTTTACGACACAACGCAATTTGTGGCGCAGGATATTGTGCAGTGGACCTCGTTGACAGACGATTGGTGCATAAGCTCGCACGGGCCCACGCTGGATGCGGAGACCCATGCTAGTTTTCTAGCGTCCGCCCTGCGCAGCGCGGGTCTATCAGAAAGTTCCAGTCACACATCGCCAAGCCATTAATTCTGATCTAAAGGCGATCCCCTCGTGTTTAACGAACCGTGCATCGTTCCATCCTCGCAACGTCTATCAAGTTTGTCTCAACAACTTACCGCTGCGTGATGCATTTTTGTTTGCATGCGTCAGTGCGCCCGCTTCCATCGAAAGCGCCAAACGTTGGGACCCAGGTTCCGTCAGGAAATAGCTCACCCAGCCACCAGTAACTTTGACCATTGTAAGAGTTGCCAGCGAGCAGAAGATTACCGTTCCGCGAGAGTTGCAAGTACTGAACATTCGTCGTTCTCAGCGCCAGATCGTCTGGATTGCCCGCGAACGTAAACCGCCCGTTGGATGGCCACGCCGTGTCGAAATAGCCGTCCGGCGTCACCGCAGCCGCCACCCACGTTAAGTTAAAAACCCAGTTATTAATGCGGCTAGCTTCGAAAATTTACGCGGGCAGAGCATTTTCGTTTCCTGCAATGCACCTAGATTCGGTGCTTTCCTAAGTACGGCAATTGGCAGGCAAAGCCTTCATTTGGAAATCGGTTTGTTGATTTGCGCCGAATGTTGAGCCGGGATTTCCGTTTG
>CAZZYA010000349.1:732-2364 GCA_964658115.1 uncultured Rudaea sp. | reverse complement strand
CTTCGGAACCTTCAGCCCTTCACGACGCCATATGCGTTGCACCCGATCTTTGCCGGCCCGCCAGCCATCCTCGTTCAACAACGCGGTGATGCGTCGATACCCGTAGCGACCGTATTGACTGGCCAACGTCACGATGTCGCGGGTCAACGCATCTTCGTCGGATCGCAGCAACGCCGCATAGCGTTGCGTGCCACGTGGCTGCCCCACGACCCGGCACGCTACGCGTTCCGACACAGCAAAGCGCTGCTGCAATTGGATCACGGCCTGACGGCGTCGCGGGCTTGGAAGTTTCCCGAGGCCACCTCTTGCAGCATGGCATTCTCAAGCGACAGATCGCCACGACCCGCTTGAGCCGCGCGTTCTCGCGTTCGAGATCCTTCATGCGTTTGGCCTGATCGATCTTCAGGCCGCCATATTCTTTGCGCCAGCGGTAATAACTCGCATCGACGATACCTGCGTCACGGCACGCCAGCGACACCGACTTGCCATTGGCCAACGCGACTTCGATCTCGCGCAGCTTGGCTACGATCTGTTCCGGGGTAAATATTTTCTTGGGCATAACCAGCTCCTTGTTTCAGGGAAATTCTCTCTTTCTTCCTGGATCAAGAAAAGCCGGTCAGGTCAACACCATGACATGCGACGCGTGGTTGCTCCACGTTTCGTCCGGGCAACTGTTGCGGTTTGATGATCTTGTTCAGGATGCTACCGTGACAGAAGCAGGCATTTTGAGCACGGCGAATGCCGGGCATGTTGAATCGGCTCTCCCAAATTTACGTTGATGATCCTACTGAAGCGGTACGCAGGCAAAGAGAGGATACGATCGCAGAGGACACCTTGGAGGAGACGAAGGGCTCACCACACGATTGGCGGCTGTCACTCTATTTCGGCGAACCATGCGCCCCAGCGGTATTGGTCACATTCGACCCGAAGACGTTAATTCCCGATACCAACGAGCGACCGGCAGTCCACGTCTCTTGGGAAGCGCTCCGGCATTCGATGAAGCCACAATATCGTGACGCCATCCCATTGGTTGACTAATGCAAAACAGCTATATCTCCTTTTCGTAAGAACTTAAAATTCGAAACCTCGCGCTGGACTCGAATCATATTTGGTCTCGGCTACCCGCCGGCTATAGGCAACTCGTTTCAAGATAGTTCTCTCTGTAGATCGAAATCAGATCGGTGACCGGACAATCGATGCTGTCGCTGCCCGCGTCGATCGCGGAACTGTGAGCCAGTGGCAGCATGGTTAGAGTTGGGCCGCCGTTGTCGAACGACGCTTGCCTATTTCAGAAGATCGTAAAGAAATGCCCGAGCGAATCGCCAGTCGCGGTTGAGTGTGCGCACGGCAACACCGTTCAACGCGGCGATTTGGGTAAACGACAACCCGGCAAAGTAGTGCAAGGCCACGAGTCGCGCCGCTCGTTGATCTCGACTTTCAAGCCGCCGTAAAGCGTCGTCGAGTTCGAGTGTGCGTTCGGCAGTGTTATCTGGAATCGACAGCGCATCTTCGGAATCCTCACGCACCAAGTTTCCTCCACGCTTCACGAACATTTTTGCGCGCGCTCGATCGACGAGTATGTGTCTCATGGCTTGCGCCGCATAGTCGAAAAACTGTTGTGGCGATTCGAAC
>CAZZYA010000349.1:0-722 GCA_964658115.1 uncultured Rudaea sp. | reverse complement strand
GAACTCAAGTTCGCGACTTGCGTTTAGCTTTAGATAAAGTTCGTGGACGAGCGCGGTTGTGTTCAACGTGGCGCCGTCATGTCGACGCTGCCGGCTTGCCATCGATTTCAGACGCGAGTAAACGGCATCGAACAGCGAATCGACCCGCCTTGATTCACCGGCTACGACCTCTGCACGTTCTGGATCGAGTTCAGCCAAGAAGCTCTCGGTGGCGACGCAACGGTACGGTTCAGTATATCGCGACATCGAGTACGCAAGTCCATCAACCCTCGCGCGTTAACCGCATTCCCTAATTGGGATTAGCTATCGCATTAAGTTCGTTTACTACGTGGGGATCGATG
The DNA here is from genome assembly GCA_964658115.1 of uncultured Rudaea sp. GTDB lineage: Bacteria > Pseudomonadota > Gammaproteobacteria > Xanthomonadales > Rhodanobacteraceae > Rudaea. The sequence goes on along the minus strand of CAZZYA010000349.1, from coordinate 381 downwards.
GGCCCCGGTTTTCTGGATGACGCCAATGCATCGATGGCGGCCTGGCGCGCGTCCTCGGGACGGTTGGCGGCGGCTAAAGCGCGCGCCTTTAGGACCCGCATTCCGAACAGCGCGCTGCCTTGCGGAAACATTGACGTGTATGTCGGTTCGATCTCCAGGATTTCAGAAAGCGCTTCATCGTTGCGTTTGAGATTGAATAGCGCGAGCGCCCGTTGAAACCGAGTCGACAGCGCCGACTGAATCATTCCGCCTTTGGCGTTTTTATAAATGGCTAAACTTTGATCGGCTGAGGCAATGGCTTCTTCGTCGTGATGCTGACGCTGTTGAACAACGACTAGATTGTCGAGAATGTAGGCGTAAGCAGCATTGGCTTCACCACCA
>CAZZYA010000348.1:0-2375 GCA_964658115.1 uncultured Rudaea sp. | reverse complement strand
GAATCGCTAGTGGTTCGCGCGAATAGCACGGTAAACATTTCCGGTGGCGTCGTGCGCAAGAATTTACCCCCATCTACCCTAAATGGCGTCAATACGCTGACGGATGAGATCAATTCTGGCGCTGCGGGGACCGGTCAGTTCTTGACGCCGACCAGTGGCGGCATCATTCAGACGTTGAACGCACTGAGGCCATACGGTTTCGCGTTTCAACATGGTGGCGAATGGCTAGGTAGCCCGCCAAATGGCGATAACTGCACGTATCAACTCACGGACATCGTGCATTCCAGCCCGCAGCCAACGCAGATTACCGAAGGTAATTGCACGTCGTGGGGTGCACCGATTGGGGAAAGTTATCTCGAATCGGTGCGTTATCTCGCAGGGCTTTCGCCGACTGCGCTGTTTGCCAGTGGCTCATCGATAAAAGACGACTTGCTTGGACTACCTAAGCCAGCATGGCCCAGCACGGCTGCTACTGCCGTTCTCGACGCGAACAATTATTGCGCATCGCTGAACATCATGAATTTTAATAGCAGCGTCGAGTCGTACGACAGCTTCTCACGCGATAGTGCGTACTACGCGTCGTTTTCGGATTTGAATCTCGTATCTACCGGCGTGCCTTCGTCGCCGGGTGGAGTCGATGCGTGGACAGACCAGGTCGGGGTGCTTGAAGGTATCAGCGGTCACTCGTTTTTCATCGGCAACAGCACGGGCAGCAATGGCGATGGATTGTGCAGTGCCAAGACGATCAGCAATTTCAGTCTGGCTAGCGGTCTTTGTCCTGAAGCGCCTGCGAAGCAGGGTTCTTACATGATGGCCGGTATTGCGTACGCGGCGCACACGCAGCGCATCCGCAGCGACATCACGGTGCCATCGACTGACACTAGTTCGCTCAAAGTCACGACGTACGGCGTTCAGCTCGCTAGCAACACGCCGAAGATCCAGGTTGTTGTTCCTGGCGGCGCGCATTCGGTCACGCTGCTGCCGGCTTATCGTCTCGATCTAGGCAGCGGCAAGTACGGCGGCGGTACGCTCGTCGACTTCCGCATCGTCAATCAATCTTGTTCGACCGACGGTTTGACGTGCTACGGAAACTTCTACGTCAACTGGGAAGATTCCGGTCAGGGCGGCGACTTCGATCAGGATATGTGGGGAATCCTGAGTTACGTCGCGACGTCCGCTAACGTAACCATCTATACGCAAATCGTTGGTCTGTCCTCGGCCAACGGACAAGGCTTCGGCTACGTCGTCAACGGTACTACCGCGGACGGCCCGCACTTCCACTCCGGTGGTTATAGCTTCAGCTACACGGATCCGATTCCGGTTACGACGCTCAACGACGCCGGCGTGACGCCGTCCGACATCAATTCTTCCGGCGGATGCAACGGCTGTGTGCTCGGCGATGCACGTACGCATGTCGTCTATAGCTATGGTACCGCGACGGCATCGTTGCTCAACGATCCGATGTGGTATGCATCGAAGTACGGCGCCTTCGTCGACGATCCGACCACGCCAACCGGCGCGCCTGACGCGACCAGCAAATGGGACAAGTTCATCAACGCCACCGGTGCTTCCGGTTCGGACGGCACGCCGGACGATTATTTCTATGTCACCAACCCCGCGCAGCTCGTCAGCTCGTTGCAGCGCGCGTTCTCGCAGATTGTCGCGAAGGTTGCATCGGGTACGGCGGCAGCCGTGGTCGCCAGCGCGGGACAGGGTAGCGGTGCGGTGTATCAGGCGTTCTACGAGCCGGTGCATCAGGAGACGATTACTCCCAACCGACAGGCACGCTGGATCGGTACGCTGCAAGCGTTGTTCATCGGGCCGGATGGTCGGCTGTATGAAGACACGAACCAGGACGGCAAGCTGACAGTCGGTAGTGACAACGCGATCGTGTTTGCGTACGACCCAGTCGCGAACGTGACGAAGTTCCAGGTCGACGATGGGTCGGTTCCGCTGACCACGCCGTTGCAGGATCTGTCCGCGCTGAAGCCGATCTGGAATGCGCGCAAAACATTGGCCACTCCCGCGACCGGTGCGGTGGTTCAACAGCGCGGCTATTCGACTAGCGACACGACCAAGCGCTACATCTTTACCTGGATCGACGAAAACGGTAATGGCAAAGTCAGCCCCAGCGAAATCTACGATTTCACGACCGCTGCCATTCCTACAGCGGATTATTGGTTCTTCAATCTCGTCAACGGTGCCGGCGCACCGACCGCGGCCGCGACCGAAGCGCAAAACATCATCAATTGGGTGCGCGGCGAAGATCTCACGGGCTATCGAAATCGCACGCTGGCGTATAACGCGAGTGATGGCCCGACCGGCGCGGCGACGCAGCGCCGGCAGCAGATCCGACGGCTCCGGCCTGCGGGTAT
>CAZZYA010000347.1:0-2411 GCA_964658115.1 uncultured Rudaea sp. | reverse complement strand
AGACACGTTCACCGACTGCTCGAACGAAATCTGCACCGATACGGGTCCGCCCGATCCATTGACGAAACTGACCGAGCGATCCGCGTCGGGCCCGGATTCGTCGAGCCGCAACAGCGGCTGCCGATCCGTGCGCACGAGCGTGGTTCGCACATCGCCGACGTCCTCACTCGGTTTCACGTCGGTGAAGTGCACGATGCCGTTGGCATCCGTGTATTGGTACATGTGTTTGGCGAACGCAGACGCGCACACGAGCGCTAGCGTTGCGATCAAAAGAAAACGTGACATACCCGGATAATAACGCGCGCGCATTGCTGCGCTCTAGGCACGCGATCGCGTTTTACAGATTCTGATTCGGTAGCGCGTCCTTGTGTAGATCGAAAGGCTTGTGATCCTTCAACGCTGCCAGCGCAGCAGTCTGCGCACTCGTCGGCGTGGCTGTCGCCCAGTAGGACTGTCGATCGAGATAAAGCGCCTTGGGCAACATGGCTGCGCGTTCCTTAGCGTCGTCACTGTAGCGCGCGATCAACGCGTACGCCCATGCGTAAGCCGGTTCAATTTGAACGTGCTTTCTCGCCCACGATAACGCGCGTTCCTTATAACGCTTGTCGCCGGTTTTCTCGAAGAGCCAGATGCATACTTCGGCATATTGATACGAAGTTATGGTCGGCCATGCACCCGATGACGCGCGAATGCGAAAAGTGATGTCGAGCCGCTTCTCGGCATCTTGCGGCTTACCGTGAATCGCATCGAATACCGCTTTCGCGAGTTGTTCGCCCCATTCGTTGTCGGGCGACGAACGGGCATCGAGAAATTTTTCGAGTCCGACATTATCGCCCGACTGCGCCGCCGCGAACGCGAAATAGGGAAGCACAAAACCCCATTCGCTGACGTTTTCCGTGTTGTAAATCTGAGTGAGTCGATCGAACGCTTGCGCGGCTTCTTCGAATCGGCCATGCCGCAGCGAAGTGTAAGCAAGCGCGAGCAAATAGTGCCGGGTCGGCACATCACCATCAAACGTTTTTCCTTGCTGACGCTCCGCGCCGTAGGCTCCGGGACCGACGCGACGTTCTTTTTCGCCGCCGAGGGCGCCGAAGAAATTGGTCTGCTTCCCGCCGTGACGCGCAACGATGCCTGACGGTCCGGCGATCGTCTTGATGAACTCCGCGAAATCATCCGGCGGCGGAGCGCGATCGATGAGCTGTTCGGTCAATGCGTAGTTCACCAACGCGTCGTCACCTTTGGTTCGCGTCAGTGTTTGCGATTCGCTATTCAGCCACGCGCGCAATTCCTGAGCGCTGATATTGTCGCGGCGATGCCCGACCAGTGCGGAAGTCCACAATTGTGGGCCTGGCAATTTGACGATGAGCTGGTTGAATCCCTGCCATGCGTCCTGTGATTCGTCGGCCGCGAAAAGAAGACATAAAAAATCGCGGAAGTCCGAGCGCGACGAGTAGTGCTGCGCACTGCGCAGAAACGTCATCGCTGCCTCCGGCCATTTGCTGTCGAGCAGATAAAGCTTCGCTTGGGCTCGCTCGCTCGCCTGTGAACCGTTGTTGTAATCGGCAGCTATCTTCAACAGCGGACGGGCCTGGTCGACTGCGCCGTTGTAATAAAGCGTATTGGCGATCTCCTCCGCATAGTTGGTGTATTCCACCGTTTGCGTCGTGTCTTTATGGAACGGCGGGAACGATTGCGCCACGTCTGACGCGGCGTCATAGCGACCCTCCTTGACATACATCACTGCCAGCCGCTGATAGAGCGTCCAGTTATCTGCGTCCAATGCGATGGCTTTCTTTACATCGTCAATGCTGAGCGGATGCCCTTCGACAGGATTGTCCAGTCGTAGGCTGACGGCTTCCGGATTTCCGACAAAACGATGATCCAATTCTGCAACGAGGGTTTGTCGTTGGGCCGGATTTGCACTTGCGATCAGTTCCTTGAGCGGTGCCACGTTGCTGGTGCTGAATTGCAGACGCGGCTCAGAAGTTTCCTGGTTACCCGGCCAACCCGCACGCAGTGGAAAGTCCAGGCAGTAGGCTTTGCCGACCGCCTGCGCATAAGTTTCGGCCGGGGCTTGAAAGATAAACCACACTGCGCTTGACGGCGTTTCGTCCTGACCCGGATCAGCGGCAAGGGCGATGCGCGCAGCCTCGTGCATGCGTTTCTTGTGATCGTCGATATCTTTGGGCGTGCTGCTTTTTTGCAAACTCCACTCGACGTATGCGCGTACCACTTCCGCATCGGGGCGACCTCCGATGATGTCGTCGTACGACTTCAGCGTAGCCAACGCGTGTTCATAATTACCCTGCACTTCGCCGTAGAAATATGCCTGCCGGACGAGGGCGCTTTCCGCGCGTGCCTCGTAAAGGGTCAACAGGTCGAGAGGCTGTACGGCAAGCGTAAAACTGTTG
>CAZZYA010000346.1:0-2454 GCA_964658115.1 uncultured Rudaea sp. | reverse complement strand
GACCATGATCTGCTTGTTGCCCGTTTCGAGCGCCTTGTCGGAAACGTGTTTCATCTCCCACGGCGAAAGGAACTGGCCCTTTTTGATATTCACGGGCTTGCCGGCATTGGCGACTTTCTGGATGAAATCGGTTTGCCGGCACAACATAGCCGGCGTTTGAAGTACGTCGACGACGGCGGCGACTTCATCCATCGGCGTGTATTCGTGGACATCGGTGAGAACCGGAACGCCGACCTGTTTTTTCACCTCCGACAGGATGCGCAGACCTTCGGCCATCCCGAGGCCGCGAAAACTTTTGGACGATGTGCGGTTGGCTTTGTCGAAACTCGACTTGAAGATAAAGGGAATCCCGAGTTTGCTCGTGATTTCCTTGAGCGTGCCGGCGGTGTCGATCTGCAATTGCTGCGATTCGACGACGCACGGTCCCGCAATCAGAAAGAGAGGTTTGTCGAGGCCGACCTCGAAGCCGCAGAGTTTCATGTGATCGGATCAGTCCCAGCGATTGGCATTTTTCGGGAATCCCGGACGTTGCACGCGCACGACGCAAAAGCGCTGGCCCGTCGGCGCCTGCATGACGATCCAGCGTTCGAGTCGCTTGTGGATCGTCGCGCCGAGTTTTTCGAGACGGGCGACTTCAGCGGAAATGTCATCGGTTTCGATATCGATATGCGCACGGCTTTCGTGATCGACGCGCTGGATCTGCACCGCCACTTCGTCCACCGGCGTTTCGAGCATGCGGTAATTGCCGCGCGTTCCGGAATGATCGGCATCGACCGGACGACCCAGCGCCGCCGCCCAGAACTGCGCGGCCTCATCGACATCGCCGCTGTTGCAGTCGATCTGGATCGAACACAAACGGGAATGATGCATGGCGTTACGCCGCGACTTCCTTGGCGAATCGCGGCGCGTCTCGAACGATCTTGTATTCGCGCGCGGCTTTGACGAAACCGCTGAACAGCGGATGGCCGTCGCGCGGCGTCGAAGTAAATTCGGGATGGAACTGTCCGGCGACGAACCACGGATGCTGTTGCGCGGGCAATTCGATGATCTCGACCAACAGATCGTCCATTGATTTGCCGGCGATGACCAGACCGAGATCCTCCAACTGCTGACGATAGCGGTTGTTGAATTCGTAGCGATGGCGATGCCGTTCGCGGATCACATCCTGACCATATGCCGCGCGCGAAATCGATCCGGCGCGAAGGCGGCATTCCTGCGCGCCGAGGCGCATCGTGCCGCCGAGATCGGAGGTTTCATCGCGGCGTTCGACGTCGCCCGCCGAGGTCGTCCATTCGGTAATCAAGGCGATGACTGGATGCGCGCAATGACGATCATTTTCGGTCGAATTCGCGCCTTCCAGGCCCGCGATGCTGCGCGCGAAATCGATCACCGCCGCGTGCATGCCGTAGCAGATGCCGAAATACGGGATCTTGTTCTCGCGCGCGAAACGTGCGGCGGCGATCTTGCCTTCGAAACCACGTTTGCCGAATCCGCCGGGCACGAGGATGCCGTCGACATCGCCGAGCACGTCGGTTCCGCGCGCTTCGATTTCTTCCGATTCGAGCCAGCGCAGATTGACGCGCGTGGATTGCTTCAATCCGCCGTGACGCAACGCTTCGCCGAGCGATTTGTACGCGTCCTTGTGTTCGACGTACTTGCCGATGATCGCGATGGTGACTTCGTCTTTCGGATGCTCGATCGCCTCGACCGTGCGTTCCCACTCGATCAGATTCGCCGGTTTCGCTTCGAGACGCAGATGCGAGATCGCGATCTCGTCGAGTCCTTGTTCGTGCAGCCACAGCGGAAGTTTGTAGATGGTGTCGACGTCGACGGCGCTGATCACCGCTTTTTCCGGCACGTTCGTGAACAGCGCGATCTTGCGGCGATCCGACTGCGGCAGCGGCTGCTCGCAACGGCACAGCAACACATCGGCCTGGATGCCGAGCGCGCGCAGTTCCTTCACCGAATGCTGCGTCGGCTTGGTTTTGATTTCGCCGGCCGCCTTGATGTAGGGCACCAGCGTCAGATGCATGAACAGCGTTTTGTCGACGCCGTGTTCGATGCGCAACTGACGAATCGCTTCGAGGAACGGTTGCGATTCGATGTCGCCGACGGTGCCGCCGATTTCGACCAGCGCCACGTCGTAACCGCGCGTCGCTTCATAGATGCAGTGTTTGATTTCGTCGGTGATGTGCGGAATCACTTGCACCGTCGCGCCGAGATAATCGCCGCGACGTTCTTTGCGGATCACCGATTCGTAGATTTTGCCGGTCGTGACGGAATTCTTGCCGGTCAGGCGCGTGCGCACGAAACGTTCGTAATGGCCGAGATCGAGATCGGTTTCGGCGCCGTCATCGGTCACGTAGACCTCGCCGTGCTGGAACGGACTCATCGTGCCGGGATCGACGTTGATGTACGGATCGAGCTTCATCATCGTCACGCGCAATCCGCGCG
>CAZZYA010000345.1:0-2458 GCA_964658115.1 uncultured Rudaea sp. | reverse complement strand
GCCGAGCTTGAAACTGAGGCCTCTGGCGAGGCAGGCGTAGAGCAGCCGGTCGGCGCGGAATTTGTGATCGGCGCGCGACCCATCGTAACAACGCAGCACTTTTCGTGGTTGAAGCGACGCTTGCAATCGATGGGCAGCCGCGTCGTGCGAATGGCCTCCAAGACAAACGTCGCCGACGCGCCGAGCGGCTTCCGCGCAATGACGCGCGATGTCGCCATGCGCCTGAACGTGTTCAACGCTTATACCTATACGCTCGAGACGATCATCCAAGCGGGCCGCAGCAACATCCGAGTGGAGTCGCTTCCGATCCGCACTAACCCGGATTTACGTCCCTCGCGACTCGTACGCAGCACGTGGAATTATGTGATGCGCTCGCTAAGTACGATCGTGCGCATTTTCGCCACGTACCGTCCGATGCTTTTTTTCTGGCTCCTGGGCGGATTCTTCGTGGCGGCCGGACTCGTTTCGGGCGTGCGCTTCCTCGTCTACTTTCTGCTGGACCAAGGTGCAGGCCACGTACAGTCGGTTATCTTTACCGCGATGTGCATGATCGTCGGATTCCTTCTTTTCATTCTTGGATTCCTGGCCGATCTCGTGGCGACCAATCGACGTCTGCTTGAACGGATCGAATGGCGCATCCGCCGCATGGAACACCGCCGCGAATCCGATCGCGCTGAGGCCAGGAGACAGAATTGAAACGAGCGTTGATTTCCGGCGTGACCGGTCAGGATGGCGCCTACCTCGCCGAATTCCTGCTCAATAAAGGCTATGAAGTTCATGGCATAAAACGCCGGTCGTCGTCGTTCAACACCGAACGCATCGATCATCTGTATCGCGATCCGCATGAGCAGAATCGTCGATTCATCCTGCACTATGGCGACCTCACGGATGCGACCAATCTGATCCGTATCATCCAACTCGTGCAGCCCGACGAAATCTATAATCTCGGCGCACAAAGCCATGTCCAGGTATCGTTCGAAACACCGGAATACACCGCCAATTCCGATGCGCTCGGAACGTTGCGGATGCTGGAAGCGATCCGCATCCTCGGATTGGAAAAGAAGACGCGTTTCTATCAAGCCTCTACTTCCGAGCTTTACGGCAAGGTACAAGAGACACCGCAGCGAGAGACGACGCCATTTTATCCGCGCTCTCCGTACGGCGTCGCGAAACTGTACGCATACTGGATCACCGTTAACTACCGCGAGTCCTATGGCTTGTTTGCGTGCAACGGAATTCTTTTTAACCACGAATCGCCCATCCGCGGCGAAACCTTTGTTACGCGCAAGATCACGCGGGCGATGGCGCGCATCCATCTTGGTTTGCAGAAAAATCTTTATCTCGGCAATCTCGATGCGCGCCGCGATTGGGGACACGCACGCGACTACGTGGAGATGCAGTGGCTCATGCTGCAACAACCAACTCCCGAGGATTTTGTCATCGCTACCGGCGTGCAGCATTCAGTTCGAGACTTCGTGCAACACGCGGCCGCGGAAGTTGGTATGTCGCTTGAGTGGCAAGGCTCAGGCGCCGAAGAACACGCCATCGTCGCCAATGCTCCTGACGACAGCAAGGTACAGCGCGGTCAGCGTGTTGTCGAAATCGACCGCCGCTATTTCCGTCCCGCGGAAGTCGAGACGCTGCTCGGGGATCCCACCAAAGCCAAAACGAAACTGGGTTGGACACCGAAGGTTAAATTCGCCGACTTGGTGCGCGAGATGATGCGGTCCGACGTCGAAATCGCCAAGCGCGATTCTCTAATCACAGCGGCGGGATATAAAGCTGTCGAGCACAATGAATAACCGCGCTTTTGACGCGCAATCGAAGATATATATCGCTGGCGATCAAGGTTTGGTCGGGTCTGCCATCTCACGCCGTTTGATAGCGGAAGGTTGCACGCGCCTGTTGACGCGAACTCACCGCGAACTCGAATTGACCGATCAACAAGCCGTCGATCGTTTTTTCGAAGAGGAAAAACCCGACTTTGTCTTTCTCGCCGCCGCTAAGGTGGGCGGCATTTACGCGAATGATCACTACCCGGCCGAATTCATTCGCGACAATCTCGCTATCCAGACGAACGTGATTCATGCAGCGTGGCGAAATGGTGTATCAAAACTGCTATTTTTGGGCTCGTCTTGCATTTATCCAAAATTGGCGCCGCAACCTCTCAAAGAAGAATATTTGCTGACCGGCCCACTCGAACCAACAAACGAATGGTATGCCATCGCAAAAATCGCGGGCGTGAAAATGTGTCAAGCGTACCGTCGGCAATATGGATTTGGCGCTATTTCCGCTATGCCAACGAATCTGTATGGGCCGGGTGACAACTTTGATCCTCAACAATCGCATGTCGTGCCTGGGTTGATTCGGCGATTCCACGAGGCGAAGCAACGCCGCAAACCTAATGTCGTCATCTGGGGAACGGGCGAACCGAAACGTGAATTTCTCTATGTCGACG
>CAZZYA010000344.1:0-2469 GCA_964658115.1 uncultured Rudaea sp. | reverse complement strand
TGATCGTGAGCGAGAACGGCAAGCCCACGGTGAAGATGATGCGCTATCAGTGCCGTCCGGCGGGCAAGCCAAAGTTCTACGACACCAAGTATCCCGGCACATACAACGCACGCCGGGACAACCTGGGCGGCTTTTGGAAAGACCTATTCGGCTATCAACACGGGATCATGCTGGCGACCACGTTCTTCGAGAACGTCAGCCGGCACAAAGTTGAGCAGCGTGAACTAATCGAGGGCGAGAAGGAAGAAAACGTTGTGCTGGAGTTCAAGCCGCGCGGCATCGATACGATGTACGTCGCGTGCCTGTGGTCACATTGGGAAGAAGGCGGAGAATCGCTTGACTCGTTCGCGGCGATCACCGACGAACCTCCGACTGAAGTCGCTGCGGCGGGTCACGATCGCTGCATCATTCCTATTAAGGAAGGGAACATCGATGCGTGGATCAATCCGGATGCCAGCAAGATCGATGCGCTGCACGCGATTCTCGACGATCGAGCACGCCCATACTACGAATACCGGATGGCGGCATAGCAATGGCTTCTGGCCTCTACATCGTGACGCTTAGAAACGTCGAAGCGATCTCGGTGAACGCAAACGATCCACGGATGGCGGATCGCTGCATCAAAGTGACGCGCGATAACTGCAAATTCGGCAAGGCGCGCAACCTAGATGTGCGACGCCGGAATTACGCAAAAGTGTTCGGCGAGCACAACGTCGACTTCCGGGCTTTCGTGGAGATGGACGACATAGCGCTTGCCGAGCGGCTCATACTCCAGAAACTGCGCAAGTGGCGCATACGCGGTGCGACCGGACGACTGAATGAGTGGTTGATCGGAACGACGCGCCAAGCAATCGAGTCGCTCGCCATTGCGACGCTGCGAGAGCATGGTATGAGTTTTCGTGAAGTAACAATTCAGAACGGTGATAGATATGGCGCTTAGCGAGAAAGAACTGGACCGAGTGCTCGATAAGGGTTTTCGCGAAGATGGCGACTTCCTTCGCTTGATACTTACAGGTACGAAGTTCGCGGAACGCGAAGCGGTCTACATCTGGTCGCGCTGTGATCACCCCTGGGGCACAATCGACTTCAAATCGACGGATGCCACAACGGGTGAGGCAACGACAGAACGGAAGCAGGGCGAGACCGATATCGTTGTGGTTTTAAAAGCATCGAACGGCGAGCACTTGGCGCTGCACGTCGAGAATAAGATCGGTTCGGGCAAGTTCACGCATAACCAGCCGCAGATGTATGCGCAGCGCGCAGCGCAATGGAAAGGTCGACCGGAATACAAGAATTACACGGACTTCATCACAGTCCTGATCGCGCCAGAGATATTCCGTGCACGTTACCCGGAGCAGGCGGCGATGTTCGACAAGTACGTCTCTCATGAGTCATTAGCGGCGCGGCTGCCTGAATTCGCTTCGGCAGGTCGGAACATGACAGCAAGCCCATAGTGTTGCGGGCAGACTCTGCGTCCGCATATGGAGTAATGATCATGACGATATCGATGCTGCTTACTGTCGTTGCTTTCCCATTCGTGCTGCCTTTAATCATCAGCGCTGTGCTCTGGAGAAAGCTAAATCGGCGTTGGCTGTTTTTGGTTGTCTCTTTTCTTTGCGTCGTTGGACTGAATTATTTGGTCTTCGATGTCATGCAGTACACACTCGAACCACCGCCAGTCACAGCGGACAACGTAGTCACGTCGATCGAGGCATTCGCACGCAATCGGCAGGTGGTGGTGCTTATCGCCGACGGGATCGTCCTCGTGGCGGGGCTTCCGTTGCTGTACTGGCTGTTCTTGGCACTACGCTTCAGGAATGCAGCCGATCGTTGACCTGTCAAAACTGACAGGTACGCCATTTCCCGGCATGACGCATGAATCCCTTACATCGATGTAGGGGATTTCCTGATGGCGGCTCAAACTGCGTTCGTTGCTTGCGATGTGCTCCACGCTTATTTGTCAGCGCCGACTGGCGCGATCCTCGAAGTACTACCGTACGTCTATTTCGGCATCCACTGCATCAGTGCAGGCGAAAGCCTCGGAGCGGTGCTGAGGAAGGCCGGGTGTCCAACGACCAAGCGCGACGTCCGTGGGCGCAATGGTGACGTTCTTGGTATGGATTTTATCTACCCTACCTCAGCTCGTCAGTCGGTCGTGGTCAGGATCAGCAACGAGATGGTGACCTTTGTGGCGAAGCGGGCTGAGCCGTAATCTGTTGGACGTGCGAGTCAAACGAGAAGTCGTTGGCACGCCGAATGAATATGCTTTCTCTAACTTCTGAGGAGCAATATCGTGAATCGTATTTTCATGGGCATACCAGCGCTTATCATTTTCCCTTTCTCCACACTTTCGTTCGCGCAAGTCGAAACGAAGCCGGATCGATTTACCGGCGAAACGAGTTACAGCACGCACCAAGGCCCGTCACTTGATAACCCGCTACGTCCCGTGACAATCGTCACAGAGATCGG
>CAZZYA010000343.1:0-2522 GCA_964658115.1 uncultured Rudaea sp. | reverse complement strand
ACGACCGGCGGCGGCGCGTGGGATAACGCCAAGAAATATATCGAAGACGGCAACTTCGGCGGCAAGGGTTCCGACGCGCACAAAGCGGCGGTGACCGGCGATACCGTCGGCGATCCGTACAAAGACACGGCCGGTCCGGCGGTGAATCCGCTGATCAAGATCATCAATATCGTCGCGTTGTTGCTGATTCCGCTGCTGTGATCTGAAACATCAAGCGCGCCGGTTGTCCGCTTCGGATGATCGGCGCGCTTTTTTATTTGGACGGGAGAAACTCATGTCGATCGTGATCCGTTTATGCTTGATCGCTGTCGTGTCGTTACTCGCAGCGTGCGCGAACAAAACCACCGTGAACGAAAAATCGAAACCTGCCGACAAAACATCCGCTTCGACTGCCGTCGAAGATCCGTATTTGTGGCTGGAAGAAAACGACACTGCGAAGTCGATGGACTGGGTCAAGGCGCGCAACGCCGATACCGTTTCCAAATACGCGAACTCGGCCGACTTCGGCACGATGCGCGACCGCATCCTCGAAGTGATGGACTCAAAAGAAAAGATTCCGTACGTCACCAAGATGGGATCGTTCTACTACAATTTCTGGCGCGACAAGACGCACGCACGCGGACTATGGCGCCGCACGACGCTCGACGAATACCGCAAGAACAATCCGGCATGGGAAACGGTGATCGATCTCGATGCGCTCGCCACCGAAGAAAAAGAAAACTGGGTGTGGCAAGGCGCTGATTGCCTGCGGCCCGACTATCGCCACTGCATCATCGCGCTCTCGCGCGGCGGCGCGGATGCGAGCGTGCAACGCGAATTCGATCTGAAAAACAAAACGTGGGTCAAAGACGGTTTCAATCTGCCGGAAGCCAAATCCCAACTGGGCTGGATCGACAAAGATCGCGTCTACGTCGGCACCGATTTCGGTCCGGGTTCGATGACGAAATCGAGCTATCCGCGCATCGCCAAGGAGTGGAAGCGCGGCACGCCGCTGTCGTCGGCCGAAACGGTTTACGAAGGCAAGGACGACGATCTGTCGATCGCCGCCTACCGCGATCACACGACCGGTTTCGAGCGCGACTTCGTGGTCCGCTCACTCGCCTTCTACAACAGTGAAACGTATGTACGCGGCAAAGACGGCAAGCTGACCAAAATCGATGTGCCGAACGATTTGGATGTCGGCGTCGTGCGCGAATGGATGACGTTCAAACCGCGCAGCGACTGGTCGGTCGGCGGAAAAACATTTGCGGCCGGTTCGCTGGTCGTAGCGAACTTCGACGACTTCATGGCCGGCAAACGCGAGATGACCGTGCTGTTCGAACCGACCGACACGACGTCGCTCGAAGGTTTCTCGATCACGCGCCACCACATCATCTTGAGCGAACTGCACGATGTCGTCAGCCATCTCGAAGTGGTGACGTTGCCTGCGAAAAAAGGCGGCGAATGGAAGCGCAGCACGCTCGGCGGCGCGCCGGCGATGAGCACCATTTCGGCAGGCGGTCTCGATCCCGACGAAAGCGATGCGTATTTCCTCACCGTCACCGGCTTCCTCGAACCGACCACGCTGTACTACGGCACGATAGGCAAGGGTGAAGCGAAACCGATCAAGCACAGTCCGACATTCTTCGATGCGTCGAAGTACGCCGTGAACCAGTATTTCGCCACATCGAAAGACGGCACGCGCGTGCCCTACTTCGTCGTCGCGTCGAAAGACATGAAGATGAACGGCACCACGCCGACCCTGCTTACCGGCTACGGCGGCTTCGAGATTTCTCTGCAACCGTACTACAGCGGCGGGGTGGGTCGCGCGTGGTTGTCGCACGGCGGTGCGTATGTCGTTGCGAACATCCGCGGCGGTGGCGAATACGGACCGCGCTGGCATCAAGCCGCGCTGAAGGCAAAACGCCTGCGCGCGTACGAGGATTTCGCGGCCGTCGCCGAAGACCTCGTCGCGAAGAAAATCACGTCGCAATCGCATCTCGGTGCGCTCGGCGGCAGCAACGGCGGCCTGCTGATGGGCAACATGGAAACGTTGTATCCCCAACTGTGGGCCGCGATCGTTTGCGAAGTGCCGCTGCTCGACATGAAGCGATACGCGCATTTGTCCGCTGGCGCGTCGTGGATGGCGGAATACGGAGACCCCGACAAAGCAGAGGATTGGTCATTCATCAAGACGTTTTCGCCGTATCAAAATGTGGAAAAGGGTAAAAAGTATCCTCCGATCCTGTTTACGACGTCGACGCGTGACGATCGTGTCGGACCTGCGCAGGCGCGCAAGATGGCGGCGCGGATGATCGAGTTTGGAGATGATGTGAGTTTTTACGAGAATATCGAGGGTGGGCACGGAGCGGCGGCGGATAACAAGCAGGCGGCGTTTATGTCGGCGCTCGCGTTTACCTATTTGTGGGAACACACCAAATAGGGATTGTTGGTTGTTTGATGTTTATGGAACCCTGCTTTTGTGCGGGGTTTTTGTTTAGAGCTTCCGCTCGGGACGAGCGGGTAACTTTGTGCGGGGTTTT
>CAZZYA010000342.1:0-2578 GCA_964658115.1 uncultured Rudaea sp. | reverse complement strand
GCCGATACTTTCGGCGCTGCGCGTGAGTCCGAATGCCGATCGTTTGAACGTCGCTGCGGCGGAAAATCCGGCGATGTAGCGCATCGTATATCCGTCGACACCGCTGCGGTTGAACGTGACGCGCAGATCGACCGGCTGCTTGTGGCCGAGCAACGTCAGTTCACCGTGAATAACACCGGTTTTTTCGCCCGTTTTTTCCACCGACTTGCCGACGAAATGCGCCGTCGGATACGTGACGGCGTCGAGATAGGCGGACTTGATCTTATCGCTCCAGTCCGCGTGTCCCATGTCGAGCGAGGCTATGTCGATAGTGGCGTCGACTTTCGATTGGCTCCAGTCGCCGTTGTCGAACGCAAAGAAACCGTCCTTGATCGCGAAGCGCCCGGTCGATTGTGAATAGCCTTCGTGACTGATCGAGAAAAATACCTGGCTGTGCACGGGATCGAAACGGAATTCACTCGCTAATGCGAGCGACGAAAGACCCAGCACGAGCAGAACGACGACGACACGGTGCATGCGACTCTCCTAATTGCAATCTGCCACGTTCCCGCGCGCCGAACCCGTTGCGGGCATGGAACGCTGTGTCGCATCAGACCGCCGGATCGGTTCCAGTATTTCCCGTTTCACTATTCCCTAGTTCGAACTATCGCGATCCATCGCCAGCTTCGCAATGGAGCGCATACGTTCGACACCTGCCTGGGACAGCAGTCGCGACAATTCGTTTCCCGCCGCCGTGCTATCGAGCGTGTGCTGATCGCGCAGCGTGACCGCCACCGCGCGGCCGAGACTATCGACGAGCAGTCCGTACGCGATCGCATGCAACGCGCCGCCGCCGAGCGTGCCGAGCCCCGGAAATGCTTTGAGCGCATTGCCGGCGATGGCGAGCACGATCGACGTGCTCGTGCGCACCGTGAGTTTGATGTGGCTCAGGAATGCGTCGATGTCGACATCGCGCACCGAAACGCCGTACAGCTTCGCGAGTTCGCGGATCAACGCCGTCGCGAGCACGCCCTGGATCACCAGATCGCTGCCCGGCACCACGGCGGCGAGCGCGCCAACGACCGCGCGGCGTGTGTACTTCGCGATGATCGTCGCCGCATCGCGATCGCGCGCATCGTTTTGCAACGCATCGGCTTTGCCGGCGACCGATGTCAGCACCGCGGCCTTGCGCGACGGCTCGAGTTCTTTCGTGCCGATCTTCGCGAACGAGGCGAGCGCTTTGTTCAATGGCACGACATCGGGCAATCGTTCACGCTCTACCTGTTCGCGACGACCGTCCGGCAACTGCCGTTCGAATCGTTCGAGCCCGCCCGCGCTGACGACGATCTGCGCATCGGTCAGCGCACCGTAACGTTCACGCAGCGCGCGCACGAGCGCATCGCGTTCACGCGCATCGAGTTGATCGGCTTTGTTGAGCACGAGCACAAGCGGTTTGCCGAATCCGTGCAGCCAGCGCAACTCGGCATCCTGACCGCGCGTGAGATCGCCCGCGCAAACATATAAAACGATATGCGCGCGCAACGCTTCGTCGCGTGCGAGCTGTTCGCGCGCCGCGCCGGAAACTTCGTGCGAGCCTGGAACATCGGCGAATGTCGTCGCCGCGTTGTGGAAGTGCGTGACCGCGCGCGTCGTGCCTCCGATCACATCGACCTCGGGTTGCGCCTGCGGTACCAGCGCGCGGATTACGCTCGACTTGCCCGCGCTGATTTCGCCGAACACCGCGACATACAATTCTTCGCTGCGCGCGCGACGGTCGAGTTCCTCGAGTTCGCTTTGCAATGCCGCCGTGTCGGCGTGTTTCTCGCGCAACGCGATCAGGCGCAGATCGATGTCGGCGCGCGACGGCGGCGCTTTCGGCAACAATTTCGGCCGGCGCGGCCCGAAGAAATACCAAAGGATCGCAAGCACGCCGATCGCCGCAGCCACGAACGCGAGCGCGACGAGCCATTGCAACATCGTCGGCAGATCGCGCACGTCATGCCACAACGCGATGCCGCTGCGCAGCGCGCCGAAAAACACCCACAGCAATCCACCCAACGTCAGCGCGAGGATCGCGACGAGGAGCAAACGCAACGGACGCGAAGCGGACGCCATCGTCCAATTCTACCGTGGCTGTGGAGCCTTTCTGGCATGATCGCGCCCGGAGAAAGTTCCAATGCGATGTTTCGCAACGATATGCGCCTTGTTCGTTTGTGCGCTGGCGCACGCGGCGCCACTGCATCCCACGCCACTGTTCCGCAAGTTCGGCGTAGCGGAAGGTTTGCCCTCGAGTTCGGTGCATCAGCTCGCCGAAGACGCGCAAGGTTTTATCTGGATCGCCACGGTCGATGGACTGGCGCGTTACGACGGCATCGGTTTTCGTGTCTTTCGCCATGATCCAAACGACGCGGCATCGATCGCGGGCGACGACATCACCACCATTTTCATCGACCGCGACAACCGCATCTGGTGCGGACTCGAATCGCACGGTCTCGACATGCTCGACGCGGCGCGCGGCACGTTCGTGCATTACGTGAACGATCCGGGCGATCCGAAATCGCTGACCGCCGACGACGTGTGGAGCATCGGCCAGGATGTC
>CAZZYA010000341.1:0-2612 GCA_964658115.1 uncultured Rudaea sp. | reverse complement strand
GCATCCCTGCGCGCGATCACCGTCGCACCAAGCCTGCGCGCGACCGGTAGAAAGAGTCTTGTAATCGGGTCGGCACGCAGTGCATGCCGGTGATGCCCTAAGAGCTTTTTGCTGTCGTGTCCGCGTTGCCGCGATTTGGTGCCTTGCACGCAAAGAAAAAGCTCTTACAGCGTCTCGGCCCTTGGCTGCGTGCAGTGCAGTCATACAAAACTCTTTGTACCGGTCGCGCGCAGGCTTGGTGCGAGGGTGATCGCGCGCAGGAAGCGCGCGGTCCGCGAGAAAATCAGGTGTTTTTTGGTGACTTCTTGTCACCGGACAAAAAGTTACACACTCGTCCCGAGCGGAAGCTCTGTTCATCGAAAGCAACTTCTCGGCGAACAACAGAACTCTCCACACTACTGATAAAATCACTTCACCAATCAAAAAAATGTGCCGCCATGATCCAACACCTAACCCTAATCGCCACCGGCGGCACGATCGACAAAGTATATTTCGACGACAAATCCACTTTTCAGATCGGCTCACCGCAAATCGGCGAAATCCTCGAGAAACTCGGTGTCGCATTTCCGTTCGACGTTATCGCTCTGATGCGCAAGGACAGTCTGCACATCACCGATGACGACCGCGAACTGATCCGCCGCACGATTCAGGCGCAGCCGCATCGGCACATCCTCGTCACGCACGGGACAGACACGATGGTCGAAACGGCATCCGTCCTTGCCGACATTCCGGGAAAGGTGATCGTTCTCACCGGCGCACTCAATCCGGCGCGGTTTCAGGGATCGGATGCGGTATTCAACATCGGTTGCGCGGTCGGCGCGATCCAGGTGTTACCGGATGGGGTGTACATCGCGATGAACGGTCGCGTGTGGGATCCGAAACGCGTACGCAAGAACCGTGATGCCAATCGATTCGAAGCCGCGTAAGCGCTGCTCACCAATTAACGCCGCCCCATCAGGCTGACTTTTCTTGGACGCCGTATCCAGAAAATCAGCCAGACGATGAACAGAACGATCGGCATCCAATACATCACGCGCAAGACGCGGTGATGTGCGTTCCAGTTGCCGTTGAATATGAGATCGAACGCTACCGACGGGTCGTCGTGAATGCGCTGAAAACCTTCGTATATCGCGGTTTTGAAGTACGCTTGTCCCCACGCGTCGAGCGCGGGCACCGCGTTGAGCAACGGTGCGCCACAGGTCATGTAGACAGTGGCGACGAACGCCTGGCGTTGCGCTGTGCGCTGCAGCTTGTCACCGATCTCCGGCAAGCGCGCGGCAGCGCCCCAGACGATCGCGTCGAACAGGAACGCGGCAACAAAAAGCAGCAGCACCCACCAATGCGCGTATTTCTTCATGACCATCTCCCGCGGACCCGGCCATGCTAAACCGAACCGCTGGTCGCCGGCACGTTGCCGCTGGCTCGCTCCATTGGCCGGAAATGTGAGCATTCGCACGAAGCGTACGGCCCGATTACTGCATCCTCATCGCCGACAGGGGTAGACTTTCGATGCGGATGCGAGGCACCGACACCGATGAAATGAGCGGACAGGACCCAACGACGCTAACCGGAGCCTTGGCAGCGCGCGAGGAATTGCGCGCGCGGTGCCTGGCGCTCGTGCGTCGCTGGCAGCCGCTTGCCCAAAACGGCTGGGATCATGCCGCCGCGCGCAAGCTTGGCGAGGAAGTCGAGCAGATTGCGGAAACGAGCGAGCGCCTGAACCTCGACGACGTCAATCTTTCGGCGCTGGAACTTGCCGCATATCTGTGCTCGTTCGTCGACGATCATCTGATCCCAAGCCCGCGCAACCTCGTGAATCTAGCCGACATGGTGAACCGGCTCGGCGCGGTGCTCACCGATCTTTCCGCCACCGCGACGGCTGCGGTGCACACGCTGCCGTCGCGACCAGCCCAACCTCAGCCACCGCCGATTCAGGAATTTCACGGGAACGTCGCCGCGACCACTAGGGATGGTGAAGTCATGGCACCGATGCAAGCCAATGTCGTATCGCTCGCACCCAGCGAGCCGCTCTCCGAAGACATCGACGAAAATACCGAAATCGTTCTCGAATCCGCGCCGACCGAAGACATGATTGACGTTGTCGATGAGGTGGTTTCCGAACAAGTCCCGGAACCTGTCGTCGAAGCACCCGCATCACCCGTCGCATCGGCGACGTTCGATATTTCGCCTGCAAACTCTTCAGTCAACACGCCCGAACCCGGTCCCGTCGCGACGGAAATAGCCGAACCGGTGACAGCAACGATTCGCGCATTCGAGCCACCCGCGCCGACGCCGATCGGTACCGCGCTGATGGAAAAAACACGCCCCACGCGTTTGCCGCGCGCGGTCTGCATTCTCGGACTCGGCGCGAGTGCCGTGCCCGGCCTACGCGCCAGTCTGGCCGAGCGCGGCTACGACGTGCGCGAGTTCGCCGAAAGCGAGCAACTGATCGACTTCATGACGCATGTCGTTCCCGGCGCATTGCTGGTCGATGCACGCAAGCTGCGCGTGATGTCGCGCGTCAACGTGTTGTTCGCCGCGGAGGCTTTCGCCGACGAACGCATGCCCGCGCTCATCGCGATTTCTTCCGACGGCGATCTCGGAGACCGCCT
>CAZZYA010000340.1:0-2619 GCA_964658115.1 uncultured Rudaea sp. | reverse complement strand
TTCGATATCTTCAGGCAGCTCATCGAGATCAACACGACTGATTCGGTGGGCAATGTGACCGCCGCATCGGACGCGATGGCCAAACGCTTGCTCGATGCGGGATTTGCGCAGAAGGACATCGTTGTCGACGGTCCGAACGATCGCAAGAAAAATATCGTCGTGCGCTATCACGGCAACGGAAAAGGCGGCAGGCCGATCCTGATGATCTGCCATCTCGATGTGGTCGAAGCGCGACGCGCGGACTGGACCAACGATCCATTCCAGTTCGTGGAAAAAGACGGTTTCGTCTACGGTCGCGGCACGCAGGATGTGAAAAGCGGCGACGCGATTCTTGTCGCGACACTTATCCGTTTCAAGAAGGAAGGCTTCGTGCCGGATCGCGATCTCATCGTCGCGCTCACTGCCGATGAAGAAGGCGGCACGTCGAACGGCGTGGACTGGCTGCTCAAGAATCGGCGCGATCTGATCGACGCGGAATACGTGCTCAATCCGGACTCCGGCGGCGTCGATTCGGAGAACGGAAAAGTGGTGAGCGTGCAACTCGGCGCGACGGAAAAGTTGTACGCGGATTACATGATCGTCGCGACCAATGCAGGCGGCCACAGCTCGCTGCCGCGACCCGACAACGCGATCTACGAACTGACCGCCGCGCTCGATCGTCTCAAGGCATCGCCGTTTCCGCCGGAACTGAACGCGGTGACGCGCAGCTTCTTCGAGCGGGATGCGGAGATCGAACCGAAAGCAGTCGGGGAGGACATGCGCGCGCTGATCGGCGCCACGCTCGATCAGCAAGCCGCCGTACGTTTATCGAAGGTCGATGCGCGTTTCAATTCGGTGTTGCGCACGACGTGCGTGCCCACGAAACTCGATGCCGGTCACGCCAACAATGCATTGCCGCAGCGTGCGGCGGCGTTGGTGAATTGCCGCATTTTCCCCGGTCATTCGAAGGAAGAGATTCGTCAGGCGTTACAAAAAATCGTCGCGGACGACAAACTCAAGGTAATGTTCATCGCTAACGATCAAAGTTTGCACGACGCCGCGCCCGACGAAAAATCACCGGAGCCGCCGCCGATTCGCGCCGACGTGTTGAAAGCACTCGATCATGTTTCGACGCAGCTGTGGCACGGCGTGCCGGTGATTCCGGAAATGGAGACGGGTGCGTCCGACAGTATTTACACGAACGCGGCGGGAATTCCGTCCTACGGCGTCTCCGGCGTAGCTGTCGATCGCGATGACATGCGTGCGCACGGACGTGACGAGCGGTTGCGCATCACGTCGTTCTATGAAGGTCTCGATTTTTACGGACGCATCTTAAAGATGCTCACATCGCATTGAGTGCGTTCTATTGACCCGGTGACGCCGCTCGCTCCCACACTTGCGTGCGCCCGAGTAGCGAAAAACCGATGAAACCGCGCACGTCGAGTCGCGTGCCGGTTTCATCGACGTGCAGCTTGCAGCGGTAAATCTTGCCGCCGTCGGGATCGATGATTTCGCCGCCGTTCCATTCGTCGCCGTCGCGGCGCAGATTCCACAGAATCGTCATGCCCATGACCGGCTGATCCTTGCGCTCGCCGGAGCATTCCTTGCACTTCGGATTCTGGTCTTCGCTCGGCTTGCGGAACAGTTTGACGACGCGCCCGGACAGCGCGCCGTCATGTTCGGTGATTTCGACCAGCGCCTTCGCCTCGTGCGAATCGTCGTCGATGGTTTTCCACGTGCCGAGCGGTGTTTGATCGGCAGCGGAAACCGAACTGCCAAACAGAAACAATGAAAAGATGAGTGGACGCATCACGCGATCTTAGCCGCGACGGCTGAATGATTACTCAACACCGTCGGCGAAAATTCGGTCGCTGATAAATACGTAGGCTGCGCCTTGCATCGCGTCGCCGGAGGTCGGCGCGCCCACCAGAATCTGTGCGCCCGCAACCGCGACCGAAAGACCGAAGCCCGAACCGGCGTCGCCGCTCAAAACGGAATCGAGCGTCCAAGCGCCACTGTGCAGACGATAGATGGCGGCACTCGGATCCGCGCTGGGCGCGCCGATCGCGAGTACGCCGTCGGACAGCGCGAGGGATTGTCCGAAAAATGCTTTCGTCGCGCCGGTCGTGTCGCGCAACAGCGACTGTTCGATCCAGCGTGATGTCGCCGTGTCGTACGCGAACGTGTGCGCCGCGCCGTCCTGATCGCGTTGCATCGGCGCGCCGACGACGATCGCGTCATCCGACATCGCGACGGCGAATCCGAACATCTGCATCGCCGAGGTATCGATTTCCGGTCGCAGGATTTGTTGCTGGTCCCATCCGTCGCGACTACGCGCGTATAAAACCGCCGAGCCCTGGTTGGCTGCGATCGCGCTATCGAGCGTAGCGCCGACGAGCAGG
The DNA here is from genome assembly GCA_964658115.1 of uncultured Rudaea sp. Classification (GTDB taxonomy): domain Bacteria; phylum Pseudomonadota; class Gammaproteobacteria; order Xanthomonadales; family Rhodanobacteraceae; genus Rudaea. Next base: position 238 of record CAZZYA010000340.1, on the reverse strand, counting down.
TGATCGTCGGTCATTGCGAGACTCATGCCGAAACCGGGACTGAGCAATTCCGCGGGTGCGGACAGCGTCGTTTCGGGTGACCACGTCGACGCCGATCTTGTGTAGGTCTGGACGCAATTGCATGCGGGGTCGCCGACCGCCAGCGCGTCGCCATGCAGCACGAGCGACCAGCCGAATTCGTTGGTCGTTGCCGCCAATGGCGCACCTTGCTGAACCCACGTCGATGTCATCGGGTCCC
>CAZZYA010000339.1:0-2637 GCA_964658115.1 uncultured Rudaea sp. | reverse complement strand
CGGGTAGAAAGAGGCTTGTAATCCCACCGGCACACAGTGCATGCCGGTGAGGCTTTAGAGCGGCATTGGATCTTTGTTGTCGCTAGACCAACTTCGGGTGCGCCAGTGCAGCGTTAGAGCTTTCAATATCGTGATTTCGCATCGCAGCGATTTCGCGCAGTGCACTCAAAGAAAAAGCTCTTCAGCCTCACCGCCTTGGCGGCGTGCAGTGCCGAGATCCAAGATTCTTCATACCGGTCGCGCGCAGGCTCGGTGCGAGGGTAGTCGCGCGCAGGGATGCGCGCGGTCCGCAGCCAGGCAGCACGGACGTGCTGTCTGCGGACAACATCCTCTGCGAGAAAACCAGGTGTTTTTTGGTGACTTTTTGTCACCGGACAAAAAGTTACCCGCTCGTCCCGAGCGGAAGCTCTTCCCCAAAATCAACCATCAAAAGTCCGAAACCATAAAAACGAAACGCCCCCAGCAACAACCGCGGGCGTTCCGCAAAAACAAAATCAAACTTTACTGACTATTGCGTCCATTAGGCACCGTCCGATAATGCGCGATCACATAATCATTCTTCTCATACGGCTTATCCGTATCGAGCTGAATCGTCGTGCCGCCATCGCGCACGTACCCGACGCGATCCTGCGGCAACATCGCGCCCGACGTCCACGAACCGTCCGCCGTTTTCCAGTAATACACTTTCGTATCCGGCGCGAAATAAATGTCGTGCGAACCGTAGTAGACGTAGTTGTGCGTCGTGGTGGTGGTGGTCGTCGTCGTGGTCGAACCGTCCATATTCGTGCGCGTTGCGGTTTCGCGCGTGGTGGTAGGCACGTCTTTATAGCGTGACATCACATAGTCGTTGCGTTCATACGGGCGTGCCGTATCGAGCGAGATATCGACGCCACCCGAAGTAATGTAACGCTGCTGTTCGGCCGGCAAAATCGTCGCTGAGCGCCATTCGCCGTTGTCGTTCCAGTAATAGACCTTGTTCTCCGGCGAGAAATAAATGTCGTGATCTTTGTAGAACACGTAGTGATGCGTGCCATTGGCATCGACGACGACTTCGTCAGCGTGCGCGAAGGCCGGCAGCGCCGCGCCGAGCGCAAACGCAAGGGCCGTAATCTTGGCGATATTTCGATATTTCGTCATGTCATTCTCCATGGTGTTGGTCAGGCGGAGACGGCATTTTGTGTTGCCGCGGAAATCCGAACTCATCCACGTTCGTGGATTCCCATCGTGCATCCCGCAAGCGCGGCGACGACTCCGGAGACAAGGCTAAGAAGTTTCGGATGAACGAGATTTAAAACTCGCCGTCGACATCGCGACGCGTTCAGATACGCGTTCTAACGCGCGCCTAGAGCGCTTTAAGCGGGCGGTTTATGAATGGCAGCGCCGTTGCATTGGAGCGCGAAATCAGACGATCTCATGCCGGCTGTGCGACAGGCTGCACAAACGGACTGATGCCTTCGGCGATGTAATTGCGATCCACGCCGCGCAAAATATTTTCGACGATGTCGATGGCTGGCGCGGAATCGAACACCGCCGAATGTATCGAGGCATCGTTGCGATTTATGTACGCGGTGATGTCGAAATCGAACACGTTGTCGAACACCTTCGTCCGATCGGCCAGACCGCTGCGGCCGAGGCGCCGCGTGCCAAAATGCTTGAGGCCGGCGGACATGCCGAGCACGGAATCCAGCCCAGTATACAAAGCAGCAATGCGGTAACACAGGTTCGCCATCAGCGATCCGTCGCCGTCGGTGGGTTTGTCGAGCTGGAACAGATCGTTGTCGACATCGGCGGCGATGAGCACGAGCTGATTGACGAGACTCACGAGCTGCGGATTGTTCAAACGCTTCGACGCCGCGGCCAGCGCGTTCTCGATCACGTAGCCGCCCATGCTGTGCGCAATTACCGAGATTTTCGCCTTGCACATTTTTTCCGGATCGTCCGTCGCGGCGGCGATGCGCTGTTTCTTCACCAGGTAATCGTTGAGATCGACGAAAAGCTGCGCGAGATCGGGCGCGGATTCACGCGCATCCTCACGGTCCGGCAGATAACCCGCGACGCTGCCTTTCGATGGCCACGAATACAGCACGGTCAATCCGAGATTCGCCGGCTCGATCAAACCTTTTTTCACTTCGAGATAGTCGCCGATCGCGTCGGTCCAGCTTGTGTTGAAGCCGTGCACGAACAGGCAAACATGACTTTGTTTTTCGTTCTGCGCGTCGGGAATGAGCGGAAAACTGTCGGCGATGTCTTTCAGTTGCGCGATGAACGCGGCGCGCGTCACTTTCGTCCACGCCGACAACGTGTCGAGCGATTTCGCATCGACGGATGCGTCGGCGACGTAAAACGCCAACGCGGATAAGTCCGAACCGAGGCCGTCGCCGTTTCGGTTGCGATTGCTGATCATCATGTACGGTTGCACGGCGGACTCCTCGGCGGCGGACCCGATGATTCTAGTCGCGTCGGAAATAGCGCGGCGAGACTTTCGTCAAGCATCGCACCCGTGATGGGCTTGCGCAGGAAACCATCCATGCCGGCGTCGCGGCAAAGGCGTTCTTCGTCACCGACAGAGCGCGCACTGATGCCGATCATCGGCATACGCGCATCGGTTTCCTTCGCACGCAGCAGGCGCGCGAGCGC
>CAZZYA010000338.1:0-2657 GCA_964658115.1 uncultured Rudaea sp. | reverse complement strand
CCATCACCGAGAGGGTGCGCTGTACGACGACTGCGTCGGTGACCCGTCGCCCAGTGATCGGGTTGACACCGCCACGTGCCAGGGTGGCGGCCATCCGGGCCAGGTCGGTACTGGTCACGTTGAACGAGCATTGCCGGAAATAAACGTCCAGCACCTCGTCGGGGTCGCCGTCGAGCACGCCGAAGCTCTGCAGCATGTAGGCGATGGCGCGGTTGCGACTGCCGCTCTGCTTCTCAGAGGCGTATACGTGGGGATCGATGTCGAGCTGGCGTCCGGCGAATGTGCGGTGCTGGTCGGATCGTCCGGCGCCGGCAAGTCCACTCTAACGAACACGTTGCTCGGCATCGAACGCCAGTCGGTAAATACGGTGCGCGAGCATGACAGTCGCGGCCGGCACACGACGACGCATCGCGCGCTGATCCAGTTGCCCGGAGGCGCTTGCCTGATCGACACGCCGGGTATGCGCGAGATCAAGCTCACCGGCGACGAAGACGTGACTGCCGCCGGTTTCTCCGACATCGAAGCGCTGGCACTGCAATGCCGGTTCGGCGATTGCGCACATGGCAACGAACCCGGCTGCGCGGTGCGCGCCGCGCTCGATAGCGGCACACTCGATGGCGAACGCTGGCACAGTTTCGTCAAATTGCGTGACGAACTCAGTGCCGCGAGCGACCTGCTCGAATCGCAACTCAAGCGCAAAGCACAGGCGCGCGTGGCGAACAAAGCGCTCGGCCAGCGCCTGCGCGACAAATACGGGCGAAGCTGAGCGATCGGGTAAAATTGCCCGATTCGAAGCCGGAGATCCGTTCTTGATCCTGACGCAACAGCAACGCTTGGCCGGCCTGTCGCCGGATCTGGCGCAGCGCATGGTCGCGGTCGCCGAAGCGATCGCCCAGCGCCGTATCGACGATGCCGAGCGCGGCGCGATCGCTGCTTATGCACTGGCGCCGAATCATCCGGAAGTGCTGCATCAGTTCGCGCGCGTGCACTGCTTGCGCAAACGGTTCGAACCGGGTTTGGAAATGCTGGTGGGCGCAGCGAAGTTGCGTCCGAACGACGCGCTGATCTTCAGCGACATGGGCAACGCCTACGAATTGCTTATGGATAACCTGCACGCGCGCAAGGCGTTCGAGCGCGCGTGCCAGGTCGGCGCGGAATATCCGTCGTGCTGGTACAACCTCGCGCGGCGCTTGATGTCCGATGGTGACGTGCGGCCTGCCATCGAAGCGGTGCAACGTGCGCTTGCGCTTCAGCCAAGCCACACCGGTGCGCGCGCGATGTTGGCCGCAGCACTCAGCGCCGACGGCTGCGTAGCGGAAGCCGCTGCCGAATTCCGGCGCATCATCGCCGATGGCGGCGACGGCGTCGGGTCCGCCTGGCAGGGTTTGTCGATACTCAAGCCGATGCCGTTTGACGATGGCGACATCGCAACGATGGAACGATTGCTCGCGTCTAGCCTCGGCGATAATGATCGCATCAGCATCGGTGCTGCGCTGGCGCTCGCCTATGAGCATAAGAAGGAATATGCGAGAGCGCTGGAACAATTCAACGCCGTCCACGCGCTCGCACGTCGCCGCGAACAGTACGACGCGGCCGCTTTTTCGAAATCCGTGGATGTCATTCTTTCGGCGTTTGCGTCCGACCATTTTCAGTCGGCCACAAAGCAGGGCGAGGAAGTGATTTTCATCGTCAGTCTGCCGCGTTCTGGATCGACGCTGACGGAGCAGATACTCGCTTCGCATTCGCAGGTCGAAGGGGCCATCGAATTGCCCGATATGGGGCAAGTGATCATGGAGGAGTCCGATCGCCTGCAGAAGAGTTTTTTCGACTGGGCTCACACGCACACGTCGGAGCAATGGCAGCGCCTGGGTCGCCTGTATCTGGAACGTACCGCGCGCTGGCGAACAAGGAAACCGCGCTCGACCGATAAGTCGATCGGCAACTGGCGATATGTCGGCGCGATTCTGGCCATGCTGCCCGAGGCGAAGATTGTGATCGCGCGCCGCGACAAACTCGAAACGTGTTTTGGATGCTATCGCTACCTGATTACTCGACATCCCTATGTGCACGACTTCAACGATCTCGCGCAGCACTATCGCGATTTCGATCGCGCCATCGCGCATTGGAAAACGACGTATCCGGGGCGCGTGTACGAACAGATTTACGAAGAACTCGTCGCCGACCCGGAACGACAAATCCGCACGCTGCTCGATTATTGCGATCTGCCGTTCGAACAAGCGTGTGTGAATTTCCACGAAACCGAACGCCGCATCAGCACGCCGAGTGCGAGCCAGGTGCGTGAGAAGATGCGCAAGGATACGGCGCGCACGGATAAATACGGCACGCTGCTCGATCCTCTGCGCGCGGCGCTCGGTCTTCCGCTCTTCTCGGCGTGAGCGAGCCCGACCCTATCGTTCGTTCCCACATCGACGCGAGCGATCGCGCGCTACGCGCCAATGATCGGGAAACGGCGCTGCGCCACGCGCGCGAGGCGGCCAGGCTCGCGCCGACGCAAAGCAATGCCTTGCGCCAGCTCTCTGCAGCACTGATCGCGTTCGGCCCGTCGTCGGAGGCAATGGACGCCATCGAACGCGCGGTGGCATTGCGCCCAAACGACGCGGCTTTGTTGACGATGCGCGCGATCGTGCTCGAGACGA
>CAZZYA010000337.1:0-2665 GCA_964658115.1 uncultured Rudaea sp. | reverse complement strand
CGGCAGAACCGTAGGCGCCGGTGTCGTCGCCAAGATCGTCAAGTAATAACTCTTTTGCTTTCTTCATCAGGGACGATGACACAGGTAACGACACCACACGCCAGTAGCTCAATTGGCAGAGCAGCGGTCTCCAAAACCGCAGGTTGGGGGTTCGAGTCCCTCCTGGCGTGCCACTGAAAGCTAGGTGAGGAATGGAACGTCGCGCGAGATGAGTTGTTCGTAAGTAGGTTGGTCGTAAAGAAGGTTGCATGAACGCAAAAGTAGAAACCAGCGGCGGTAACTCCGCCGCCGACATCGCCAAGCTGACGCTCGCGATCGTGGTGATTGCCGCGGGCGTGGTTGCTTATTATTGGTACAACGACCTTCCGGCATGGCAGCGTCTGTTCATCCTGCTCGGCGGCTTTGTCGTTGGCGGCGCTATCGGTTCCGTTACGCGATCGGGACGCGCACTGCGCGATTACCTGAGCGAATCGATGTTCGAATTGCGGAAGGTCGTGTGGCCGACGCGCCAGGAAACGTTGCAGACCACGCTGGTGATCGTCGTGGTGGTGATAATTCTCAGCATCCTGCTGGGCTTGATCGATTTGTTTCTGAACTGGGCGATCCTGCAGCACTTGCTGAAAATGGGGCATTGACGATGACTGATTCGCTGAAACGTTGGTACGTCGTGCACGCTTACTCGGGTTTCGAGCATCAAGTATCGCGCGCGTTGAAAGAACGTATTGCGCGCGCCGGAATGGAGTCGAAATTCGGCGACGTGCTCGTGCCGACCGAAGAAGTGATTGAAATGCGCGGCGGCCAAAAACGCCGCAGCGAACGTAAGTTCTTCCCGGGCTACGTGCTCGTGCAGATCGAAACGCATGATGCAGGCAAGGCGCAGAAGATCGACGACGAGTCGTGGCATCTGATCAAAGAAACGCCGAAGGTGATGGGCTTCATCGGCGGCACCGCCGACCGTCCGTTGCCGATCAAGGATTCGGAAGCCGATGCGATCCTGCAACGCGTGCAGGAAGGCGTCGAGAAGCCGCGTCCGAAGGTTCTCTTCGAGCCGGGTGAAATGGTGCGCGTGACCGATGGTCCATTCAACGACTTCAACGGCGTCGTCGAAGAAGTGAATTATGAAAAGAATCGCCTGCGCGTGGCGGTATTGATTTTCGGGCGTTCAACGCCGGTCGAACTCGAGTTCGGGCAGGTCGAGAAAGCCTAAAAGGCCGGGTTCGGTTTGCCGAATCCGATTGGTAAAACGAGCGAGGAGCCTCAACGGGCGCTAGCACTCGCAGGAGAACTTAAATGGCAAAGAAAGTAGTTGGATACATCAAGCTGCAGGTGAAGGCCGGTCAGGCCAATCCCTCGCCGCCGGTGGGTCCCGCGCTCGGTCAGCGCGGTTTGAACATCATGGAATTCTGCAAGGCGTTCAATGCCGCCACGCAGAAAGTGGAACCCGGTCTGCCGATTCCGGTGATCATCACCGCGTATTCGGATCGTACCTTCACCTTCATCATGAAAACGCCGCCGGCGTCGATCCTGTTGAAGAAAGCGGTCGGTATCGAATCCGGCAGCAAGCGCCCGAACACCGACAAGGTCGGCAAGGTGACGCGCAAGCAGCTGGAAGAAATCGCCAAGACGAAAATGCCTGACCTGACCGCCGCCGACATGGACGCCGCCGTGCGCACCATCGCGGGCAGCGCGCGCAGCATGGGCCTGGTGCCGGAGATCTAAGCCATGAAAATCAGCAAACGTTTCAAAGCGATGGAAAAACTCGTGACGCCGGGCAGAACCTACGGTGTCGACGAAGCACTCAAGATCATCAAGGACAACGCGAAGACCAAATTCGTGGAGTCCGTCGACGTCGCCATCCGCCTTGGCATCGATGCCAAGAAGTCGGATCAGGGCGTGCGCGGTTCGACGCTGCTGCCGCACGGCACCGGCAAAACCGTCCGCGTGGCGGTATTTTGCCCGGCTGGCGAGAAAGCTGAAGCTGCGAAAGCGGCGGGTGCCGATGCCGTCGGTATGGAAGACCTCGCCGAGAAAATGCAAGGCGGCGACTTGAATTACGGCCGCATCATCGCCACTCCTGATGCCATGCGTGTCGTCGGTCGACTGGGTCAGCTTCTTGGCCCGCGCGGACTTATGCCCAACCCGAAAGACGGGTCGGTCACCGCCGACGTCGTCACTGCAGTGAAGAACGCCAAAGCCGGTCAGGTGAAATATCGCAATGACAAAGCCGGCATCGTGCACGCGTCGATCGGCAAGGTGAATTTCGAGCTGAACGCGCTAAAGGAAAACCTGACGGCGCTGCTTAGCGATCTTTCGCGGTCGAAGCCGGCGTCATCGAAGGGCATTTTCCTGCAGAAAGTATCGCTGTCGAGCACGATGGGCGTCGGCGTGACGGTGGACCAGTCCACGTTGCCGGTGTAATGAACGAAGGTTAATGTCGGGATCGGAATTACGCGCGGTTCGCGCGGTCAAAATCCGATACCGCATTAGTCGCTACAGATTTGAGGGCTCCGCAGGTCGCAAGACTCGCGGACGCCGTCAAAGACCGCAGGTGATCAAGCGTTGCCGTGCAGACGCACTGCATTAAAAGCGCGAGATCTTAATCGACAAGGAATTCAACCTGCGCAGATGGTGATGCCCGACAGGATTTTTTCTGGACGGCCACCAA
>CAZZYA010000336.1:0-2666 GCA_964658115.1 uncultured Rudaea sp. | reverse complement strand
CGTCGACCACGGCAAAACCACGCTCGTCGACTGCCTGCTCAAGCAATCCGGCACCTTCAGCGAGCGCACCGTGCTCGCCGAACGCGTGATGGATTCCAACGATCAGGAAAAAGAACGCGGCATCACGATTCTGGCGAAGAACACCGCCATCACGTGGCGCGAGAACCGCATCAACATCGTCGACACGCCGGGACATGCGGACTTCGGCGGCGAAGTCGAGCGTGTGCTTTCGATGGTCGATTCCGTGCTGCTGCTCGTCGACGCGATGGACGGCCCGATGCCGCAAACACGCTTCGTCACGCAGAAAGCGTTCCAGATGGGATTCCGTCCGATCGTCGTGATCAATAAAGTCGATCGTCCCGGCGCGCGTCCGGGTTGGGTGCTCGATCAGACCTTCGATCTTTTCGATCGTCTCGGCGCGACGAACGAGCAGTTGGATTTCCCAGTCGTCTACGCGTCGGCATTGCATGGCTACGCGAGCCTCGACTCCGAAGCCCGCGAAGGCGACATGACTCCGCTCTACGAAGCGATCATGAAGCACGTGCCCGCGCCCAAAGTGGATCCGGACGGTCCATTCCAGATGCGCCTGAGTCAGCTCGATTACAACTCGTACGTTGGACTCATCGGCATCGGCCGCATCGAACGCGGCAAAGTGCGCACGAACATGCCGGTCGCCATCGTCGATCGTGATGGAAAGAAACGCAACGGCCGCGTGCTGCAGGTGCTCGGCTTCATGGGTCTGGAACGCCGCGAGGTTCCGGAAGCGGAAGCCGGCGATATCATCGCCATTTCCGGCATCGAATCGCTCAGCATTTCCGACACCGTGTGCGCCGTCGATACACCGGAAGGTTTGCCGGTGATGACGGTCGACGAACCCACGATCAGCATGACGTTCCAGGTGAACAATTCGCCGTTTTGCGGTCGGGAAGGCAAGTTCCTGACGAGCCGTCAGATCCGCGAGCGCCTGATGCGCGAAGTGCTGCATAACGTCGCGCTCAAAGTCGAGGAAACCGAAGATCCTGATAAATTCAAGGTATCCGGTCGCGGCGAACTGCACCTTTCGGTGCTGATCGAAACGATGCGCCGCGAAGGATACGAACTCGCCGTGTCGCGTCCCGAAGTCATCCTGAAAGAAGTGGATGGCGTGACGCAGGAACCGTACGAGCAGCTCGTCGTCGACATGGAAGAACAGTTCCAGGGCGGCGTGATGGAACGTCTCGGCACACGTCGCGGCCAGCTCAAGAACATGGAACCCGACGGCAAAGGACGTGTGCGTTTGGAATATCTCATTCCCGCGCGCGGACTCATCGGATTCCAGACGGAATTCCGCACCGTCACGGCCGGTACGGGTTTGCTGTTTCACGTGTTCGATCATTACGGTCCGCGCGCCGACGGTGCGATCGCGAAACGCCAGAACGGCGTGATGATTTCGAACGGCACGGGAATGGCGCCGGCGTATTCGCTGGTCAGTTTGCAGGAACGCGGTCGTCTGCTCATCGACGAAGGCGCGGAAATCTACGAAGGCCAGCTTGTCGGCATTCACGCCAAGGACAACGACCTCACCGTCAATGCGTTGCGCGCCAAACAGCTCACCAACATCCGCGCCGCCGGCAAGGATGAAAACGTGCAGCTCACGCCGCCGATCAAGATGTCGCTCGAACAAGCACTCGAATTCATCGAGGACGATGAACTGGTCGAAGTGACGCCGAAGTCGGTTCGCCTGCGCAAGAAACACCTGACCGAAAACGATCGCAAGCGCGCATCGCGTCAAGCCGCGTAACGTTGCGGGCGGCCGGCGAAAGCCCGCTGCGCGTTGACACGTCTCCTGCAATCGCCGACATTCGCTGCGTCGACGCGGGAGAAAATCAATGGCCGCCGATCTGAGCAAACTCGTTCGCTACAAAGAATGGGCGAACGAGCTGCTGTACAACAGCGTGGCGCAACTTCCGGAAACCGCGCTTTCGCAGCCCGATCCGATCATCTTCGGCAATCTGCTGCGCACGTTGCATCACACCTACGCGATGGATTCGGTGTGGCGTTCGCATCTGCTAGGACAGCCGCATGGACTGACCTCGCGCAATCCCGATTACTGTCCGACCTTTCCGGAAGTCCGCGACGCGCAACGCGCGATCGATGCATGGTTCGTCGAATACACCGATGGCCTGGGCGATAACGCGCGCGACGAAACGGTCGCGTTCCAGTTCATCGGCGGCAGCCCCGGCGCGATGACGCGTGAGGACATCATCTTGCACGTCGTAAATCACGGCACTTACCATCGCGGGCACGTCGCCGGCATGATGTATAGATACGGCGCGGCTGTGCCGACGACGGACTATCCTGTTTTCCTCAAGTCGGGCGTGGTTTGAACAGCGCCGCGCGCAGTGTCATCGGACTGATCGCGTACCTGGCTTGCGTGTCGCTCGTGTCCGCACAATCGGCGGAACGTGAGTTGTCGATTACCGACATCGCGGCAAAAATGAAAAGCGGCGAAGTGACGTCGCATGCTCTTGTGCAGCAGTATCTCGATCGAATCGCGAAGATCGACAAATCAGGTCCGTCGATCAACGCGATCATCGAACTGAATCCCGATGCGCTCGCGATCGCCGATGCGCTCGACGCCGAACGCAAACACGGCAACGTACGCGGAGCATTGCACGGCGTGCCGG
>CAZZYA010000335.1:0-2681 GCA_964658115.1 uncultured Rudaea sp. | reverse complement strand
GCCGCCGGGACGCGCAGCCGCGTCGTTCAACGAAGGATCGGCGGCGACGCGCCCGATGCGGGCTTCGCGCAGCAATGCATTCGCGCGATCATCGAACCACGAAACATGGCGAGGCTCGATCACGACGCCGCCGTCGAAACGATCGCGCAGCTGCGAAAAGAATCGCTTCGCGACTGCGCGATCGAAGGCGAGACTCGGTGGAAGCTGCACCAGCGCCGCGCCGAAACGCCGACCCAACCCGGCGACTTGTTCGAAATACGCATCGAGCAATCTTCCGCAACGCCTGAGTCGTAACGTGTGCGTGATTTCCTTCGGCATTTTCACGGAAAACCGGAATGTCGAGGGCACGCTGCGCGCCCATCGTTCGTAGGTTTCGCGCTGATGCGCTTTGTAGAACGACGAATTGATCTCGACAGCACCGAATGTGGCGGAGTACCGTTGCAAATGCGAGCCGTCGCGCGGAAACGCGGCGGCGTGCGCGCTTGGAATCGTCCAGCCCGCGCAACCGATACGAAACGCACGTCTGCTCACGGAGGAGCGCCATGCCGGAAGGCCCTAGCATCGTCATTTTGCGCGAGGAAACGCGCGCGTTCGTAGGCAAGATCATCCGCGTCGCAGAAGGCAACAGCCGGCTCGACAAGGAACCGCTGATCGGCCAGCGCGTCAACGCGATTCGCAGTTTCGGCAAACAGTTTCTGATCGAGCTGCCCGAACTCACTATCCGCATCCATTTCATGCTGTTCGGAAGTTACGCCATCAACGCGCGCAAGGACAACCGCGTGTCGCGATTGCGTCTGGGTTTCGCGCGGGGCGCGGAAATGAATTTCTACGCGTGCTCGGTGCGCTATATCACCGGTGACCTCGACGAATCGTTCGACTGGCGCACCGACGTGCTTTCCGATGCGTGGGATGCGCGTCTCGCGCTGCGTCGCTTGCGCGCGAAACCCGAAACATTCGTGTGCGACGCGTTGCTGGATCAGGACATCTTCGCGGGCGTCGGCAACATCATCAAAAACGAAGTACTTTTCCGTCAGCGTATCCATCCGCTGTCGAAGATTGGCGCGCTGCCGGCGGCCAAGCTGCGGGCGATGGTGAACGATGCGCGCGATTACAGCTTTCTGTTTCTCGGATGGAAAAAGCAATTCGTCCTGCGCAAGCACTGGCAGGCCCACAACAAGTCGATGTGTCCGCGCGATCACGTCAAATTCGGTTTCGGAATGCTGGGCGTACGGCATCGGCGTTCGTTTTATTGTGAGCTGTGCCAGAAACGGTACACGTGAGGCGTCACGACGACGACTTCTTCGGCGCCGCTTTCTTGCGCGCGGCCCACATGTTGTCGACGAGATTTGGATACCGGCGGCCGGCGGCTTCGGCGCGCTTTTTCGCAGCAGACTTTTGCGCAGCCGTCAGCTTGCTTGGCGCCTTGACATTTTTCGGGCGAGGCTGTTTCCAGGGTGGTGCGCGTCGCGTCGCCATGATTCCCGTCCTTGGGTTTTCGTCGATCCTAAATCCGCCTGGCTGAATCGCGGATGTCAGTGCGCGGCAACAAACCTCGTAGCAATGAAAGCCAACCAGGGGCTACGCCATGATCCGATCGATTTTGCTCGTTTGTTTTTTCCTCACCGGCCTCGCCGGCTGCTCGCAGCAGACACCATCTGCCGCGTCCGACGCCAAAGTGGCGGTCGCGCAGAATCCGCTCGGCGACGCATATAAAGGTCCACCGACGCCGTGCGATAAAGAGCTTTCGACAAAGGACGCTGTCGATCTCATCAACGTGCCCGTCTCGATCAACCACTATTCGATGAGCGCGTCGACGCCGGGCCAGGGTTGCGAGCTGGGCGAGGGAAAATCGTTCAGCGCGATGATCGATATCGCCATCAAACCCGGCGGCGCGTCGTACTACATGATGCTGACGCAAGGTTCGGCGACGTCGAGACCGGTGCCCGGCGTCGGCGATGGCGCGATGACGACGGGTACGATCGAATCCAACATTCCCGGCGGCAAGGAAATCGACGTTTACGCGCACAAAGGCGACTGGGTTTGTATCGCCGAACTCATCCATAAATCGGGCGCCGGCGAGAAGGTACTCGTATCGTCGTCCGACGACGACAACGCGCGCAAACTCGGCGCGCTTTGCGCGAAACTGTTCGCCGCGCGGCCTTAGCGCGTCGCCTGCATCGCGAGTTCGAACGATCGCACGCGCAACGCGTGATCGAACACGTTCGCGGTGAAGACGAGTTCATCCGGCTGATGCCGTTGCACGAACGCAGCGACGCCCTCCTTCACCGTTTGCGCAGAACCGACTACCGCACACGCCAGCGCGCGGTCGACATTGGCCTTTTCGTCGGGCGAGCAATACGCGTTGATCGCATCACCCGATTCCAGCGGCGGCGGCACCAGTCCGGGTTTGCCGCGACGCAAATTGATGAATGCCTGCTGCTGCGTCGTGAAAAGTCGCCGCGCTTCCTCGTCCGATTCCGCCGCAACGACATTCAGCGCCAGCATCGCATGCGGCTTGGCCAATCGCGCGGACGGTTTGAATGTGCGCCGATAAACCGACAACGCTTGCTCGAGCGCGTCCGGCGCGAAGTGCGACGCGAACGCGTACGGCAAGCCAAGCGCGGCGGCGAGTTGGGCGCCGAACAGGCTGGAACCCAAAATCCACATTTCCACATCGATAC
>CAZZYA010000334.1:0-2717 GCA_964658115.1 uncultured Rudaea sp. | reverse complement strand
ACGACCGGACCGCCGAGGAAATACAGCGCGATCATCGTGATTGCGGTGAACAGCGCGGTGATGATCGTTCGCGACAGCGTCGAGTTGATCGCTTTATTGAGAATGTCGACCGGCTCCGCGCGACGCGAAGACCGGAACAGTTCGCGCACGCGATCGAACACGACTACTTTGTCGTTGATCGAATAGCCGACCACCGCCAAGACCGACGCGAGCACGGTGATGTCGAATTCGTGTTGCGTGATGGCATAGAACCCGACCGTGATCAATGTGTCGTGAATTTCCGATGCGATCGCCGCGACGGCGAAACGCCATTCGAAGCGAATGCCGATGTAGATCATGATGCCGATGATCACGAACAACACGGCGATGATGCCGTCGCTTTTCAATTCTTCGCCGACTTGCGGACCGACGAAATCCGGAGGCCGCGCCATTTTCGCGTCGGTGCGTTTGGCGGTCAGCGCTTTCATCACGCTCGCGGCCACCTCGTCGCTCTTGCGCGTGACACCCGAATCATCCGTCTGCGGCTGAATGCGCACGGACACCTCACGTGCGCCACCGACGCTTTGCACGAGGGCGTTGTGCAGACCCGCATCGTCGAGCGCACCGCGCACGTCGCCGACGTCGATCGGCTGTTCGTACTGCACTTCGACGAGCACGCCACCGGTGAAATCCAAACCGTAGTTGAGGCCTTTGCCGAAAATCGCGACGAGCGAGAGCAATACCAGCAACGCGGAAATCGCGATGCTGATTTTGCGCAGGCGCAGGAAGTCGACGTTGCTGTTGGGATTGAAAACTTCCATCAGTGTGCTCCGGTCGCGTAGCCGCCGCCGACCGCGAGGCCTTTGAGTTTGCGTCCGCTATAGACGAGATTGACCAGCGAGTGGGTTACCGTGACCGAGGTGAACATCGAGGTCAGGATGCCCATCGCGAGCGTGACGGCGAATCCTTTGATCGGACCCGACCCGAACGCGAACAAACCGAACGCCGCCAGCAGGTGGGTCACGTTCGCATCGAGAATCGTCGCCCAGGCTTTTTCGTAACCGGCGCGGATGGACGCGAGTGGCGTCGAACCGTTGCGCAATTCCTCGCGGATGCGTTCGCAGATCAGCACGTTGGCGTCGATGGCCATGCCGAGCGTGAGCACGATACCGGCAATGCCGGGCATCGTCAGCGTGGCCTGGAACACCGACAGCACCGCGATCAGCAGGATGAGGTTGAGCACCAGTGCGATGTCGGCGATCAGGCCGAACACGTGGTAGTAAAGCGCCGCCGCGATCAGCACCGCGAGCAGGCCGATCACGACCGCGCGGAAACCTTTCTGGATGTTGTCCTGGCCGAGGCTCGGACCGATGACGCGTTCTTCGACGATGTCGGCGGGTGCTGCAAGCGAACCTGCTTTCAACAGCAGCGAAAGTTCCGACGCGGTTTTCATGCTTTCCAAACCGGTCGTGTTGAAGCGATTGGAGAAGACGCCCTGCACGACCGCATTGCTGATCACCTGCTCGGTCACTTTCGCGGTGTGCACTTCCTTGCCGTCGACGATTTTCGTTTCCGGCACGCGTTCGACATAGACGACCGCCATGTGATGGTTGACGTTCTGGCTGGTGAAGTCGAGCATCTTCTTGCCGCCGACCGCGTTGAGTCGCACTTCCACCGCCGGCGTGCCGTTTTCCTGGCTCGTGGTTGCGGACGCGTCGACGAGTTCGTCGCCGGAAACGATGATGCGTTTTTTCAGCACGACCGGAACGGGCTTTCCATCCGGACCATTCACGTTCATATGGTAAAGCCGCGAATCCGGCGGCACATTGCCTGAGCGTTCCGCTTCGAATGCATTCGCACTTTCGTCGGTCGCGTGATATTCGAGCGTGGCGAATGCGCCGAGAATTTTCTTCGCCTCGGCGGTGTCCTGCACACCGGGAAGTTCGACCACGATGCGATTAGCCCCTTGTTGCTGAATCAGCGGTTCGGTCACGCCGAGTTGATTGACACGATTGCGCAGCGTGGTCAGGTTGCTGCTGACGATCGATTTGGCCTGCGCCTGCAACGTCGCTTCGCGAATCTTGGCAACGATCGGATACAAACCGTTCGACTCGGCGCTGTCGCTCAATTCCATCGGCGGCTGATCGCCGAGTTTTTCAGGCTGGTTCACTTCCTTGGCGATGACGTTACCCGCCTGCGTGCGATCTTCCGCCGAACGCAATGTGACGATCACGCCCTGCGCGTTCGGATTGACCGATTCGTAGCGAATCTTCGCATTGCGCAGCGCGGCACGGATGTCGTCGACATAGCGCTGTTGCATCTTGCCGAGTGCCGCCTTCGAATCGACTTCCATCAAGAAGTGAACGCCGCCTTGCAGATCGAGACCCAGTGGCATGCGGTTGGCGCCGATGGCGCGCAGCCAGCTCGGCACGGTCGAGGCGAGATTAAGCGCGACGGTATAGTTGTCGCCGAGTTCGGTTCTCAGCGCGTCGGAACCGGCGAACTGCGTGTCGGTGTTCGGAAAGCGGGCGAGGATGCGATCGCCGTTGAGCTCGACGTCATCGAACGTCACTTTTTTCGTCTGCAGCACGCCAAGCACTTTTTCCTTCAGCGCCTGATCGACCGTGGCGCCGCGATTCGCGGAGATCTGCACGGCAGCCTGCGGCGAATACACGATCGGCAGCGCATAAACGAAACCGAATAGCAGCACGACGGCGACGAGGATGTATTTCCACTTG
>CAZZYA010000333.1:0-2750 GCA_964658115.1 uncultured Rudaea sp. | reverse complement strand
TTAAAGCGTGTGAATTTTTCGTGGACCGTTTGTCCTGAAGTGAGTGGTCGATTATCCGACAAAAGGGCCGTGCAACTCGCACGTAAAAATTCCAGAAAACATGGCAGATTGCAGCCGAACATACCGCGGAATCCGACGATTCGCAGGCGTGATCGACGGCATGAGGTTTGCTCTCACGTTACTTGCAGGGAAACAACAAGGAGATATACCGATATGGGCAACAACGCGAACCAGAATCAGAACCCGAACCAGCAGAATCCGAACCAGCAAAAAGGGCCGAACCAGCAGCAGAATCAGAACCAGGACAAAAAGTCCGGGCAGCAGCAGGATCAGGCCGGCCGGTCGGGCTCGTCGCAGCAGTCGCCGCGTCAGGGCGGTCAGAACAGCTGATCGACGTCGAGTTTCATTTTCATCGGAGACGGGCCTCGCTTCGGCGAGGGCTTTCTTTTTAGCGCGCGGAAACATCCTTTAATGACGCGCGCAGTTTCTTCGTGAGCATCGGCGGATCGCTACGTCGCACGATGACACTCGGTGTTCCGTGCCAGCGCGCGCAGGCGTCGATAGCGTGGGAAATGTCGTTGACGAGCGCATCGTCCGGCGCGATCGAAGACTCCAGATAGATTGCTTTCACCTCGAACACGCCGTCGTCGCGGTGCGCTTTAGCGTCGAGCCGCCCGACAAATACGCCGCGACACAAAATCGGCAACACGAAATAACCGAACTTCCGTTTTGGCGCGGGCGTGTAGCATTCGATCGTGTAGTCGAAATCGAACATGACGCGTGCGCGGTTTCGATCCCACACGATCGGGTCGAACGGCGATAGCAATGTGGTATGCGTCGCGCGCAGACGCGAACGTTGCGCACGTTGGATCAGCGCGAGGTTGTCGCGATGCGCATAGCCATCGCGATCCCAACCGCGCACATCGACCCGGATTAATTCACCGCTATCCAGAAACGGTTGCAGCTCCGCATCTTTGTGCGTTTTCGACGTGCGGAAATAATCGGCGATCCATCGCGCCTGCGTCACGCCGAGTGCGCGCACGCCGCCGAGAATAAATTCGCGGCGCGCGTCGCCGACGACGGATTCTTTTTTCAATCGCGCGATCACGCGTTCGCTCACGTCGTAGACGCGCTGGAAGTTTTCACGCCGAGCGATCATCAAATCACCGCCTGCGAATAACGCTTCCAGCCAGCGCTTCTCGTTTTTCCAGCCCCACCAGCCTTTATCGACCGGACGTTCGGTGTCGAACTCGGAAGCCTTGACCGGTCCGTTCGCGCGCACGTGCTCGAGCAGCCGATCGAGCGACGCGCGATGTTCGATCGCCACTCGCGACGATCCTTTCTGCGCCCAGTGATGCGCGCGATGCGACAGGTCGCCCCGATGCAACGCGAAATCCTCCGCCGGCGCGAAGCACGCCTCGTGCGCCCAGCATTCGAAGATATCGCCGCGACGCAAAAGATCGTCGAGCCAACGATTTTCGTAGTCGCCGATGCGCGAGAACAGAACCAGATAGGGACTGCGCGCGACGACGTTGATCGTGTCGATCTGCAGCATACGCATGCGCCGGATCGCGTCCAGCGCACGCGCACGGCTTGCTCGCGCGCGCGGCGGATTCAACAGACCCTGAACAGCCAGTTGCACGTTGCGCGCCTGTTGCGCCGAGATGGCGTACCCTGCACGAACTTCGCGCGTGGGCTTGGGTTTGGACATGCGTACTCGATGCTTGCGCGAAAGTCGGACGGGTATTTTCGCGTCATGCGCCGATGCATTCAAATCGACGCGCTCGCACCCCACTTTTTCGTCACTCATGGAGGATGTATGAAACTCGACAAACGCACGAACGGGCTCGCTGCCGCGCTTTGCTTTGGTCTACTCTCGCTCGCCACGACGGCCCTAGCGCAAAACAGCGGCATGCAAACCACCGATCGCAACGGCAATTCGCTGACCGTCCGTTCGAGCCAGCCCGCGCCGGTGAACTACGGACCGGCGCCGCCGTTCGAACAGCTGGATGCGAACCACGACGGCCGCATCAGCCGCGACGAAGCCAACGCCTATATTCCGCTGTTCAACGACTTCGACTATCTCGCGCACGGCGCCGGCTCGATTTCGCGCCGCCAGTTCGATAAGTGGAACGCGTCGCAAAACCATCAGTAATCCGTCCGGCGTCCAGACGGCGCCGCGCGCGTCGTCTGGACGCGTCGGCGAACTCGTGCTTATGATGGATTTCGTCTAGCGCGGAACGGGCTCATTTCATGGCGACCAGCGAACGGCCGGCACGCAACGTGTTCAGCGACGTCCGCGACGCGCTCGGCGGATTGTTCGGCGGCAAGCTCGACGCCAAGCACGAAGCACTGGTACAAGGCATGTTCGGATTGTTGGGCGCGATGGCCCGCGCCGACGGCGTGGTTTCAACCGAAGAAGCCGCATTCACCAACACGTTGATGGACGAACTCAAGCTCAGCTCGCGAGCGCGCCAGCTCGCGACCGAAGCATTCGCACGCGGCAGCAAACGCGACTACGACGTCGATCGTGAAGCGCTGACGCTAACCAGCGTCTTCAACCGCGATTCCACCGAATTGCATCGCGTGTACGAAAGCCTTATTCGGCTCGCCATGGCCGACGCGATGATCCGACCCGGCGAGCGTCGGTTCCTTGAAAAAGTCACCGTGTGCTTGGGTTTCACGCCCGACGAACTCGACAACCGCATCGGCACGAAGTCGTAGCGACGGGCCGATTTTTCGCCGTTGTT
>CAZZYA010000332.1:0-2766 GCA_964658115.1 uncultured Rudaea sp. | reverse complement strand
ATGTTTACGCCGATTTTCGGATTGACGTCGGCGCGCACGACCGCATGCCACGGCTGCGCCCGCTCGTTCCATACGACCAGATCGCCTTCCACCGGCGGCACATCGCCGAAATGGAAATTGCCGCTCGAATCCGGCCGCACGAAATACGGCGTGTCGAGCACGAGGATGTGTCCGATCATCGAGTGATGCACGTTGCAGTAAACGCGCACGTAGCCGACGTGCGAGAACGTGACAGTCTGTCCGTTGCCTTGTCCGTAAAGTCCGACATCGAAGCCGTTGTCTTTCGATGTCGAAAAGGCGTTGTGCAGGATCGGATCCTGATTCGGAAACCGAACCTCGCTGCCGACCGTCGTCGCCAGCACGCGCGGCAAGAATTGCTTGCGCGCCGTACTCATTTCCTGCGGCGCGGTGACCGGCACGGCTTGTATCGGCACCTTCGGTCGGAAATAGACGATGGAGTCCAGCGCTTCCTCGGCACGCAGCGGTTTGCCCTCGGATGTCAGATCGATATGGCCATCGATCGTGGCGGCGAAACCGCACGACGAAACCGCGAGCAACACGGTGGCTGTCAATAGACGCACGGCACCCCTTATCGGCCTTGTTCGCTTGACCATCCGCCCGCATCTGATGTGCTGCGCGGACGCTTGCGGCATCATAGCAAAGCCGCATCGTCGTCAACGTTTAGCGAAGGATATCCGATGGCCTCTATCGATATACGCCGCCCGCACGGCAAAACGCACGCGCAAGCGCGCGCGCTGGTCGACAAGACCGCCGACTCGCTCGGCAAGAAATTCGGCGTCGCGAGCGAGTGGGACGGCGACACGCTGACGTTCCATCGCAGCGGCGTGAACGGCCGGATTCAAGTGACGCCGACGGAACTCATCGTGCACGCGGAACTCGGTTTCCTGCTCGGTGCGATGAAACCGATGATCGAACGCGAAATCGAGGCGCAGCTCGACAAGCGCCTGACGTAAACCCTTCCGCCGCTGCTTTCGCAGCGCGATAATACGCAACTCGTCCGGCGCCGGTAGGCGTCGCACCCACCACGGAGATTTATCGTCATGGCTTCCACTATCGTCATCGCCGGCGCCAAGCGCACCGCCATCGGTTCCATGCTCGGCCAGTTCACCGGCGTGCCGACGACCACGCTCGGCGCGACGGCCATCAAAGCCGCGCTCGAACAGTCCGGCGTGAACGCCGACGACATTTCGGAAGTC
This sequence comes from uncultured Rudaea sp., assembly GCA_964658115.1. Taxonomy (GTDB): domain Bacteria; phylum Pseudomonadota; class Gammaproteobacteria; order Xanthomonadales; family Rhodanobacteraceae; genus Rudaea. The sequence goes on along the minus strand of CAZZYA010000332.1, from coordinate 1,549 downwards.
ATCATGGGTTGCGTACTGCCCGCGAATCTCGGCCAGGCACCAGCGCGTCAGGCGGCACTGGCCGCGGGACTGCCGAAGTCCACCGCCTGTACCACCATCAATAAAGTGTGCGGCTCGGGCATGAAGGCAATCATGCTCGCGCACGATCTGATCAAGGCCGGTTCCACGACGATCGTCGTTGCCGGCGGCATGGAATCGATGACCAACGCGCCGCATATGGTCAACGCGCGCGGCGGCTTGCGGTACGGCGATGCCAAAATGGTCGACCACATGGCGTGGGACGGCTTGACCAATCCGTACGATGGACAATCGATGGGCGTTTTCGCCGAGGCGACCGCCGACAAATACAAGTTCACGCGTGAAGAACAGGATGCGTTCTCTGCCGAATCGGTGAAGCGGGCGCAAAACGCGATCAAGTCCGGCGCCTTCGTCGATGAAATCGTCGCGGTGAAAGTCGCCGGCAAGAAAGGCGACGTGGAATACGCGACCGACGAACAACCGGGTAAATCCGATCCAGCGAAAATTCCGACGCTCAAACCCGCGTTTCGCAAAGACGGCACGGTGACAGCCGCCAGCTCATCGAGCATTTCCGACGGCGCCGCTGCCACCATCGTGATGAGCGAAGACGAGGCGAACAAGCGCGGCGTGAAACCGCTCGCACGCATTGTCGCGCACGCCACGCATTCGCAGGAACCGCAGTGGTTCACCACCGCGCCGGTGACGGCTATCCAGAACGTGCTGAAAAAGGCGGGCTGGGATGTGAAAGATGTCGACCTGTTCGAAGTCAATGAAGCCTTCGCCGTCGTCGCCATGGCGCCGATGCGCGATCTCGGCATCTCGCACGACAAGCTCAACGTCAACGGCGGTGCGTGCGCGCTCGGTCACCCGATCGGTGCGTCGGGTGCGCGCTTGGTCGTTACGCTGATCCACGCGCTGAAAGCACGCGGCGGCAAGAAAGGCGTTGCTTCGCTTTGCATCGGCGGTGGCGAAGCCACCGCCATTGCGATCGAACTGGTCTGATCCTTACGGGTTGAAGCCGTTGGCGAAAATGTGGTCGCCAATGACGATGCAGTTGGAGAATTCCGAAGCGATCAGGCCAGGTCCCGCAACGGCGAAACGACGAACGGTTGCGGTGACCGCCTGTCCCGGCTGGGCGTAGCCCGACACTGAAAAGGTGGCGTTGCCGGAGCTGTCCGCATTCACACTGTTGATTGAAGTAAATTCTCCAGCGCCTTCGCCAAAGCCGGAAGGATCGCACGTGCTGCTGACGTAGAAATCGATTTCGTTGGTAGAGCCGGGCATCGTGATCAATTCGCCGGTGATGACCGCCGGTGGTCCCATCGCGCTAGCGTCATACGTAGCCGTCAACAGCATGGGCGCGTTGATCGATTCGTTGGGATCGGGTCCGGGATTCACCGCATCGTTCGGATTGGGACCGCGCGGCGCCAGATCGATGCCGAGACCACCGTTGCTTCCGAACGAGCCGCGCACGACATCGACCGTCGACGCCCCTTCAACATACAAACCCGCACCCGCATTGTGCGCAATC
>CAZZYA010000331.1:0-2781 GCA_964658115.1 uncultured Rudaea sp. | reverse complement strand
GGCATCGTCCGCTGCGACATGATCGCCGAGGGCATCATCGCGGCGGTGAAGGAAGTCGGTCTAAAGATTCCCGTCGTCGTTCGCTTGCAAGGCACCAACGTCGAAAAAGGACGCGAACTCCTCGCGAATTCCGGACTAGCCATCACGTCGGCCGACGATCTCAACGACGCGGCGAAGAAAGCCGTTGCGGCCGCGGCCTAAGGAAAAATCATGAGCGTTCTCGTCAACAAGAACACGAAAGTCATCACGCAGGGATTCACCGGCCAGCAGGGCACGTTCCATTCCGAACAGGCGCTGGATTACGGCACCAGACTCGTCGGCGGCGTGACGCCGGGCAAGGGGGGCACCGATCATATCGGCCTGCCGGTTTTCAATACGGTTCAAGACGCGGTCGACGACACCGGCGCCGATGCAACGATGATTTTCGTGCCGCCGCCGTTTGCCGCCGACGCGATTCTCGAAGCGGCCGACGCCGGCATTCGCGTGATCGTCACGATCACCGAAGGCATTCCGGTGCTCGACATGCTGCGCGTGAAAAACGCACTCAAGCAATATCCGGAAACCGTGCTGATCGGACCGAATTGTCCCGGCATCATCACGCCAGGCGAATGCAAAATCGGAATCATGCCCGGCCACATCCATAAGCCGGGCAAAATCGGCATCGTTTCGCGTTCGGGCACTCTTACGTACGAAGCGGTGTTCCAGACGACGAACGAAGGTTTAGGACAAAGCACCGTCATCGGCATCGGCGGCGACCCGATCAACGGACTCAACTTCATCGATTGCCTCACGCTATTCCAAGACGATGCGCAAACCGAAGGCATCATCATGGTCGGCGAAATCGGCGGATCGGCTGAAGAAGACGCGGCCGAATTCATCAGCGAATACGTCACCAAACCGGTGGTTTCGTTTATCGCAGGCGCCAGCGCGCCTGCGGGCAAGCGCATGGGACATGCCGGCGCGATCATCTCCGGCGGCAAAGGCACAGCGGCGGCGAAATTCGCGGCACTCGAGAAGGCCGGCGTGACGACGGTGAAATCGCCGGCCGATCTCGGCAAAGCGATCGCGGCGCGACTGAAAAAATAATCGTCGCCTCCGATGAGCGATAATTGAAGGCCGCGAAGTTCGCGGCCTTTTTGTTTTCGGAGAAAGCCCGATGTCGACGTTGCGTTTCGCGCTCGCCCAGTTCGATTTTCCGGTCGGCGCCGTTGCCAAGAACGGCGAGCGCATGCGCGAGCTGATGGACGAAGCGCGTGACAAGCACGGTGCCCAACTCATTGCATTTCCGGAACTGACCATCGCCGGCTATCCGCCGGAAGATTTGTTGCTGCGTCCGAGTTTTCTCGCCGCGTGCGAGCGTGAAGTCGCCGAAGTCGCGACATCAGCGCACGGCATTGCGGCCTATTTCGGGCATCCGCATGCGATGGGAGAAGTATACAATGCAGCAAGCCTCGCCATCGACGGCGAGATCGTCTTCACCACGCACAAACAAGCACTACCGAACTACACCGTGTTCGACGAAAAGCGCTATTTCCAGTCGGGCAGTCATTCGGCCGTCACCGATTTGAACGGCGTACGCATCGGCTGGTTGATCTGCGAAGACATCTGGGAAGAAGAACCCGCTGCGCACGCCGTTGCGCAAGGCGCCGAGCTGCTAATCGTCATCAACGCGTCGCCGTTCGACACCGCCAAATCCGCGATGCGTGTCGAACTTCTCGCGCGGCGCGCGCGCGAAAACGAAGTGGCAATCGCCTACGTGAACGTCATCGGCGGGCAGGACGATCTCGTGTTCGATGGCGGCTCGCTGCTGATCGAAGCCGACGGCCGCCTCGCAGCGCAGGCGGCGACCATGGCCGAAGTGTTGGTCATCGCCGAATACGACAACGTCACGCGCCGCTTCCACGCCGACTGGTCGCCGACACAGGAATCGCTCGAATCGCGCGTGTATTCCGCTATCGTGTGCGGTATCCGTGATTACGTCGAGAAGAACCGATTTCCCGGCGTGTTGCTTGGACTTTCCGGCGGAATCGATTCGTCGCTGGTGCTCGCGCTCGCCGTCGACGCGCTTGGCCCCGATCGCGTGACCGCCGTTCGTTTGCCATCGCGCTTCACGTCGGACTTGAGCAACGATCTCGCCGAGGTGCAGACAACAAAACTCGGCGTCGAACTGCTCACGATCTCTATCGAGTCACCGTTCGAATCGTTCCAACGCGCGCTGCGTTCCTCGCTAGCGGATCATCCGGCCACCTCCGGCGACGTGATGGAAGAAAATCTGCAATCGCGTTGCCGCGGCATCACGTTGATGGCCATCTCCAACCGCACCGGCCGCATGGTGTTGTCGACCGGCAACAAAAGTGAATATGCGGTCGGTTATGCCACGATTTACGGCGACATGTGTGGCGGCTACGCGCCGATCAAGGATTGCTACAAGCAACTCGTCTACCGCCTATCGCGCTGGCGCAACGCGCAAGGCGACGGCGAAGTAATTCCCGCCGGCGTAATCGATCGCGCACCGTCGGCGGAGTTACGCGAGAACCAGACCGATCAGGATTCGCTGCCGCCGTACGATGTGCTCGACGGCATCCTCGAACGCTTCATCGAGCTCGAACAATCGCAAGCGGAAATCATCGCCGCCGGATTCGACGAAACAACGGTGCGCAGAGTGGCGCGGCTGGTATTGGTGAGCGAATACAAACGTCGCCAATCGGCGCCGGGACCGAAAATTTCAACGCGCGCATTTGGACGTGACCGGCGATATCCGATCACGTCAGGCTGGCGCTA
>CAZZYA010000330.1:0-2797 GCA_964658115.1 uncultured Rudaea sp. | reverse complement strand
GCAAGCATTCTCGAAAGGCAGGCCACAGAACGCGAGTAACTCTCGGATTTGCGCTTCCGGGTCGGCGATCAATGCCTCGTACTGCTGGACGCGCACCTGATCGGGATACATGCGCTGCCACTGTTGCACGGCGCGGTCGAAGTCGCGCCAGTGCGCGGCGAGGGAGGAAAAATCGTGGGTGTAGGGATGCTTCGAAAAGATGTAGCGATAGCACGCCAGACACGTCTCGAGCGCATCGCGTCTGCAGATGACGACGCGCGCTTGCGGCAGCATCGCGAGGATCGCGCCGATGTACATCCAATTCGCCGGCATTTTGTCCGTCATGCGCGGTCGATACGTGCGCCACCGTTGCGTGCGCTCGAGATATTTCTTTCCGAGTGCATGCCATTGCCACGGCGAGTGCGTGCGCGCCCAGTCGGTGAAGGGCCTGCGCAAGCTTGCGCACTCACCCATGAGGACTTCGCCCAGGTCGTGCAGTTCGCTGGATCCTTCCACCTTCGAATGCGTGGCGAGTATCTGTTCAGTCAGCGTGGATCCAGAGCGCGGCAGGCTTGCGATGAAGATGATCTCTCCGCCTTGCGCGGGTTCGGCGCACAGCGGCGCAGGTGAGAACGCCTGCAAAATTCCGTCAAGTTGCCTGCTGAATTCGATCGCATCGTAATGCTCACTGCGCGCCGCCAGTGCGTGTCCGGCTTGCAGCGCGACGAAGGCGGCGTGATAGTTGGCGGTGTGCTCCTGCGCGATCGCCAGCGCGAAATGGATTGCGATTGCATCCTGCGCTGCGACGTCGGGCTGCTGCAGCACACCGCGCATCGTCGCGACATCGTTTGCGTCGAGTGGCATAGGCTTGAGTTGCGCCAGATTCCACCATGCCGATCCGATACGTGCGTTGGCGCTTAAAATGGCCCGATACTGGGTGGCGGCTTCCGCGAAACGGCCTCGCTTGCGAAAAATCTCGGCGAGCGCGGTGAGCGCATTGACATGTCGCGGATCCAGTTCGAGTGTGCGTTGAAGTGCTTCGATCGCCGCCGACGGTTCATTGTTTATCAATCGCTGCCGCGCCAGATTGAACCACACCGCGGGCAATCGAGGTGCGAGTTCGCTGGCACGCGCAAACGCGTTCAGCGCGAGCGGCAGTTCGCCGGTGCGCTCATACACTCCGCCGAGTTCGTTGTAGATGAGCGCGTCGTCCATCCGCTGATTCAACGCTTGCTGCAGCATTTCCCGGGCGGGCTGTAAACGCCCGCGCCGACTGTGCATGACACCGCACAAACGAAGTATTTCCGGATGTTTCGGCGCTCGCGCCACCGCGCCGGCAAGATCGCGTTCTGCGTCGTCGAGACGTCGCTGCCGTAACGCCAGCTCGATCATCGCCACACGTCGCACAAGATCGGGCGTCAGTCCAGCAACACGTTGCTCAGGCGTCAACATACTCGCCCTCAGTCTCGCGTCGACAAGCCAAGCGCAGCGCGCAACGGATCGAGCAGCGCGCCGTACTTGCTTGCGCGTGCGGTGTTCTTGCGCAGCGGTTCGCGCACTTGCGCGGCACTGGCGGTCCGCACTACGCGCCGCACTTCGTGGAAACGCAGGCATGCGGAATCGAATTCCAAACCGCAGAAAGCAAGCAACTGCCGCAGTTGCGATTCGGTATCCGCCACCAAACTTTCGTACTGCTGTGTATGAATGCGCGTCGCGTAGCGCGCTTTCCACGCCGACATCGTGTGGTCGTAATCGTTTGCGTACGCGGCGATCGAACCGATATCGTAACTGAATTCCTGCGCTCCGCCGCCGAACACATGCGCATAGCACGACCACGCACACTCCAGCCGATCGCGTCGGCACTCGATCACGCGCGCCGCAGGCAACATCGCGAACGCTGCGCCAAGCCACAGCCAGTTCATGGGCATTTTGTCTGTGGCGAATGGTTTTCCATTACGCCATTGGGCGGCGCGTTCGAGATACATCAAACCCAGCCGCCGCCAGTCGTCGAGTGTCGCCTGCGGTGCCCATCGCGCAAACGACAAACGTCTACGTGTGCTCTCCGCGGCAATTACATCGAACAGATCCGAGCGTTCGTCGCCGGCATCGACGTCGCGATGCGCGGCGAGCATTTGTTCCGTCAAGGTAGAACCCGAGCGCGGTAGACTAACGACAAAAATGATGCCTTCGCCCAACACATTCGACGACGCAACCGGCTTATCGAATGCCGCGCGAATCGCGGCGACCTGCGCGCTGAATGCCGGCGCGTTCCACGGCAACTGCGAGCGCATCACGTTGTTACCGCGAGTGAATGCGGCAAACGCCGCCGGATAAAGGCCGCGCTTTTCGTACACCCGGCCGAGCGAGAACGCGACGCGCGCTTTCGCTTCCGCCGAGTGGGTTTCGCGTTCGATTCGTTCGAGTTGCGCAAGCTCCGCATCATCGAGCTGCGTATCGATAGCCGCGAGCGCGGACCACACTTTGATATCACCCGGATCCGACGCGAGCAGGCGTCGGTATTCGATGCTTGTTTCCTCGATACGGCCAAGCTGGCGCAACAACTCCGCCCGCGTCGCTCGGGCACCGCGGTGCCGCTCGTCGCGACGCAGGACCTGGTCGAGCACCGCCAGACTTTCTTCGGGCGACGCGTATTTGCTCAACGCCCGACCGAGATTGTAGAGGGACGAAGTCGAGTGATTCGAGACATCATCGGCGTGGCGAAACGCGGCGACCGCATCGCGTAGGCGACCGTTCGTCTCGAGCACGATCGCGCGCATCGTCAACAAAGCCGCGTCGTTTGGGCGCAGTGCCACCGCGC
>CAZZYA010000329.1:0-2807 GCA_964658115.1 uncultured Rudaea sp. | reverse complement strand
ACGCCGATGACACCGCTTATTTCGATGTAGACGAGCGTCCACGCAGCCGCCACGCCATAAAAGCCGCCACCGAATTTCATCCATTTTTCGTGAAGCAGACTGTCCGATGTCGTGTTGGATTCTTTCTCCGTTTTTCGGATTTCTTTCAGACTGGCGTCGATCGATTTGTGGTCAGCGTCGCGTGCAAGCTCGCCGCGTTTGTACAGCCGATAAAACAGCAGCCAGCTCAATGCGGCGACAGGCAATCCCAGCTCGACGATGGCATGCAGAAGCTCGGTCAATGTGCGGTCGGAGAACATTCGTTTGTCGAGTCCCCTGAATTCCGGCAAATCATCGCACGCCGGGCTGCGAAAAATCCTCACTTGAGTTGTTCGCAACGCACCGACGGCGGCTCGATGCGATTGAATGCGATCAGGATCCGCGTTTCTCTTCTGTCCGAGGAGTAGGATGTGTGACGAACCGAAATTCCAAGGTGCCGGCAATGAAAACGTTGATCAAAGCCTGTTTCGCTTTCGCCTCGCTCGGCTTCGCCGCCGGCGTGCTGGCGTCTCCGACGATCGAGCTCAAGGACGGCAGCCGCATCACGGGCGACATCCAGAGCCTCGACAAAGGCGTCTACACCATTCTCTCGCCGAGCATCGGCACGGTGCATGTCGCGCAGTCGAACATCGTGCGGATCGTGTACAGCGGCGACGCCCCGACCGCGACGGTTTCATCAGCCAAAGCGCCGGCGCACGACGACGCCATGACCCACGACATTCAGCAACTGCAATCGAACATGGCGCGCGATCCGGCGACAATTCAAGCGATCACGAGCCTGCAGTCCGATCCGCAGATCCAAGCGATCATGAGCGATCCGGCTATCATGAAAGCCATTCAGGACGGTGACTACGCGACCTTGATGAGCAATCCGAAGATTCAGGCATTGGAAAACAACGAGCACGTAAAACAGCTGGTGCAGCAGCAAGAGCATTGATCGTCATTCGCGCAACTTGTGTTTTACCTGTCTTTTACCAGCACGTCGTTCTGGACTTTCCTATACGCTAGTCCCAAACGATTACAAAAAAGGGGAAAGGAAAAATGAGTTGCATGAAAATCGGAATCTTCTTGCTAATCGCATCGACTGTCGCGAGCGCCGCATCGCCGCAACTACACCTCAAGCAGTTGACGACGTTTGACAACACCAACGGTACTTACCCGGAAACGGCGCCGCTCGTCAGCGTCGGTGGCGTGTTGTACGGAACCACGAGTTTTGGTGGAGACAGCGACGATGGCGTTGTCTACAGAGTTCGACCCAATGGCCGTACGGATGTACTGCATTCATTCAACGGTGCCGACGGATCACATCCCTACGCCGATCTGGTTTTCGATGTCCACGGCACGATGTACGGCGCGACGACGACGGGCGGCGACTTCGACTCGGGCGTCGTCTATAGCATCACGCCGAACGGCAATTTCAAAGTCCTGCATTCGTTCGACTTCAGCGACGGCGCTATTCCTTCGTCGGTGATCTGGCTTCCGGACGGCAATCTGTATGGAACCACTGAGAGCGGTGGCGACTTCGACGAAGGCACCGTGTTCCGCCTGACACTGTCGGGCGATCTCACGACATTGCACTCCTTCACACGCGAAGAAGGATTCGGCGCAAACGGTCTCGTGCCGGACTTGGCGGGTAATCTTTGGGGAGCTACTCAATACGGCGGCGATGCGCAGGAAGGCACAATTTACAAAATCGCGCGCGATGGGAGTAACTTCACGCTCATCTATACGTTCGATGGCGGCGCCAATGGTGGCGATGTTACACAAGCGTTGATCGCCGGATGCGACGGAGCAATGTACGGAACGACCCAATACGGCGGCGCGTACAACGCGGGTACGCTATTCCGCGTCAGCCATTCCGGTCAACTCGCCACACTGCATTCATTCGGGGCGGGTCTCGAAGGCGCGTATCCGGGCGGCGGATCGCCGATCGTGCTGGGTCCGACTTGCCGTTTCTACGGGTTCACTTCCGTGGGCGGCACGCTCGGCGGAGGCACGCTTTACGAGGCCGACGCGTCCGGCAACGTTCGCACGCTGAACAACTTCGATCCGACAGTGGGTCAAGCAGGACTGCAGATCACATGGCTCGACGAGATCATCGTGACCGAAGGAACCGGCGGCCCGCAACAAGCCGGAGCGATTCTCGTTGGAGCGCTACCGTTCTAAACAATGTCGAAGGGCTTTAGTCAACAACGAACTCTGAACGACAAAGGCAGGCAGCGGAATGCTGCGCTGCGGGCGCACGGTTCCACGATGTGCTGTTGGCACTTAAGTAACAAAGAAAAAAAGAAGATTTTGGTCGACTCCGTGTTGGTCGACCAAAATTCTCCAAAAGAATTATTTGGCGAAAACAGCATGCTACTTTCTCGCCACCGTGACGCGATCGCGTCCTTCGATCTTGCTGCGATAAAGTGCGCTGTCGGCTCGACCGATGGCGCCCTCCAACGTTTCGGACTCGGCAAGCGTCGCCACGCCCATCGAGATTGAAATGGTGAACGACGCGCCAGCGTGCTCGACATGCGACGCAGCGACGTGTGCTCGAATACGTTCGGCGAATTCGCCTGCACTAGGCTCATCGCTTGCCGGCAACAGAAACAGAAATTCCTCACCACCCCATCGCGCCACCGTATCGTGTGGGCGGCATAGTTCGAGAAACAATCGGCTCGCATGGATCAACACTTGATCGCCGGCGTCGTGGCCGTGGCCATCGTTGATTCGTTTGAAGTCGTCGATGTCGGCCACTACGACGGAAACGGGTTGATTCGTAC
>CAZZYA010000328.1:0-2825 GCA_964658115.1 uncultured Rudaea sp. | reverse complement strand
CCGGTTTTCGTAGCACCGCCGTAGCTCCCATCAGTGTCGCTCGTTGTTGGCACTTTTCCATGGGTTGGGCAGAAACGACGACAATCGGAGGAATGCCGCACGCGTCGCGCTGCGCGAGCTGAATCACCGACTCGCCGCGTTCACCGTTCAAATCCAAATCCAGCAGCATCAAATCCCAAGGCGACGTCTGCTGCGCGCATAACTCCGCGACTGCTGTAGAAACGTCGCGCGTCCATGTCACCCGCCGTGCGTAACTCTGGAGTAAGAGCAGAGTGGCAGCACCAAGCGAGGCATCGTCTTCGACTAATAGTATTGAGATCGGTTGCATGTGCAGCCGTTTGCATGAACTAGACCATTGACTTTACGTCGGCTAGAGCACGCGCGAAGGCTTCTACGTACAGTTTGATCGGCCACAACGCGAACCCTCACATGCGCTTTGCGCAGCGTTGCTTCGCCAAACGCTTCATTTGCATTCTTCGCGCACGGACAGTTGATGAGAAGTGGTATGCCTAAAGCGCCGAGAATTATAAGTAGCTGGCGACTGAACAGACTTCAGCAATCACGGGCGAGCATCGTTTACTTCGACAGTTGCATGCCAGAATGCCGAAGTGCAAAAAATAGAACGGCATGCACGAGCGATGGACTATGCATGCGTTCTTACGTTTGCATCGACCGCGCTAATCAAACTCGGATCAAGGAACGACAATGGCGCGCCCCATCTGGTCAGGAACGCTTTCGTTTGGCTTGTTGAATGTGCCGGTGTCATTGATGACCGGAGAACGGCGCGTCGATCTTCATTTTCGAATGCTCGATGCGCGCAACAATAAGCCGATTCGCTATGAGCGCGTCAATGCGGAATCTGGCGAAGAAGTGCCGTGGAAAGAAATCGTCAAGGCGTTCGAATACGAAAAGGGCAGCTATGTCGTGCTCGAACCCGACGACATCAAGTCAGCAGCCCAAAGCAAGGAAGAAAGCATAAGCGCAAAACTGGCAATGCTTCGCGTGAAAGGCAATCAAGAACTCGCGTGAACAATCCGGGCAAGTTGCGTTCTTACGCATCTTGCCCATTTCGTCCCGAGGCGCTGTAGCTTCGCAGCTCGGACTCCGACCGAAGTCGTTGCTCACTTTTTCGGCGCGCGCTCCGGACCCTCGTCGCGCATCGACTCGTTCGCGTTGCGATCACCGCTTTGGTGTGGCTGTGGTCGAGGCGATTGACGAAGTTCCTTTCCGTCGGAACCGTTCTCGGGCTGCCCACCGCCGAACCCTTGTTGCCGATTGTCCGCGTCGCTCTGTTGTGATTGGTTGCCCATCCGGTTTCTCCGTCTCTTAGTTTGGCCGTAATACGACTTTAATGACTCCGTCTTTTTTGTCCCGGAACTTTTTATACATTTCCGGTGCGTCTTCGAGACTCGCCGGATGGGTCACGACGAAACTTGGATCAATCTCACCGGCAACGATTTTCGCAAGCAGCGGTTTCGTGTAACGCTGCACATGCGTTTGGCCAGTCTTGATAGTGAGGCCTTTATTCATCATCGCGCCGATCGGCAACTTGTCGCCCATGCCGACATAGACGCCCGGGATAGATACAGTGCCGCCCTTGCGACAGGCCATGATCACTTGTCGCAATACGTGTACGCGATCCGTCGCCAGAAGCACTGCAGCTTTGACCTTGTCTAAGACCGCGTCGGCGCCACCGTGGCCCGACGCTTCGCAACCAACCGCGTCGATGCAACTATCCGGACCGCGCCCTTTGGTTCGCTCCATGAGTTCCTCGTGGACATCGAGTTCGGAGAAATCGATCGTCTCGGCACCACCGGCTTCAGCCATGCGGAGGCGTTCGGGCACCGCATCGATTGCGATGACGCGCCCGGCGCCCATCATCAGTGCCGAGCGTATGGCGAACTGACCCACCGGGCCACATCCCCAGATGGCGACGGTATCCCCTTCAATAATCTGCGCGTTTTCAGCCGCCATGTATCCCGTTGGAAAGATGTCAGACAGGAAAAGGGCTTGCTCATCTGTGATTTCGTCGGGAATCTTAATCGGACCCACATCGGCCATCGGCACGCGCAGGTATTCGGCTTGTCCGCCGGAATAGCCGCCGAGCATGTGGCTAAAGCCAAACAGGCCCGCCGGCGATTGACCCATAGCTTTGATCGCAAGATCGGCGTTGGGATTAGTGCGGTCGCACGCGGAGAACAGTCCGTTTTTACAAAACCAGCATTCCCCGCAACTGATCGTAAACGGCACAACGACGCGGTCGCCGATTTTCAAATTGGTAACCTGAGAGCCAAGCGCAATGACTTCGCCCATATTCTCGTGACCGAGAATATCGCCGCTCTTCATCGTCGGCTGATAACCGTCTAGCAAGTGTAAGTCCGAGCCACAAATCGCACACGCGGTAATCTTGATAATCGCGTCGCGCGGATGTTGGATCGTCGGATCTGGAACCGTGTCCACACGGACGTCGCCATGGCCATGCCAGCACAATGCACGCATATTTTTCTCCCTGTGTCAGAGCGCCCGCGAGATTGCTCGCGAACGTTCCGTGTAATTAGCCGACCATCCGGGCCGGCGCGCTTTTTTCAGTTGTTTTATTTTCAGTCTTCGTGCGTTGCGATCTTCGTGATCATCTCTACGTGGTGTTGAAGACGATGCGAAGTCGCGACCAACAAAATCGGATGTCTCACTTGTCGTCCTGCTGATGTGTGTCGCGCAAAGGCAGCAAGGAGTATGCCCCCGTGACGACGCAGTGATCGGGAACGATATGGCGCAGACTTCAGTCGCGCGCCGCGCGTGTTACGAATGCACTCGCTTCGGCTGTG
>CAZZYA010000327.1:0-2867 GCA_964658115.1 uncultured Rudaea sp. | reverse complement strand
GGCTGCGATTGCGAACATGCCACGCATTCAATTCATCAGACAATTTTCTTCAACGTTCGGGGTTCCGCCATATCACTACCTACTCGGCATTCGCGTCAAACGAGCCATGGAGGTTTTGCAGTACTCGAATGCGTCGTTATCGACCGTGGCAATAAGAAACGGCTTCGGTTCCGCGTCATCGATGCACCGAGCCTTCAAACGATTCGCTGGTGCAAGTCCAGCAAGAGTGGTGAAGGCAGTGGCTCCTCGAACCCACGTCGTAGGTGCGACCTCCTTTTCTCTACGAGTTTCGCCCACGAATTAATCCAGAAAAAGCCGCGAGCGCATAGCGGCGTGAATTGCTATTGCATTGAGTTCCAAGACGGAACGTGTCCCGAAGCTGTTTAACATTCAGACCTTGGAGAGAGTAATGAGATTTGACTTGAACAAATTGTCGTCGGCCGTCCGGCTGTCGCTGTCACTCGGCGCGATCGCGGCGACCGGTTCTGCCTCAGCCGTCGCGCAAGACGCCAATAACTCAGCTGCGCCTGCGAAAAATCAGTCGCTGGAAACTATCGTCGTAACGGGCTCCAACATTCGCCGCGTGGATATCGAAACCGCGAGCCCGGTCGTGACGATCGACCGCGCCGCCATCCAAGCGTCCGGAAAAGTCAATTTAGGTGATCTTGTCCAGTCGCTACCGACGATCGCTGGCAATGCGCAGAATCCCGCAGTGAATAACGGTTCTAACAAGACGGCCATTGGTTCCCAAGGCAACGCTGCCGTGTCGCTGCGCGGGCTCGGTTCCGTTCGCACGCTATTGCTTCTCAACGGGCACCGTATTCCGTTTCAGCTACAAGACCTGAATATCATCCCGGTGGCCGCCGTCGAGCGCATCGAAGTGCTGAACGACGGCGCCTCTTCGGTGTACGGTTCTGATGCCATCGCCGGCGTCGTCAACATCATCACGAAAACGAATTATCAAGGTGCGGAATTCGGAATGGACTACGGTCAGTCCGACAAAGATGACGGCATGCGCAAAGCCGCGCACCTGTTGATCGGTCAGACCACCGAAAAAGGCAGCATCATGTTCGGCCTGCAATACGACAAGCAGGATCCGGTTTACGCATCGAACCGCACGTTCTCGCATAACGCGCAATATATTTACAATACCGGTATCAACACGGCCGCGGGTTCGTCGCGCACGCCGGGCGGGCGTTTTTTCATACCGGGCACGTCCGCGGTCGCGAAGGCGCTCGGCTGTCCGGTCGCAAGCAATGGAACGACGTCGGTCACGCTATCGGGCAATCAACTTCCGAGCCTGACGACACCGCCGAAACCCAGCGATTTTCGCTGCTACAGCTCGGCGACCGACGGCTTCAATTTTCAGGCGATCGGCAATTACGATTTGTTGCCGAACGAGCGCACCAGTGCGTTCGTGCTAGGTAACTACAAGCTCACCGATAACGTCGAGGCCTATGCCGAGTTGATGTATCACAAAATGGACGCGCACGTTCAGTTCGCGCCGTATCCATTCGATTTAGGTCAGAACAACATCGTCATTCCAGCGAACCAGTACTACAACCCGTTCGGAGTGGAATTCGGTCAGAACGGATCGACCGACGACATCGCTTCGCGCCTCAGTGTGCTCGGTAATCGCGGACTCAAAATCGCCGATACCACGGAACTGGCCAACGTCGGTTTAAAGGGAAGTATCGGCGACACCAGTTGGAACTGGGATGCGCATGTAAGTTATGGCAAGAATGACCAGCTGCAGGTGGAACAGAACTACATCAATTTCGGTGCGATCAAGGGGGACTTCTCGTGCGCTACTGCGCCCGGTGCCGGTTCGTGCACGCCGATCGACATTTTTAACCAGACCGATCCTGCGACACAGGCCATTTTGCAGAGTGCCAAGATCAATCCATTCTTGTCGTACCTGTACCAGATGAAGGAAGGCGACGCGTCGATCAACGGCGCACTGTTCAGTCTTCCCGCGGGCGACGTACAAGCCGCATTTGGCGGGTCGTATCGCAAGGAGTATGTGGATTATCAGGTCGACCCGTTGCTTAACTCGACTTTCGCGATAAATAACGGCGTCGCCACGATCGGTTGCGCCGGTCCGGGCTCCCTTTGTACATCGCCTGCGCAAGGCGGCTTCAATCTGAAGGAAGCCTACGCCGAGTTACTGGTTCCAATTTTGAAAGATTTGCCGTTCGTGCACTCGTTGAATGTCGATATTGGCGATCGCTATTCAAAGTACAGCGACTTCGGCAGCACAAACAATTGGAAAGTGGCGATCGAATATCGGCCGATTGAGGATTTGTTGTTGCGCGCAACCGCCTCCAAAGTGTTCCGCGCACCGACACCGACCAACCTCTATGCCGGGCCCACCGCGGATGCGCCGACGGCCGTTGATCCCTGCGCGGGAATCGCTGGCGTATCAAGCAACAAAGCGTGCCAGGGATATAACGTTCCACACCAAGTTTTCTCGCAGCTGACCGCGTACATCATGGGCTCGCAATTCGCTCTCGATCATGGGTTAGGCACCGGCGTAGGACTCACTCCCGAAGAGGGCAAATCGTTCGACTATGGGTTTGTCTATGATCCGGAATGGATTCCGGGACTCTCGATCAATTCGGATTATTACCGGATTGTTTTGAACAATCTTATTGTCTTCGGTAGTAACACGTCGCAGACCATTTTGAATCAGTGCTTCAACACCGGGGGTGCGGTGTGCGGCGACATCGTCCGCAATCCCGACGGATCAATTAAGTTTGTGGTCGAAGCACCCTTCAATTCCGGAACGTTGGTTGACCAAGGTTTCGATGTGGGCGGCCATTACCGGTTGCCGACATCGGCGTGGGGCAACTTCGTCATAGGGCTCG
>CAZZYA010000326.1:0-2877 GCA_964658115.1 uncultured Rudaea sp. | reverse complement strand
TAGAACCCCGAACGCGTCGCGAGCGTCAACTGGACGATATATTCCTCGAGTGCGGGAGCCAGATGCAGGTTCAATACTTCTTCCCGCGCCTCGAAGATTTGTTGCTGAGTGAGGCATCGTGCAGGCGCGGTAACTTCGTGCAGCGCCATTCGCGCGCGCGCGCGCGTCAACTTGAGAATGCCGGCTTCGGCCGAGGCATCCGGATAATCGATGCGGATGTCGATGACGGCGGCGACCGTTGCGTCGTCTTCGACCAGCAACACGCGCCACGATCGCACTGGTGAAACAGACGGGATGTTCTCTGGCGAAGCCGCTTCGCATACCGGCAGCGGCAACGACACGCGGAACCGGCTGCCGACACCGACCTCGCTGTCGACATCGATCCGGCCGTTCATGCGCGTGACGAGTTCACGACAGATCGCAAGACCCAATCCACTTCCGACGCGGCGTTGCGGGCCCTCGGCTTGTTCGAATCGCTGAAACAAACGCGCGCGCATCGACGGCGAAATGCCGGGCCCGCTGTCGCTCACGCTGAATATAATTTCTCCGGATGCGGGCGAAACGTCGAATTCGACACGGCCGCGCTCGCTGAATTTGATCGCGTTGCTGATGAGATTCGCTACGATCTGCTCGATTCGAATGGCATCGCCGCGCACGTGCTTCGGAACGTCCGCGGCGATCGCCGTGTGAAGCGCGAGTCCCTTCGCGTCAGCAAGCGGACGCTGCAGCGCCTGAACATGACTGAGGAGCGCGTGCAAATCGAACGGCTTTTCCTCAAGTTCGAGTTTGCCGGCTTCGATGCGCGCGAGATCGAGCGAATCATTGACCAATCGCAACAGCACACGTCCGGAATTCTGGATCGCTTCGGCGAAACCGCGCTGCGTGCCATCGAGCGACGTGCGCAACAGCAGTTCGGTCATGCCGAGCACGCCAGTCATCGGTGTGCGGATCTCGTGTCCCATCGTGGCGAGAAATTCCGACTTCGCCGCATTCGAACGTTCTGCGAACATGCGTTGCTGTTGCGCAAGCACGAACGCGTGCCGGCGTTCGAGCCGTCGGCGATACGCGCGCGTGACGAACCACGCGACAAGCGCGGTGAGGATCGCGTACGCCGCGAACGCCCATTTCGTCAGCCACGGCGGCGGCGCTTGCGTGATGACAATCGGCGACGACAATTCCGTCCAAACGCCACTCGCGTTCGATGCTCGAACGTGCAACGCATACGTGCCATGCGGTAATTGCGACAATGCGCGTTCGCCGCGCTGGGCCGTGTCGATCCAGTCTGCGTCGTAGCCGCCGAGTTTCCATTGATAGCGATTGCCTGACGGATTCGCGTACGACAATGCACGCGCGTCGAACGTGAGGTTGCGGTCCGTCCAGTCGAGCGCGATGGGATGCGACGTGTCGAGCGCCGCCGCGTGTCCATCGCGCATGATCGTTGCTTGTTCGACCACCAGCCGCGGCGCTTGCGCGTTTTCGGAAAGATGATCAGGCGCAAAGCCGACGATGCCCGCCAGCGTCGCTCCGAACAATGTGCCGTCAGCGCGCTGCACGAGCGCTGCGTCGTTGAATTCGACGCTGATCAATCCATCTTGCGTGCCGAACAGGCGCAGTTGTTTTTTCGCAGGATCGTAACGCCACAATCCGCGCGGTCCGGCCGCCCAAACGATGCCGTTCGCATCCACCTGCATGCCGGTGAACGTTGCGCTCGGCCAGCCGTCAGCGCCGGTGTAGCGCGCGATACTCGTGTAATCGCCGCAGCGCGGCGGCGGACAGAAATGTTCGAGCGCACCGTCTTCGAGCAGCCACAGCGATCCATCGCGCGCGAACGCGAATTCGATGACCGCGCCGTCCGGAATTCCAGCGACCGGTTCGAAGCGATCTTTCGCTGCGTCGTATCGATCGAGACCTGCCGCGCTCGCGACGAGCAATGCGCCGTTGGGATCTGCGCCGATGCGATCGATGTCGTCGCTGCGCAGATCGTGCGCATCGGCGAGGTATTTGCGCACGCGCAAGCTGTCGGGATCGATGCGGTGCAAACCGCGTCCGTTCGACGCGGCCCACATCGCACCGCCAGCTTCGGTGAATGCGGAAACGCCGCCGCCGAGCGCATCGGCGCGTTCGGCGTCGATCGGGATGTCACGGAAATTCTCGCTGTTCAGATCGTAAATTCGAATTCCCGCGGCGTGACCGAGCCATAGACGTTTTCGCGAATCCGCGACCGCGGCGAACAACCCTTTCGATGGCGGCGACGCGAGACGTTCGCCGTAACGCTCGACAAAACCCGTCGCCGGATCGAGCCGGTCGATACCGCCGTCGAGATTCACCGCCCAAACGCCGCCATTCGCGTCGACGCTCAAACCTTGCGCGCGATTCGCGCTCAGGCTGTGTTTGTCACTCGCATCGTGGCGAAACATGCTGAAGTTGCGCCATAGCATCGGCAGTTGCACGAGTCCGCCGTCGTCGCTGCCGACCCACAAATTGCCTTCGTGATCGAGCAGCACGTCGGCGATCAGATTGCCTGTGATGCTGCCGGGCAACGTGTCGCTCGCAACGAAACCGGTGAGATTGCCTGCATCGTCGCGATGGTTGAGACCGCGCTGGGTGCCGATCCACAGCGCGCCGTCGCGATCGCGCGCGAAACTGAAAACCGCTTTGTGCGTGAGTTCGTCGCCGACAACGAGTTTTGCTTTCAACTGCGCGTCGATAGCGACCAGACCGCGGTTGGTCGCGGCGAGCAGCGTGCCGTCGTCGCGTTCCATCAGCTTGCGAACGTTGAGACGTCCCTTGTCCGAACGCACCGCGCTGAAGTCGACGTGCGCGTAGCCGCCGTCGCGGCGTACGTCGAGGCCGAAGTCGTTGCCGAACCAAACCTCA
>CAZZYA010000325.1:0-2883 GCA_964658115.1 uncultured Rudaea sp. | reverse complement strand
ATAATCAGAGCCGACGCATCTACGACAAAAAGCACAACGGCAAAGACGATTGATCCACGCGCGGTTGTGAGAACACGGAGCGCCGCGCATCCGGCGCTCCGTTTTTGTTACTCGAGCGTGACGTGCATGCGATTGTCGTCGGAGACGCGATCGATCAGTTTGTTGTACGGATCGATACCAGCCTCGTAAGGTTCTTCGTCCACCGTCAGCGTCACGCTGCTGTCGCCATCGGCGACGGTTTGTTTTTGCAGATACAGCACTTTCTGGTTGCGTTCTTTTCCGTCGGGCGCGCGTGAAAACACGCCGATGTCGACCGGAATGTCCATCTTCGCCGGTGTTTCCTTGCCCACGCCATCGGAATACACCTTCGCGGTGTGCAGTTTCAGTGTGACATCGTATTTTCCGTCTTCGCGTTTCTTCGCCGTCGCCTCGGTAACGCGGTTGTCGTACAGCGTGATCCTGTTGAACAGATCGTCGATCAATCCGGCGTATTTCGGATCCGCATCGGCGCGCAGATAGTCCATGAATTCACGCGTGGTCGTGTACGGCGGTTGCTGGAACGCTTTGTCGTGGTCGTAGCGCGACAGCACCTTGTCGACCGTTTCTTCGCCGAGATAATCCTTCAGCGCATACATCACGACAGATCCTTTGCGGTAATGGATGTATTGCTGATTCTCGTTGAGCGCGATCGGCAATTCCTCCACCACTTCGCCGCCGCGGCCGGACAAATAACGGTCGAGTTCATACTTGAGGAACTTGCGCATTTGCGACGGACCGTATTCGGCTTCCTGCACCATCAGCGCGGAATATTGCGCGAAGGTTTCGTCGAGCATCGTCACGCCCTGCACCAGCGCGCCGATGACCTGATGCGCCCACCACTGATGCCCGAGCTCGTGCGCGGTGACGTAGAACACGTAGTCGATGTCGTCGGGATCGCGCAGGTCGGCGACGAAACCGATCGATTCGGAAAACGGAACCGTGTTCGCGAAACTCTGCGCGAACGCATCGTAGTCGGGGAATTCCAGGATGCGCATTTGACGAAACTGGTACGGCGAATACGCCGTGCTGAAATGCGCCAGCGATTTTTTCATCGCGTACATCATGCGATCGACGTTGAACTCGTGCGCCGGATCGTAATAAACCTCGAGCGCGACGTCGTCCCATTTGTCGCGCTTGACCTTGTACGCGGCCGACTGGAACGAAAAGAAGTCCAGGATCGGTTTATCCATCTTGTAATGGAAATAATGGCGTCCGTTGTCGGTCCATTCGTGATCGAGATAGCCGGGCGCGAGTGCGATCTGATCGGCGTCGGTCGAGACCGTCGTCTCGAAATTCACCCAATCGGCGTCGCGGCCGAGCAGGTTGAACTGACGTGCCGGTTCGTCGTCGATCTTGGGCATGCGCGGCAATTGCGGCAGACCGTATTTGCGACGGTCGTTGCGATCCTGCAACTGGCCGTTTTCGTCGTAACCGAAATGCGGAAGATTGCCGCTGTCGATAAACGTACCGTTGTAGACCACGCGCGTGTCGGTCGGCGAATTACGAAAACCCTTGCTCCAGTATTGCAACTGGAAACCGAAGTTCATCGTCGCACCGGGCGCGAGCGGTTCGCGCAACTTGTAGATCGTGTAGCCGTTCGTACGGTCGTCGCTGACGATATCGTGCGCGGGAAAATCCGCTTTCACGAGCTTTACGTCGATCGGCAGGCGAACGTGCAACGTATCGATCGGCTTGTCTGTTTTGTTGGCGAGTACGTACTTGCCGCTGATTTCGGCGCGGCGTTCGTGCGGAAACAGATCGAGCGTGACGTTGACGTCGGTGATCTTCGGCTGCGGAAGGTCTCGGTATTGGCGGTACGTTTTTTCGTAATCGGCCTGTTGCCGCTTGGCGACATCGCTCGGCGTGTACCGATTCAGCACGTTGGTGTTGTAGAAAATCCAGACGCCGAGCGCGACGAAGCCGATCACCGACACCGCCACGAGCGCGCGCGTCGGTCCACGGAATCGCTCGCGTGCGGTGCGCGACCGTTCGCGCCAGCCGAGCACGGTGCCACGCGGCCAATACAGCGCCGCGACGACCATCAGTCCAAGCGCGAAGAACGCCCAATACGTGCGGAACCACAAATGGCCGACGAGAAAATGGCCGTAGCCGTTCATATCGGAATACGGCGCGCCGGGCGCCGATCCGTATGAATACAAATGGTGCTCGAAATACAGTTGCGACAACGCGATGCGGCTGACGAAGAACAGCACGATCAGCAGATAACCCATGAACTTGTTGTTCGCTATCACCTGAAAGAACAGTGCGAGTGCGGCGAGCAGCAGGAACGCCAGCGTATTGAGCGCGATGTCGGACAGGTACAGCATCGGCTCGATATGCGAGAAGCCGCGGATGAGCTGATAACCCGTGCACTCCAGCGCGCCGACGAGGAGGAAGATCACCACGACGACAGTCAGCGCAACGAGTTTCGAGAGCAGTGGAATCCAGTCCGGCAACGGAAAGGCGTCGGTCACTTCGCTGATCTTCGCGCTGCGTTCGCGCCACACGAGTTCGCCGGCGTAAAAGCCGATGACGATGAGCAGCAGCCAGTTGTAACTGCCGTCCATGAGTTCGGTCATGACGTGCGTGACCGGATAAATTTTGGTGCCGAAAATCTCGTTGGTGAACGCCAATCCGCCACCGAGATTGATCACGCCGAACGCGAGCATCACGATCAGCGCCACGCCGCGCAGAACACCGCGCGTGTCGAACCAGGCGAGCTTGAGGAATTGCGTCCAGCGAGCGCCGGCATCGGTGGAGAGCGTCGTTGCGGGCAATGCGAACGTCGCCCGCGCCGGTTCGCCGGCGTCGGCCTTCGCTGCCTTCTGCTTGCCGCGACGCCAG
>CAZZYA010000324.1:0-2905 GCA_964658115.1 uncultured Rudaea sp. | reverse complement strand
GCGCTGCGCGCCGCCGCTTGGGCGATCGCCACTGCTACTGCCGGTGCCGCGGCTTTTCAAGCAACCCTCGCGGCGCCCACGGATAGTTTACAGCCTCTACGCCCTGGCACTCACAAAGTACTGGTTAATCAGCGGGTGAGCGGCGTCAGGCGAAGCTATTACGTTCACGTGCCCGCAGGAGACGATGGCACTACACCGCTGCCCGTGGTTGTTGCGCTTCACGGCGCGTTTAGCACCGCACGCAAGTTCGAATCGGAAAGTGGATTCAGCGTGCTGGCCGATCGCGAGCGATTCGTCGTGGTGTACCCTCAAGGCATCGGCCTGGGCGATTTATTCCGCCATTGGAATGCGGGCTATTGCTGCGGCAAGGCAAGGAAGAGGAATCTCGACGACGTTAGTTTCGCACTCGCCGCGGTTGACGATGTGGCGAAACGCAATCCGGTGGACCGCACGCGTCTTTACGTTGCGGGATTTTCGAACGGCGGGATGCTGGCGTATCGCATCGCCGCAGAGCACCCTGAAGTCGTTGCCGCGGTGGCCGTAGCTTCTGCCACGATTGGAGGAGTTCCCGCGGAAAATGAGCCGGAATGGTCGGTCGTGCGGCCGAAGCAGCCCGTGGCCGTGCTCGCGATCCACGGCCGCGACGACACCAACATTCCTTACGAGGGCGGTCGGGGAACGCAGAGTCATGGCAAGAGCAGCGCGATCTCGGTGGCGCGCTCGATTAGGTTTTGGCTCGACGCCGACGACTGCGATCCCGAGCCGCGGGTTGAGTCGATAGGCGACGGTCGAGTGGAGAGGCAGGCCTGGTCTGGCTGCCGTAATGGCGCGCAAGTGGAGCTCTATACCGTCAATGGCTGGGGACACGAATGGGCGAAGGAGGATTCGCTCGGCGGATTCGACGCCGGTGCCACCATATGGCGATTCTTCGAGCGGCATCAGATCGTTCCATAATGTGACGAACAGTGTGCAACAGGTTCCAACACCGGTGAATGCTCCGTGATAGCTGCACTCGGGCGGTGACGGCTTGGCTCGCCGATAGAGAGCGCCGGCGGCGGCCGAAATTAAAGTGCCCTCTTCAAAACGGGCTCTACGTGAAATGCCGTTGTCCACAATGCCTTGCTCGATGCGGGCGTCGACACTTACCTGCCAGTAGTTTTGCTCAATATCAGAAAAACGCTGCCGATGACCAGTATCGCTGCCAGCACCATGCGAATGGTGACGAGTTCGCCAGCCACGAGATAGCCCAAGGCAACGGCGACGATGGGATTGACGTAGGCGTGGCTCGCAACTCGGGTCGCCGGCAGCCGGCCAAGCAGCCACACATACGCCGTGTAGGCAATCAGTGAACCGCAGCTGATCAAATAACCGAGCGCCGCCGCGGCGCGAAGCGTGATATGTGGAAACGGCTGCAGTTCACCCCGCAGCGCCGACAACAGCAGCAACACCGCGCCGCCAATCATCATTTCACAGCCCGCAGTGAGAGGCTTGGATCCCGGCAACTCCAGCCGGCCCGATATGACGGCGCCGAACGACCAGGCGACACCGGCGGCCAGAATCACCAGGCAGGGAACGACGGCCAACAGCTCAGGATGCTAAAGGAAATCTTTCGACTACGGTTCGAGATGCATTTAACAGGGTCTATCGGATCCAGTTTCCGACGCCTTCCAACGGGGGAATGAGCTCCTCGACCGATTATGAGCAGTATCTTTACGACGCTAACGGGAATATGACCCAAAATAGACGACGTGATGGACTCGTGAATTCGTTTCACTTCGACGCCTTAAACTTGATGACGAGCGGATATGGGTCGGCCACGTTTAGTTACGACAATCTGGGTCGGCTCACTTCCACAACAATTTCGTCGCTTACCAGCAGTTTTACTTACGATGCGCTTGGTAACCGCACTAGCGAGGTGCAGCCGCTAGGTACGGTGTCCAGTCAGTACTTCCTTGATGGCACTTTGCAAAAGCTGACGTATCCCGATGGCTACTTCGTGACCTATGGCCGGGACTTGATCGGTGAACTGACCAGCATCACGGATTCAAGTGGTGTCTTGTTGTATCAAGTGAATTACGACGATCTTGGGCGTAGGGCTGGTGCAACGCGCACGGCCGGCCCGACGGAAAGTCGTTTTTACGGCACAGATTTGAGGTTGAAGACTCTGAGCTACGGATTTACAGATTCTTCAAAAAACGTAGCGTTCGGGTATACCTACAGTCTTGCAAGCCAAGTGCTCTCGACGACAAACGGTAATAGCCTTTACAGTTGGGCGTCTTCACGTTCAGCGACTACTTACACGAGCGACGGACAAAATAAATACAGCACCGTCGGCAGCGCAACGCTTACGTACGATGGCAGAGGAAATGTTACAAACAACGGCTCTAACGGTTTTAGCTACGATGCCTTGAATCGAATGGTGAGCGCAGGGTCTGCGACGTTCTCCAACGATTCGCTCAATCGTCTGCGCAAGACCGTGGGGGCCAGTACAACGCAATTTCTTTATGACGGGAGTCAAGTCTTGGCGGAGTACTCTTCGACAGGCGTTTTGCTACGTCGCTATATCTCCGACGCAACGCTTGATCAACCGATTATTTGGTACGAGGGTTCAGGCACGGCCAGTACTTCTGCACGCTGGTTGCTTGCAGATGGGGCCGGCTCGATCGTGGCGGTGGGGACGACTGGCACCTCGAATACCACCCTAGCTGTAAATACCTATGATGAGTACGGAGTTTCCGCCGCAGGGAACTTGGGGCGGTTCCAGTTTAAAGGGATGCCATGGATCCCGGAAGCCGGGCTTTATTATGTTCGCGCTCGAACCTACTCGCCGTCGCTGGGTCGATTCATGCAATCTGATCCCGCGGGATACGCTGACGGAATGCATCTCTACAGCTTTGTGCATAAT
>CAZZYA010000323.1:0-2909 GCA_964658115.1 uncultured Rudaea sp. | reverse complement strand
GATAGCCGAGCGCACCGGCGTTGATGGCGCGCCTCAGATGCACCGTGTCCTCGTGCGCGGACAGCACGAGCAGGCGCGCATTCGACTCGCGCGCGACCAGCCGGCGCACGGTCTCGATGCCGCCCATACCAGGCATGGCGAGATCAAGCACGACGACATCCGGTTTCAATTCGGGAAATCGCTGATACGCGACTTCGCCATTTTCCATTTCGCCGACGACGTCGATGTCGCCGCTGGCTTCGAGCAACATGCGGAAACCGACGCGGACGACGGCATGGTCGTCGACCAGCATGACGCGGATTTTTTCGCCGATCGTCATCGCTTATCCCAAAGGCAACGCGGCTTCGACGCGAACGCCGCCCGTCTGCAAACCATCGACGCGAACATTGCCGCCGAGTGTACGCGCGCGTTCGCGCATGCCACGAATGCCGTAACGACCCGGCTTTTCCCAGTCGTCGGGCAAGCCATTGCCGTTGTCGCGCACGGCGAGGTGAAGCGCTCCCGAATCGCCGCGAACGGCGATGTCGATGTGTCGCGCTTCGCCGTGGCGTAACGCGTTCACAACGGCTTCCTGCACGATGCGGCAGGCGGCGAGCCGACAACTTTCCCCGAGGGTCGCTGGCACGTTGTCGAGCGCCAGTGCGAATTCGACATCGGGATATTGCTTGCGCCAGTGAGCGGCCTGTTCCTGCAACGCATCGCCGAGCGTCGCGTCCTCGAGCGCGAGTGGGCGCAAGCTGGGAATCAAATCGTGCATCGAAGTATACAAATGCGCAGCGGTATCGGCGATGAGTTGCGCGGTATCGCGCGCTTTCGTGTCGCCGTCATGGAAATGGTGCACGAGTGACTGCGCGAGACTGCGGATTGCCGTCACACTCTGCCCGGTTTCGTCGTGCAGCTCGCGCACGATGTGACGGCGTTCGTCTTCGATCCGGTTCTGCACCAGCAGCGCGAGTTCGCGGCTTTGTTCGAGCCGAACGTTCGCCTCGATCGCTTCTCGCCTTGCACTCAGATTTTCCTGGATCGATTGCGCCATGCGGTTGAAGGCACTGGCGATGGCGTTCGCTTCCGCGCCGGCAAACCTGCGCAGCCGCGTGTGGTAATCGCCGTCCTGCATCGCGCGGAGGCCGCGAACGATGCGGCGAAACGGACGCGTCGCGCGTCCAACGAGCCAGAACACGATTACGTTACCGGCGATCACGATGCCGATGCCGAACCAGAACAGACGAGCCGCATCGTCCCACCCGTCGAGCACGGAACGCGACGCATTTGATTCGATGACGAGCTTGCCGCCCGACAAGCCGAATTGCTCGATCAACGGTTCCGGCTGCACGAGCGACGCGTACCACGCCGGCGCATCGCGACCGACTTTGTATACCGACGGCGGCGAACGGTAGATCGGCTGCCCCGTTTCGTCGAACAGTGTGATGTCGTTGGCGCGAACACGCCCGATGCGCGCGAGGTAATTGACGAGCGCGCGACGGCGATCGAGGTCGGTCGCACCGGCGGAATTCCAATCGAAATTCGAAACAAGTTGCGCGGCGACGATATTTCCCGCCTGCACTTCCTCGCGCACGCTGTTGCGCGTGCTGATGACCTGAAACGCGAAGACGACGCCCACAAACGCCGCGATCAACACGGCGATCAGCAGATTGATTTGCAGACGCAGGCTCACGCGACGATGCTAACCGATCGCCGCGCGCCTCTGGATCACGATTTTCTCTCGGTCAGTTGCAGCGAACGATGCGGCGAGCCGGGAGCCCGCCGCATGCGTCAATCAGCGGCGCCAGTATCCGCCGTGGTAACACCAGCGACCACCGCACGCTTCCCACCGCGCCGGTGCGTAGCGGTACCCGACGCGGGCGCCCGTCCAATAGCCGCCGCGCCAGCCGTAGCGGTAGCCATCCCAGCGCCAGTAGCCCGGCGCCCACACATAGCCCGGCCGCACACCGTAGCGTTCGACGATCGGCGCGGGCGGTCCGAATGCCGGGCCGATCGAAACACCGACAGCCACCGCCGCCGAGGCGGGTTGCGCATGCATCGCGCCGACGCCGACGACACCCAGCACAAGCGCCATCGCGAGTTTCTTCATCAACATGGTCTTCTCCGTTTTCCAAATTGCCGCGCCACCGCGGCGTTCACTCCAGAAAACGTGTGAGCAGCGACGCTGTTGACCGCGCGGCACGCCGCATTCAGCACCTGTTGTGGCGCCAGCGTGCGCTCGTTCACAATGCGGCGATGTCCCCTGATACCGACCTGTTCCAGCGCGTGCTGCGCTTAAGCGATTTCGACGGTGATTCGCGCGAGGCGATGCGAACGCTGCATCGTTATTTCGCTTCCGATTTTCCGGAGTGCTCGCTCGCGTTGCTGCTGGTACGCGATCAGCCGCCGGGCCGCTGCCGTCTTGCCGGGCTGATCGGTCCTGACAGTGTCGAGCACGTCGCCAACGCCGATCCGAACGGCGAACACAGCGCGTTGCCGTCGTTCGAGGATCCACTCGCACAAAACGTGCTCGCCAACGATGCGCCGCACATCGTGTCCGTACCGGACGATTTGCGCGACGTGCCACTGGCGCATGTTCTTTTCGCGCCGGCGAGCGTGCTCGCGATGCCGGTCGCCAACGGCGGACGCATCACACACTGGCTCGTATTCGGCAGCACGCTCGCGCATCGGTTCGATGGCGTCGATCTGAACCGAACCGTATTGCACGTGAATCTCGCGACGAGTCTGTTGATCCGACCGATCGCGCTGCGCGAACTGACGCGCGAAACCCAACGGCAGCGACTGCAGATCGAAAGTCTCGCCGACATCCAGCGCCTCCTGTTGCCCGACCATCCCAAGATCGTCGGACTCGATTACGCCATGCATTGGCAGCCGGCTGAAACAGCCGCCGGCGACTACTACGAAAT
>CAZZYA010000322.1:0-2919 GCA_964658115.1 uncultured Rudaea sp. | reverse complement strand
TCGAAGAAGATGTCAGTAAGGGGTTGCTGAGGCATTTAAGATGGATGCGAGGAGATGCCGCTGTGTAAGGAATGAGGATGTCGGCGCGTCTTGAAATCAAGCGTCCGACGGCCCAACTTGAATTGCTTCGCGGCTTGGGCTGAAATGCGTTCCGAGAGTCCGGAATGCAAGGGCCGATCCGCTGTATAGGCGGAATTGTAGCCCAAAAGCGCGTTTCGCCCCGCCCGTTTCAATGGAGAATGCCGTGAGTACAGCCATTTCGCAGGTCAGCGACGACCAGTTCGACGAACAAGTGTTGAAATCCAGCGAGCCGGTTCTGGTCGATTTCTGGGCGGAATGGTGCGGGCCGTGCAAGATGATCGCGCCGATTCTGGACGAGGTCGCGCAGGCGTACGCGGGAAAGCTCAAGGTCGCCAAGATCAACATCGATCAGAACCAGAAGACGCCGCGCAATTACAACGTGCGTGGAATTCCGACGTTGATGATCTTCAAGGACGGGAAGGTGCAGGCTACGCAGATTGGTGCCGTGTCGAAGACGCAGTTGACGCAGTTGATTGATAAGACGATTGCGGCTTCGGCGCCTGCTGCTGCTAAGGCTGGTTGAGGAAATAGCTTCCGCTCGTCCCGAGCGGAAGCGCTAGCTAAACAATATTGAAAAATCCCCACTCAACCCCAGTTAGTTGCACGATTCCGCAAATCTGATAAAAATACACCCGCGAATCAAACCGACAGGGTGATTGCAGCACTTGCCCCGCTGGACGTAGGCAAACTGCGATGCTAAGTTAGCGATGTCTGCCGAGGCGACCGCCTCCGCAACTCCTTCCTGATTCTTTCCAACCTGCCAATAGCCCGTTTCCACGGCGCTCCGTGCGAGGTCATTCCGTGTCTGAACCTGATAACCAAACCCAAAATCCTTCCGAACCCGGCGAACCGTCCGGCAACGATCGCGCCGAACCACGCGCTCGTGCTCGCCCGAATCCCGACGGCGGCGGTAACGAAGGCGGGGGCAACGAAGCGCCTCCCGCCGAAGGTGGCGAGCAGCGCCAGGGCCGCAACGACAACCGGCAAGGCGGACGTCGCGACCGCAATCGCCATCGCAGCCAAAGCAACCAGAACAACCAGCCGCGCGGCAGCGGCAACAACAACCAACAGCGCTTTCAGCCGCAACAGAATACCGACGACGACGCCGACGATTCCCGCAACGGTGGCGGCGACGGTCCGCTGATCAACCTCAACGAACTAAAGCGCACGCCCGCGCACGAGCTCCTGAAACTCGCCGATGAACTCGGCATCCAGGAAGGCGTTGCCCGCGCGCGCAAGCAGGACATCGTTTTTCTGATTTTGAAAGCCCACGCCCGCACCGGCGGTGGCATTTACGCCGAAGGCGTGCTCGAAATCCTGCAGGACGGCTTCGGCTTCCTGCGTGGTCCCGACGAGTCGTACCTGGCCGGTCCGGACGACATCTACGTGTCGCCTTCGCAAATCCGGCGCTTCAACTTGCGCACCGGCGACCACATCACCGGCCGCATCCGTCCGCCGAAAGAAGGCGAACGCTACTTCGCGCTGCTCAAAGTCGACAATATCAATGGCGAACCGCCGGAGATGTCGAAGGGTAAGGTGCTGTTCGAAAATCTCACGCCGCTTTTCCCGCGCAAGATGTTCCATCTCGAACGCGGCAATGGTTCTACCGAAGATATCACTGGTCGCATCCTCGATCTCATTGCACCGGTTGGTTGCGGCCAGCGCGGCATGATCGTGTCGCAACCCAAGGCCGGCAAGACGATGATGTTGCAGAACGTCGCGCAGGCGATCGTGCACAACCATCCGGAAGTGCATTTGATCATTCTGCTCATCGACGAGCGTCCGGAAGAAGTCACCGAGATGCAGCGCGGCGTGCGCGCCGAAGTGATTTCCTCGACGTTCGACGAACCGGCCGTGCGTCACGTGCAGGTCGCCGAAATGGTGATCGAACGCGCCAAGCGTCTGGTCGAACACAAAAAAGACGTCGTCATCCTGCTCGATTCGATCACGCGACTGGCACGCGCCTACAACACCGTGGTGCCGGCATCCGGCAAGGTGCTGACGGGCGGTGTCGACGCGAACGCATTGCAGCGTCCGAAGCGTTTCTTCGGCGCGGCGCGCAACGTCGAGGAAGGCGGATCGCTAACCATCCTCGCCACCGCGCTGGTCGAAACCGGCTCGAAGATGGACGAAGTGATCTACGAAGAATTCAAAGGCACCGGCAACATGGAAGTGCATTTGGATCGGCGCATCTCGGAAAAGCGCGTTTATCCGTCGATCAACATCAACCGTTCAGGCACGCGCCGCGAAGAGTTGCTGATCGAGCCGGACATGCTTCAGAAGATCTGGATCCTGCGCAAACTTTTGCATCCGATGGACGAGCTGGCCGCGATGGAATTCATGCTCGACAAGATGAAGAACACGAAGTCCAACGACGAGTTCTTCAATTCGATGAAGCGCTGAAGTCCGCATTCAGTCGCAAAAGGGGCGCTTCGGTGCCCCTTTTTGTTGGTCAGCGAAGCATTCTTGTTGACCGATATCGAGCGACGGACTTCGAAACAATCGAACGCCAATTGCTGAATCTGTCTGCGGAAGATCGGGCGAAACTCGCCCAGGAGCTGCTCGAAAGTCTGGATCAATTGACGTCGCTTGAAATCGACGCATTATGGGCGGCGGAACCAGAGCGGCGTTGGAAGGCGTTCGAGCCCGGAAAAATGGCGGCGATTCCTGCCGAGGAGGTAATGCGAAGAGCGCGCGTTACCTAGTGAATGTTTTATTCCTGTCGGCAGCGCTGGATGCGCATCTGGGCACGTTGACTACTACGACAGCTGCCGAGTAGGCGTCGGCGCACCGCATTTGGCCGAGGTTGAAGCAGCAATCACGCGATTGGCCAAATTG
>CAZZYA010000321.1:0-2945 GCA_964658115.1 uncultured Rudaea sp. | reverse complement strand
TTCGCCGGTCCGCGATCTTTGTTGTAGCCCGGCGCGCGGATGAATTCGAAGTCCGGCGAAATTTCCACGTGTTCGATGACTTTTGCTTTGTATTGCAGTTCGATCGCGCGCTCTTGCGCGTAATTTAGTCGTCCATCGCCAAGCAGAAATCCTTGACCGCCGAGCGCGAGATAATCGCGATGATCGGAGGACAATGCATTCGACGTCGCGCCGATGGCGATGTGATCGTCCTTGCGTCCCCAATGCGCGCCGGAAAGTTGCGCGCCGGCGCTGAGTGTGCGATCCACTTCGGTGAAGGCGAACGATTCGGTCTTGCCATCGTTCCAGCCGGCGCGCGCGAACAGGCCGGTCTCGCCGTCGTCGGCTAGCGGAATTTCGGTGTTCGCGCCGAAACCGTATTTGCGGCGGCCATCGCGGTCGTCAGCGCGAATGTCGGGAATGGTGCCGGTCGCTTCGGCGACCGCGATGGCGTCCTGATAGATACCCATGCGCGCGATATTGCGGAACGCGAGTAGACGCAGTGCCCATGTGTCAGTGCCGCCGGGTTGCACGGTCAATTCAGTTTGTTCGCCGCGCGCGCGGGCGATCGGCCATTCCAGTGTCTGACCATTAGCGTAGGCCGGCATGAGATACACGCCATAACGCAACGCCCATGTCGGCGCGATGTAGCCGGCCATGAAACCGTTCGTGTAGCCGCGTGTGTCGGCGGCGAAATCCCACGCGACGTTGTTTGCGAGCGCGACGTTGAAAAATTGCGTGCGCGCCGAATCGGCGTAGCGATTTTTATCGAAGTCGTCACTCACGGCGGTTTTGCCGAGCTTGAATTCGAGGTGACGTGACGCTTCCTTGCCGGGCAACTGATCCTGCGCTTTTTCGACGTCGCGTGTGTCGTCGCCGAGTGGAATCAGATAACGCAGGTAGCGCCGCGCGACGTAGGCGCGCTTGCCGAGATTCGCGGTGCCCGCGTGCACGACATCGCCGTTTGCGCCGCCACCGAGACCGGTGCCATTGCTCACCGCCTCGCCCTTGAACATTTCCATATCGAAATAAAACTGCAGATTTTGCGCGAGCGGCACGCCGAAGTACGCGCCGAACGAGTGCGAACGTTCTTCGTCCCCTTGCGCGCGAAGGCTCAGTGATGACGAATAGGGCGAGGTCAGCGGATCTTGATGCTGCGCAATCAGCGTGTACTGCGCGTCGAGCAGTTGCGGTACGAAATAGCGAATTTCGTCTCCATCGGCCGATGCGACTTGTGCGCAGCACGCGAGCGCGATGCCCAGGCAGAGTTTAATCGCCGTCATCCGTTACTCCCCAAGTTGCGTCGCCAGCGTGCGGCGTGCCGATGACAGGATGTTTTCACGCTCAGCTTTTGTTCTTTTTCTTGTGCGGCTGCCGATTGCCTTTCGGCACCCAGACGAATGCGCCGCCGGAAATACCGAGCTCGTTTGAAACAATTCGTACGTTCTTGGGAAGGTCGAGATCGATGCAGCGCGAATTGCCGCCGCCGAAGTGCAGACGGTCGTAGAAAAATACGTTGTCGAGCATGTCGATCAGTTTCTTCAGGCGTTTATTCCATTCTTTCTTGCCGATGAGCTTGAGTGTCTTGTCGCCGATGTAGTCATCGAAATCGTGTTTTTTGTGGATGGCCATGTGCGCCAGGTCCATGTGCGGCATCAATTCGCCGTCACGAAACCACGCCGTGCCGAAGCCGGTGCCGAGCGTGCAAACGAGTTCTAGCCCTTTGCCGTCGATGGCCGCGAGACCTTGTACATCGGCATCGTTGTGGACCTGCGTCGGTCGGTCGAGATGCTTTTCCATGATCGCGGCGAATTTGAATTTCGTCCATTGCTCGGTGCCGAGATTTGGCGCAGTTTTGATCACGCCGTCGCGCACGACTCCGGGAAATCCGATCGAAACGCGTTGATAGCCGTCGAACGAACGCACCATGTCCACCAGCATTTTCACCATCATTCGCGGCGGGCATTTCGGCGGTGTCTTCACGCGGCGGCGCTCGCTGACGAAAGTTCCGTTGCGATTGACGAGCGCCGCCTTCATTCCCGTCGCGCCGATGTCGATGGACAGCACGCGGCGAATGGCGGAGGCGGGAGTTGGCTTTTTCATGAGAACGCGCCTGACGGAAAGGCGTCATTCTACATGCGCGGCAAATGTCGGCGGTTGGCGGGCGTGCGTGTGTTGTTCGAAAGCGTAGGCGAAATTCAACAACGTCGGCTCGCTCCAAGCGGCGCCGAAAAAACTGAGGCCGACGGGCAAACCGTGGATCAGTCCCATCGGCACGGTGATATCCGGATAGCCGGCGACGGCGGCGGGCGACGAACTTGCGGAATCGAAATGATCGCCGTTGACCAGATCGGTCACCCACGCCGGACCACCGGTCGGCGCGATCAGTGCGTCGACATGATATTTCGCGAGCGCTGCGTCGATGCCTTCCTTGCCGGCGAGACGTTTGGCATCAGCGGATGCATCGCGATAGACCTTCTCGCTGAGATCGCCGCGCGCTTGCGATTGCTCGAACAATTCCTGTCCGAACCACGGCATCTCGCGCGTCCGTTCGCGCTCGTTGAATGCGATCAGGTCGGCAAGTGTCCGCGGTGCGTTCGAGGACGCCGGCAACGCGGCGAGATACGCGTTCAGATCGTGCTTGAATTCGAATTGCAAAACGACGTTTTCGGCATCGTCGTATTTCCCGAGGTTTGGCAATTCCACGTCGACGACGATCGCGCCCGCTGCACGCAAATCGGCAATCGCCTTGTCGTAACGCGCTTTCACATCCGGATTGGAATCGGCGAATTTCCGCACCGCGCCAATGCGTGCGCCTTTCAATCCGTTGGCGTTGAGTGCCTTCGCGTAATCGGTGCGATGCGTTCTATTCGTGGCGAGCGCGGATAAAAGAACAGCGGCGTCCGATACCGTTCGCGCCATGGGTC
>CAZZYA010000320.1:0-3011 GCA_964658115.1 uncultured Rudaea sp. | reverse complement strand
GAAGATCTTGTCGGGATCCATCGAGCCTGATTCGAAGGCGCCGATGTCGGCGACGGGCGGAGTGCCACTGCCCACCGCACGCACGAAGCCGCGCTGATCGGTGGTGACCGTCGGCGTCGAACTGGCTCCGTCGATGGCGCACGAACCAGCGCCTAGCGCCATTGTCTTCGTCGGTCCGCCGTTGTCGCCGAGCGGCGAAAGTTGCGGATCGGTACAACTGACGATGCCACCCGTCGGTTCGGTGGCTGTCGTCGCACCGATGATGTCGTACTGACCGGTGATGGCCGCAGTGTCGCTGGTCTCGATATCGTCCGCTGTGTTCGTGCCGGTGGTGTTGCCGTATAAAATGGTGGCGTTGATTTTCGCTGATGAAGCGAAGTTCGCGCCGCCGCCTGCGCCGCCCGACTGGTTTTGCGCGATCGTCGCGTAGTTCGTGGTCAGATCGTTTGCTTGCACGCCACCGCCGGTGCCGCTGGACAGGTTTCCGGTGATCGTGGAATTTTCGATACCGAGAGTGCCGGCGAGCACACCACCACCATTGCCGTGCACAGTGTTGTCGCTGACAGTCGAGCGTGTGATGGTGACGTTGCCGGCGGCTGGATTACTGTAAAGGCCGCCACCCGAACCGCCTACCGCCATGTTACCAGCGAGGGTCGAATTGGTGATGTTCGCGCCCGACGACGTATATACGCCGCCGCCCGCCGATGCCGAGGTGTTGTCGAACACATCGCTGTGAATTACTTTCACGAAACCGGTAGCGAACACGCCGCCGCCGCCATTGACTGCGGAGGTGGCGCCCGTCGTGGAATTGTTGTTGACGGTCGAATAATAGATGGCCACGCTCGACGATCCATCGATTCCACCGCCCGCATTGCCGGCGGTGTTGCCGCTCACGATCGAGTTCGTCACGGTTACGTCTTGCGTAGCAGCGATCCCGCCGCCGGCGCTATCGGAATGGTTGTCGCTGATGACGCTGGATTCGATGGTTAGCGACGCGCTGCCGAGAACGCCGCCACCAAGATATTCGCCGGCATCGCCGTTGCTAATATGCAATCCATAGAGCGTTAAGGGGGATTGGTTTTGAAGAATGCCGAACGCTGGCGCGCCGGTTACGGTGCTTCGCGTCAAGGTGACGAGCGGCGCACCGGTAGGATCGAGCGGACCAATGATCGTGACCGTTTTACTCGTCACGAGCGCATGTGATCGAAGTGGCGCGGAAGACGTCAGCGTGATCGTCGTTGGCGTCTTGAACGACGTCAAATCGATCGTGTCATTGTTGCCATCGCCGGCTTTGCAGTTATTGACGGCCGTCTGTGTGTTGAGCGCCTGCACGGCATCCACAATCGTGCACTTGCCTGTTTCCGAGGCAGCATCTGCGCTGTCCACAGTAATTGTTGCACCATGCGCGGCACTGATGCCGAGGGCGATTGCTAGCGCCAGCGGCGCCGGGCCTAGCGCCTTTCGCACGCGCAACGAAGTTTCAGATACCCCACGAGTCCGTGTCATACCGCCTCCTCAAAAATTCAGATGTCTTTCACGTCACCCTAACGTCAGGGGAGCATAGCTACGATTTCGACGATGAAGATTAAGCGTTCGATTTGCGGTTCAGCGGGATTCATCAGTCCGACTGCCGCATAAACGTGAATGTCGAAATTCAGAACCGGTACAGATATCCGTGATCAATAGTTCGGACAAATTCGTGAGCTCCGTCACGAAAGTTCGACGAACGGAATTCCGGGCAAAAATCTCAGGGCGAATGGACGGCTAGGATTTGAACCCGTACGCGGCGAGCACCGGCCGAAGTGCGTCGATCCATATCGCGTAGCCCGCGGGACGCATGTGCAAGCCATCCGGAAGCAGCAGGTCAGCGCGCGGCTGGCCGTTCGCGTCCAGCATGCGGCTCGCGACATCGACAACGCGAACGTCCTTCTGCGTTTTCGCCCAGGCGGCAATGCCATCGTTCGCCATGTGCATCGCCGGCCATAGTTTCCAGCGCGAGGTACTGGGTTTGATCGTTATAAAAACGATGGCCGTCTGCGGCAAATCTCTGCGCACGCGCGCGACGAATTGCTTGAAATCCTCGATCGCCTGTTCGGAAGTGCGGCCTTCGTTAATGTCGTTGTCGCCGGCATACAGCACGATCACGTTCGGGTGATACGGAACGATGATGCGCTCGGCGAAACGGGTGGAATCGGCGAGTTGCGATCCGCCGAATCCGCGGTCGATGACGGGAATTTGCGGAAAATCACCCGCGATCGTCGGCGCCCAGTTTTTGATCGACGAACTGCCGACGAACAGCACGCCATGTTGCGGCGGGGGATTGCTCGCGTCGCGCGCGGTGAGTGCATCGATGTCGGGCTTCCATTGCGCCACACGATCGACTTGTGCCGACGCCGCGTTCACGAAACCGCACAGCAAGGCAGCGACCCCTATGCGATGCAAAAATGTGCGCATCGTCATCAGCGTAGCTGACTGTCTTTGCTGCCGCGGCGGTTGTAGCCGCTGAACGCCGACTCTTCTTTGTCGTGCTCGGTTTGACACGGCACGCACAAGTGAACGCCGGGCACGGCAACGCGGCGCGCCTCGGGAATCTTCGCGCCGCATTCTTCGCAGTGGGTCAGCGAAGGACCTTTCCGTGCGCGCGCGCGAACGCGCTGGATCGCATCCTTGACGGTCGCGTCGATCTGATCGTTGACGGCGTTGTCGCCTGCCCAGCCGGTAGCCATACGTCAAATATGCGGTCGCTTCGGCAACGACGCAAGTCTACCCAACAGGATTGCGAGCGTCAGTGCATTCGGCACGGCAAAACCGTGCGCCGTATTGTCGAAAACGCACCAGACCTGCCGCGATTCAAGCGTCGCCGCTTGCATGTGTCGGGCGAGCGTTTCCAGGGACGCATCGTTGTAGTTCGAGTAATACATGCGCGGTGATCCGTGCAAACGGAAATACGCGATGCGTGGATCGCCGCCGGGACGCGCAGCCGCTTCGTTCAACGAAGGATCGGCGGCGAG
>CAZZYA010000319.1:0-3058 GCA_964658115.1 uncultured Rudaea sp. | reverse complement strand
ACGGGTTACCCTTGGGGGGTTCAGCGCCCATGATGCCGCAGCGTTCAGATACGCGCCATCGCGGTAGATGAGTACGATGCGCCGTCTTCACGGCTAACGGACGATTGAAACTGATGGGCAAGACGCTTTCGATCTGCATGGCCACGCGTAATCGCGGCGATTTTATCGGCGAGACGTTGCGTAGCATCGTCAAACAGTGGGACGACAGGATCGAGGTGGTTGTCGTCGATGGCGCATCCACGGATAACACCGGTGCCGTGGTCGCCGAATGGTCCGAGCGGCAGCCCGGCATTCGCTACGTAAAACTATCCAATAACGGTGGCGTTGATCGGGATTTCGATATCACTGTCGAGCATGCGGTCGGCGAATATTGTTGGCTGATGTCCGACGATGATCTGATGGTGTCCGGCGCGGTGGCCACCGTTCTAGAAGCGATCGAGCACCGTTACAGTCTAATCGTGATCAATTCCGAAGTGCGCAATTTCGATTTTTCTGAACTGCTTGATCCCAACCGGCTTAGGTTCGAGGTGGATCGCGTCTATCCGCCGGCCGATTTCCACCGACTGTTCGAGGAAACCTCAGCATACCTTACCTATATCGGAGCAGTGGTGATACGCCGCGACATTTGGATGTCGCGTGATCGCGCTAGTTTCTATGGTTCGTGGTTCATTCATGTCGGCGTGATCTTTCAGCAGGCGTTGCCGGGCGACACATTGGTGATTTCGAAGCCGCTGATCTCCATCCGATTCGGCAACGCACAGTGGCGGCCGAAAGAATTTCACATACGCATGATCTGCTGGACGGATCTTGTGTGGTCGCTGCCCGCCATTCCCGAAGCGCTGCGTGCGCGGTGCTACCGTCGTGAGCCGTGGCGGAGCGTCAAAAGCCTTGTTTTTTTTCGCGCAAAGGGCACTTATGCCATGAGTGACTATCGCACATGGATACGTCCGCGTGTGCGACGGGGATGGGACAAATTCAAAGCAATCGCGGTGGCGTTGATGCCAGGCCCCATCGCGAACGTCATCGGACTGATCTATTGTTCTTTTGAATACCGCGATTCCAACATACACTTGCTCGACATGAAGGCGAGCCGTTACTACTACAAAAATTGGTTTGCCAAGTCGCAGGCGGGGTAGCATGGGCGAGGATGTAGGAATCGGAAGCGTCAGGGAAATTGAACGGTGCCGTGTCAGCGGAAGCCGTCACCTTGTGTCGGTGCTGAATCTCGGCGAGCAGGCCCTGACCGGCGTATTTCCAAAGAGTGCGGATCAGCCGGTGACGCGCGGGCCGCTCGAATTGGTTTGGTGTCCCGATAGCGGTTTGTTGCAGCTACGTCATTCGTATTCGCTGTCCGAAATGTATGGCGATAATTACGGTTACCGGTCGGGTCTCAACGCGTCGATGGTTGCGCATCTGCGTGACAAAGTGCGTGGACTTGAACGGCAGTTTCCTTTGCGCGCTGGCGACTGGGTTCTCGATATTGGTAGCAATGACGGTACATTGCTGAAATCGTATTCGACTGCGGGCATTCACCGCGTCGGGATGGATCCTACGGCGCACAAGTTTCGAGAGTTCTATCCACCGGATATTACCGTCGTGGAAGATTTTTTTGCGGGCGATCGTTTTCTGCAAGCATCCAGTGGATCGCGCGCCAAATGCATTACGTCGATCGCCATGTTTTACGATCTGGAGGATCCAAATGCGTTCGTCGCCGACATCGCGCGAGCGTTGCACGCTGATGGTGTATGGCATTTCGAACAAAGTTACATGCCCTCGATGTTGCGCACGAATGCATACGATACGGTGTGCCATGAGCATCTAGAGTATTACTCATTGAGAGTGATTTCCGACTTGCTCGCGCGGCACGGACTGCGCATCGCCGGCGTGCAGATGAACAGCGTCAACGGCGGTAGTGTCGCTGTCACGGCATGCCATGTGGACGCCAAGATTTCCGGCGAACGTACGATAGTAGAGTGGCTGCTACAACAGGAAGAAAACTGGGGTCTCAATACTCCAAAACCTTATCGCCAGTTCGAAGAGCGGGTGTTCAAGCACCGCGCGGACCTGCAACGGCTGGTGCAAGCGCTGGTCCGTGACGGCAAGCGCGTCCTTGGATATGGCGCATCGACGAAGGGCAACGTGCTGCTTCAGTTCTGCGGCTTTGGTCCGCGCGAAATTCCAGCCATCGCAGAGGTCAATTCGGAAAAGTTCGGAGCGTTTACGCCGGGCACGCTGATACCGATCGTCTCCGAACAGGAAGCGCGCGCCACGCGCCCCGATTACTTTCTCGTGCTGCCTTGGCATTTCAAATCCATCATCGTTCAACGCGAGAAAGATTATCTCGCTGCCGGCGGAAAGCTCATCTTTCCTCTTCCCGAGATCGAGATCGTAGGCGACTGAATGGCGCGCGCGCTGATCGTCGGGCACACGGGGCAGGACGGCCGTATCCTGTGGGATCAGCTCGCTGATCGCGGTATCTCGCTGCTCGGAATTTCGCGTAACGCTGTGCGTTCAGAACGCGCGCACTCTGAGCCGTCGATCGATATCACGAATGCGGGGGAGGTCGAACAACTATTGCAATCGTTTGCGCCAGATCAAATTTATTTCCTCGCAGCGCATCATCACAGCTCCGAAGAAAAGAACGATGCGCGAAGCGTGTGGTCGGCGAGTTGGGCAGTTCACCTCGATGCGTTCGTCAATTTCCTTTGGGCCGCGCGCAACTTGGCCAAACGACCTCGGATATTTTACGCGTCGTCGTCGCGCGTTTTTGGGAACGCAGAAAGCGCTCCGCAGGACGAAACGACACCACTGAAACCGGTCTGCGTTTATGGCGCAAGCAAATCGGCGGCGATGGCGGCCGCAGACTACTTTCGTCGCGTCCACGACATTTTTGTTTCTTGCGGAATTCTGTTCAATCATGAATCGCCTTTACGCGGGAGGCAATTTGTGTCGCAGCGAATCGTTCATGGCTTGGCTGCGATGAAAGCGGGCGCCACCGATTCGTTGGCTGTCGGCTCGCTAGACGCGCGCGTCGACTGGGGATATGCGCCCGACTACA
>CAZZYA010000318.1:0-3065 GCA_964658115.1 uncultured Rudaea sp. | reverse complement strand
CGTGCGTCGATGTCGCTCAGAAGTGATAGACGGCCGAGATCGAATACATATTGCTCAGGTCGGAGAAGTCCGCCGCCGCATCAATCTGGAA
This sequence comes from uncultured Rudaea sp., assembly GCA_964658115.1. GTDB lineage: Bacteria > Pseudomonadota > Gammaproteobacteria > Xanthomonadales > Rhodanobacteraceae > Rudaea. The sequence goes on along the minus strand of CAZZYA010000318.1, from coordinate 2,974 downwards.
TTTGGCGAAAGCGAGACCGCCGCCGATCGAATAGTGCGTCTGCGAACCTTTGCCGACGCCGAACAACGTGGCCAGACCGAGCGCGCCGATGTCCGTACCCGGATCGGCGCCCTTGTATTCGATCGAATGCCGCGGATCGTGCCACGCGCCAGCGCGCAAGCTGAACGGATGCGCCATTTGCGTAAATGTATACTCGCCGCCCAGGTGATATTCCGTGCCGTTGGGGATCGACAGGCGCGATACCGTCGCCGTGTCGTTGCCGAACAGCGATTCGATGCCATGCGTGAGCTGCGAATACTGGATGAAGTCCGCGTCGAAGTTCACGACGAGATTGTCGTTCGGATGCCAGCTCAATCCACCGCCGTATTCGTCCGGCACCTTGAAATCGACTTTCGCGAGATCGGCGGATACTTCAGGGGGTGTCAACGGTGTGCCATCGGTGAGCGAGAACGCGGTGTTGGTCGCGTCGTAACTGAACTTCGGACCGCGGCGATAGACCAGACCTGCACTCAAATGTTCGCTCAGCACGAAGCGCGCGCCGAGATTCACGCCGACATCGTTATCGCTGCCGTGCTGATCCTGCTGATTGATCGGCGTGCCGGCGGCCTGGCCGGACGCGATGGTCGGAAATGCGACGCGCTGGATCGACGTGTTGATGTGGAAATCGTAATACGACAAGCCGAGTCCGAGCGAAACGTTGTCGGTCGCTTTGTACGCAGCGGTCGCGCCGTAATTGACGATGCGCAAATCGGTGTGCGAATTCAGCGGCAGGATGACGAAGTTCGTGTCGCCGAGCGGCGTGCCGTCGAGACCGGTGGCGAAGTCGGAGTTGTAGCGAACCAACTCGTCGCGGTAGAGCGAGAACGACCAGCGGTCATGCGGCAACACGACGGCGAGGAACGAGAGATCGTTGTTCGACGAATCCGCATCGCTCGAATGCACACCCGAGCCGTTGAACGGACTGACGGACGTCGAGCCGCCGTTGACGTAGGGCAGGCTGTAGTCGGTATGACGCGCTTCGGCGGAGACTTCCGGCGTTACGAGCTGCGTCAGGCCAGCCGGGTTGGTGTACGCGGCGGTGGCGTCGTCGGCCAAACCGAGAAACGCGCCGCCCATGCCCATGCTGCGCGCGCCGGGTGCGGCAAGATTGAAGGGAATGCTCGCGTTGGTTTCGGAATCGGTTATCGCGTAAGCCGAACTCGCGCCCATGAGCGCGGCGGCGATCGCAAAGGCAAGTCTGCGTTTCATTTCAACTTTCTCCCCATACTTTTTGAAGACCGGCGGCATGCCGGTTGAAATGCCCGCTGCGCGGACCTCGTAAATCATTGTTGCACAACTGAATCTTAACATTCTTGCGTTGTCGGGGCTCGAGCGCCGCCTTATATACTGAGTACTCGGTCTATCTGCGTAAAAACGAGGGGAAATCGATCATGGGTGGCGGCGTCGTTGCGATCGTGCTGGTAATTGTGGTCCTGTTGGCTATCGCGAAAACGCTTCGCGTCGTCCCGCAGGGATACGAATGGACCAAGGAAACCTTCGGCCGCTACACGAGCACGATGGAGCCGGGTCTGCACGTCTTGATTCCGATTTATCAATCGGTCGGACGCAAGATGAACATGATGGAGCAGGTGCTCGACGTGCCGTCGCAGGACGTGATCACCAAGGACAACGCGGTCGTGCGCGTGGATGGCGTCGTTTTCTATCAGGTGCTCGATGCGGCGAAGGCCGCGTACGAAGTATCGAACCTGCAGCAGGCGATCCTGAATCTCGTGATGACCAATATCCGCACCGTGCTTGGGTCGATGGATCTGGACGAGTCGTTGTCCAAACGCGACGACATCAATGCGCGGCTATTGCGCGTCGTTGATGAAGCGACGCACCCGTGGGGCCTGAAATGCAATCGCATCGAGATCAAGGATATCCAGCCGCCACGCGATCTGATCGATTCGATGGCGCGCCAGATGAAAGCCGAGCGCGAGAAACGCGCGAACATTCTCGAAGCGGAGGGTTTCCGTCAGGCGGCCATCCTGAAAGCTGAAGGCGAAAAACAATCGGCGATTCTTTCGGCCGAAGGCAAACGCGAGGCAGCTTTCCGCGAAGCGGAAGCGCGCGAGCGTGCCGCGCAGGCCGAAGCGAAAGCAACCGAAATGGTGTCGGCGGCGATTCGCGCCGGCGACATCAACGCGATCAATTATTTCGTCGCGACCAAATACGTCGACGCGTTGAAAGCGATGGTCGGCGCACCGAATCAGAAGATCATGCTGCTGCCGATGGAAGCGACCGGCATCCTCGGCTCGCTGGCGGGCATCGCGGAATTGGCAAAGAGCAGCCTGGCGGATCAGCAAGCGCAAACCGCGCTCGCGCGGCCACCGGCACCGCCGCCGGCGCAACGCTCGTTCATTCCGGCACCGCCGACCCCATAACTTTGTGGAAATGTGGATATGTTGACGAATCTCGCGACGCATTACGGCTGGTGGCTGCTGGCACTGGTGCTCATCGGCGCCGAACTCGTCGCACCCGGCTACTTCATGCTGTGGATCGGTATCGCGGCGGCGGTGATGGGTGCGCTGGTTCTGATCGTTCCGGATCTCGGTGCGCTCGCGCAAGCCTTTGCGTTTGCGGTGCTTGCCGTCGTCAGTTGTGTGATCTATTGGAAATTCGTTCGACGCGAGTTGAATAGGGTCAGTGATCAGCCGCTGCTCAATCGACGTGCCGAACAGTTCGTCGGTCGGCGCTATGTGCTCGATAGTGCGATCGTTAACGGACAGGGGAAGGCGCGGGTCGGGGATTCGGTGTGGCTGGTTGAGGGGCCGGAGTTGCCGGCGGGATCGGCGATTGAAGTTATTGCGGTTAGTGGGTCTACGCTCAAGGTTCAAGCTGTCGGTTGATGGGGTTGTCGTTTTTTGTTAGATCAGGAGCTTCCGCTGCAAGCAGCGGGTAACTTTTTGTCCGGTGACAAAAAGTCACCAAAAAA
>CAZZYA010000317.1:1769-3067 GCA_964658115.1 uncultured Rudaea sp. | reverse complement strand
ATTCCTGCAGCACGCGCGCGGTGATTCCCGCCGACGTTGCCACGAACGCCGCCGCAACGAACATCGATTGCGTCCATTCGTAACCCGATCCGTGTGCCCACAGCGCGCCGAGCGCGAACGGTACGATCACACCCAGTACGCCGACCAGCACCGCACTGCGGCCGACGCGTTTCATCTCATCGATGCGCGTTTCGAGTCCGACCGAAAACAGCAGCAGCACGACGCCGATTTCCGCGAGGACATCGAGCGCCTCGGACGGCTGCACCCAGCCCAGCACGGATGGACCGACCGCGCAGCCCGCCGCGATCTCGCCGACCACGCCGGGCAGCTTGACCCGCTGCGCCGCCTCCGCGCCGATCTGCGCGGCGACGAAGACGACGAACAGACTCAGCAAAATCGCGCCACCGTGTTCCATGCGATGCCCGGCCCGAACGACACGCGCACGATAGATAAACTTGCATACGATAGCCAGCCGACGACGCGATGAGTCTTTTCGCCACCGTTTTGCGTAGTTCAGTTAAACGGGCATGGGGAGTGGATCATGTTGAATCGGATCGTGTACGTCGCGTTGATAGTGTTCGCGGCCTGCGCTGCCGCCAATGCCGCAGCGGCAGTGCTGCCGCTGAAGGCCACGTCGATCAGTAACGGCGGCTATCACATGTGTGCCGTCGTCGGCGGCGCGGCGCAGTGTTGGGGCAGCAATTTGTACGGCCAGCTCGGCACGGGCGACACGCGCGACCGCACGGTCCCGACGACCGCGAAAGGTGCCGAGAGCGGCGTGACGGCGGTGTCGTCAGGGCTTTATCACACCTGCGCGATCGTCAACGGCGGCGTGAAATGCTGGGGCCGCAATCCCGATGGCGAACTGGGCAACAGCGGCACATCGGATGTCTATACGGCCGTTTCCGTGCAAACGCTCGGCAGCGGCGTGAGCGCGATTTCGGCCGGGCAGTATCACACCTGCGCGCTCGTCGGTGGTGCGGTGAAGTGCTGGGGCTGGAACAGCAACGGTCAACTCGGCGACGGCACCAACACGGCGACGAATGCGAATCCGCCCGTCACCGTCAGCGGAATTGCGGGCGCGACAGTACTCGCGTCGGGCGGCTATCACACGTGTGTTCTCACCGGCGGCGCGGTAAAATGTTGGGGCTACAACAACGACGGCGAACTCGATCGCGGCTCGAGTGGCGATAGTTTCACGCCGGTCGCCGCCGTCGGTTTGACCTCCGGTGTCACCAACCTCGCATCGGGCACATACCACTCGTGCGCCATCGTCACTGGCGGCGCGATGAAATGCT
>CAZZYA010000317.1:0-1759 GCA_964658115.1 uncultured Rudaea sp. | reverse complement strand
GCGACGGCACCAACACATTGACGGGCAACAATCCACCGGTGACACCGGTCGGCATGACTTCCGGGGTCACCGCGATCGCGGGTGGCGGCTATCACACGTGCGCGGTGGTCGGTGGCGCGGTGAAATGCTGGGGCGACGACTACTATGGCCAACTCGGCATCGCATCCCTTCTCTCGAAGAACACGCCGAACGCCGTGCCGGGCTTGAGCGCGATGACGCAGGTTTCGGCCGGACAATACACATCGTGCGCGCTGGGCACGTCCGGCACGGGAACGATCACACACTGTTGGGGCGATAACTACGACGGCGAACTCGGATTGAACGACATCGTCTATCGCGATGCAGCCGCCACCATTGCGGGCACCGCCGGCGCAACGCGTATCGCGCGCGGCGCGTCGTCGAGCCATAGCTGCGCGGTCATCGGCGGAGCGGCGAAGTGCTGGGGTTATGGCGAAGAAGGCCAGCTCGGCAATGGCTCGACGGTGTCGTCGTCGACACCGGTCGCCGTGTCGGGCCTGAGCAGCGGTGTCGCGGATATCGCCGTCGGTTTCGACTTTTCCTGTGCGCTACTCACTAGCGGCGCGGTGAAATGCTGGGGCGGCAACACCGATGGCGATGTCGGCGACGGCAGTGGATCCGGTTTCCGCACGACACCGGTAACGACCATTGCCTCCGGCGCGTCGGCCATCGCAACGGGTTACTACAGCGCCTGCGCGATTGTCGGAACTGGCGTGAAGTGCTGGGGCTTCAACAACGACGGCGAACTCGGCGACGGCTCCGTCACCCAGCGCAATTCGCCGGTCGCCGTCGTCGGACTCGCCGGAACGCCGGTGTTGATCACAGCCGGCATTGGCCATACGTGCGTCGCGCTGTCGAACGGCAAAATGCAGTGTTGGGGTTACAACTCGAGCGGGCAGCTCGGCGACAACACGACGACGTCGACAAACGCGAATCCGCCGGTCATCGTGATGAATATCGTCAGCGGTGCGACGCAAATCGCGGCAGGTGGTTACCACACCTGCGCGATCGTCGGCGGCGGCGCGCTATGCTGGGGATACGGTGCCAACGGACAACTCGGCGACGGCCTCACCGCCGACAGCCACGTGCCGACGCAAGTGACAGGCTGGACGTCGAACGTGCAAACAATCGCGGGCGGTTTCGACTACACCTGCGGCATAAAAAGCGGTGCGGCGTTTTGCTGGGGCAGCAACGCTTTCGGCCAACTCGGCACCGGCACGGCGAGCGTGCAGACACCGGCCGCGGTGACCGGGCTGAGCGCTAATGCAACCGACATCGCCGGCGCGGATTCGCACAGCTGCGCGATCGTCGGCGGCGGTTTGTCGTGTTGGGGATCGGACTATTACGGCGAAGTCGGCGACGGCCGCACGGTGTTTTCGGAATCGCCACTCGTGGTCGTTCAGGCCGATGCGATTTTCGCGAACGGTTTCGACGACTGATGACGCGACACCCGGTAAACTTTGCTTATGAGCAAAGCCGCCAAAGACATATCGCCTATCGCCCGATCGCTGCGCGAGAAAATCGACGACGCCAACTACCGCTATCACGTCCTCGACGAACCGGCGATAACGGACGCCGAATACGACCGTCTGATGCGCGAACTCGAAGCGGTCGAATCGGCCAATCCAAATCTGCGCACGCCCGATTCGCCGACGCAGCGCGTGGGTTCGGCGCCTTCGCGCGAATTCGCCGAAGTGCGGCACGAAATCCCGATGCTGTCGCTGGCGAACGCGTACCGCGA
>CAZZYA010000316.1:0-3087 GCA_964658115.1 uncultured Rudaea sp. | reverse complement strand
ACCGGGATCATTGGCTCATGCGCAGCGATTCCTTTGGCCCGCATGTGCTGCAGAGCGGACGCTATCGATCCGGCTGCTTGTCCCGAGCGGAAACGATTTTCACGAGCACGACTTCGCCACCCCCGTTCAGCACAACGCGCTGAGCCTCGGGTTGCGGTTGCAGCAACAACGCCGCGCCCGCTTCCAGCGCGCACTGCTCGCTACCGCATTTCGCGTCGGCGCGACCATCCGCGAGATATACGAACCACGTCGCATCGCGAAAGAAAACCATCGGGCCAACCAACGGCCGGTGCAATACGTCAACTCGAACAATATCGCGCCGATAGATCACGTTGAAGTCGCGCACTTTTCCGGAAATCAGAACACCTTCCGGGCTGCGCTCACCCGCGAATTTGACGAACTGCAGTCGACGTTCGAGCCGCACCGGTTCGTCGTCATCGAAGCGCAGCTCCATGCCGATGCCTTCGAGCAGCGCGATGAACCGATCGTAGCCTTCGAATGCCGAAAACGGGCCGTTCTTCTCGATGTCGGCGATGCTGATGCGCCAGTCGAACGCGTCGTTCGCTTCGGACGGATAGACGGCCAATTCCGTCGTCATGCCGCCGCCGTTTTTCCACGGCACGCGTTGATAATCGGCCGGCCGCAGCACGCGCCAACTCATCGCACGCCGTTCTCCGTGAGCGCGTGCAACTGCGCGGTGGAGCGCGCGAGACTTTCTTCCCACGAATAGCCGACGATCGGCTGTCCGGTTTTGGAATCGTTGAAATCCTCCGCTTGCCCGGGCGCGAGCAGGTGCCGATAGTCGACGGTGATTTCGGTGTCGATCGCCAGATCGGTCAGCGCGAACACGAATCCGAGATGCCATAGCGCGGTCGGTTCGAAAGCGTGATTGATATAGCACTCGTCGGGCCATTCCGGCGTGACGGTGTAGCCGTCATCGAACCAGCGCACGGTCGCATACATGAGTTCTGTTGCGTTCGGCTGAGCTTGCAGTTCCGTCCATTTGTATACTTTGCGCACATCGTCCGGCGCAACGACAATTTTCCCGGCGCGTACCGGCTCATCCAGGAACAACCCCTTGCCGGCACCCGCGATGAGCGAATCGGCGACGTGATAACGCGGCAGAATCATGCAAAAGACCCAGAAAAACGTTGGCGAAGTCTAGCAGGATGCGCCGCTTGCTCCGCGCGGGTAGACTTGTCGATCCGATGGAAAAAAACTGATCATGGACTCGACGCAAACCCGAAACGCCGTATCCGACCTGTGGGACAGCGAGATCGTTCCGCAACTCGTCGATTACATCAAGATCCCGAACAAGTCGCCGATGTTCGACGCGCAATGGGCCGAACACGGCTTCATGGACAAAGCCGTCGAGCTGTTCGTGAACTGGGCGAAATCGCAACCGATCGCGGGTATGAAAGTCGATGTGGTGCGATTGCCGAAACGCACGCCGCTCATCTTCATCGATGTTCCCGCCAGCGATCCGGCGTCGACCTCCGAGGATTGCGTGCTGTTGTATGGCCACCTCGACAAGCAGCCGGAAATGACCGGCTGGGCCGAACATCTGGGTCCGTGGAAACCGGTGATCGAAGGCGACAAATTATACGGCCGCGGTGGCGCGGACGACGGCTATGCGTTGTTTGGATCACTCGCTGCCTTGCGTTCGCTGCAAGAACAGAAAACGCAGCACGCGCGCTGCGTCGTGATGATCGAAGCGTGCGAGGAATCCGGCAGTTACGACCTTCCCTATTACGTCGACCATCTCGCCGCACGCATCGGCAAGCCGTCGCTCGTCGTGTGTCTGGATTCCGGCTGCGGCAACTACGATCAATTGTGGCTGACCACCTCGTTGCGCGGCATGACCGGCGGCAACCTTACCGTGCGCGTGCTCGACGAAGGCGTGCATTCGGGCGATGCGTCGGGCATCGTCGCATCGAGTTTTCGAATCCTGCGTTTGTTGCTGTCGCGACTCGAAGACGAAACTTCCGGCAAGATCAAGCCGAAAGAACTTTACGCCGAGATTCCGCCGCAGCGCATGGAACAGGCGAACAAAACCGCGCGCGTGCTCGGCGATGCGGTGTACTCGAAATTTCCGTTCGTACATGGCATGAAGCCGATGGACGACGATCTCACCGAACTCGTGCTGAACCGCACGTGGCGTCCGGCGTTGTCGATCACTGGCATCGGCGGAATGCCGCCGCTGGATTCGGCCGGCAACGTGCTGCGTCCGTTCACCGCGGTGAAAGTGTCACTGCGATTGCCGCCCACGCTCGACGGCGACACCGCCGGTCGCGCCGTGAAAAATTTGCTCGAAAAAGATCCGCCGTACGGCGCGAAGGTGACGTTCGATCTGGAGAAAGCATCGTCCGGATGGAACGCGCCGGCGCTCGCGCCGTGGCTGGAACGCGCCGTCGAAGCGGCGTCGAAGGAATTCTTCGGCGCACCTGTCGCGTTCAACGGCGAAGGCGGCAGCATTCCTTTCATGGGCATGCTTGGCGAGAAATTTCCCGGCGCGCAGTTTCTGATCACCGGCGTTCTTGGGCCGCAGTCGAATGCGCATGGGCCGAACGAGTTTCTGCACATACCGACGGGCAAGCGCGTGAGTATGTGTGTGGCGCGGGTGATTGCTGATCATTATCAGGCGAGTGTGCAAGGGCTGACGATGGGTGTGGCGGCGAGTGGGGCGTATACGCAGCGTGGGGAGCATGGGTGTTGTTGATTTGCTTTTCGTTGGATTGGGAACTCGCGCTGTAAGCGGTGGGTAATTTACGACAAGAGCTTCCGCTCGGCACGAGCGGGTAACTTTTTGTCCGGTGACAAAAAGTCACCAAAAAAACACCTGGTTTTCTCGCATTGGGTGTTGTCCGCAGACAGCACGTCCGTGCTGCTGGCTGCGGACCGCGCGCATCCCTGCGCGCGATCACCGTCGCACCAAGCCTGCGCGCGACCGGTATCAAGAATCTTGTATCTCGGCACCGCACGCAGCCAAGGCGGTGAGGCTGAAGAGCTTTTCTGTTGAGCGCAACGCGCGAAATCGCGGCGATGCGAGATCACGATATTCAGTGCTCTTAGCTCATCACCGACGTG
>CAZZYA010000315.1:0-3089 GCA_964658115.1 uncultured Rudaea sp. | reverse complement strand
CGAAGTGGCCTTCATCGTGCCCTGTCCGGCCGGCTGGGCGATGCGGATGAAACGGCATAGCCACAAGGGGCTGCCGCGAGCGAGTTCAAAACGACGCGCGAAGTGTCGCTGAAATCAAGCACTGACTGACTGATCTGCGATCAGCGTTTGTCGTCGGGCTTCGCGTCAGGTTTCGCTCCGTCGGTTTTTGCCGGTGAATCGCTGCCGGTGTTGATCGCACCGACGGTGACCGTTGCTTTCCATTGCGAATCGCGTGAGGCGAAATATTTTTCCGGCTTCCAGCGCGCTTCGGCGTAAATTTCGTCGCTGCCGCAACCGGCTTCCGGAAGCACTTGATTGCCGACGATCGTTGATCCCGTGCAACCTTCCTTGCCGCGCATATGAATAATGTTGCCGAACGCGCCGAGGTGCGATCCCGTGACCTCCATCTGACCCAGTGCGAGCTGCGCCACCATGCGCGGCTTTGCGACGTCGTCGGCGTAACGTTGAGCGAGCGCGTCGCGGATACCATGCGCACGCTGCAATTCATCCGGCGTCAGTGTCGCGCGCACGCGATCGCGCGTGGCGACAAATTCCGGATACTCGCGTTCTGCGGCAAGATCGAGCCACGCGTAACCGGTGGCTGGATCCTTCGCTACGCCTTCGCCGTTCACGTACATCAGCCCAATGCTCAGTTGCGATAACTTGTCGGCGTAATACGCGCCGATCTCGAAATATTTCATCGCGCCGGCGTAATCCTTGTTCATGTAACGCCGCACGCCGGCGAATTCGCCGTAAAGGTCCGGGTGATACCACGTCGATGCATCGTCCATCGCTCGCAACGTTTTCTGGATCGCCGGATCGTTCCGCTGATCGTCGGGTGCGGCACCGGTTGCGCTCGCCATCATCGGCGCTGCACAGAAAAGCGCGAAGACGAGACGTTTCAAATGTTGGTTCATGGCTGTCCCTAAAGTCGTGCGCGAACCCAAACTCATCAATGTTCTACACTTCCTCCCGACGAATCGACAAGTGCTACCTGTCAAATTTCACGTAAAGAAATGATTACATGCCGGACATTCTCATTTTCCGCAGGCGAGTACGCGGACTCGTGGTGGGCGGCAAATCTAAATCGACGCAGGAACATGTGAAACTCTGCGGGCTAGCTGCGATATCCCAAAATCCTCAACATATGCGGGATTTGTTGCACTCACTCTACGGCAACTTTTTACACTCCTTCTGACACTGGTTCCTGCGGACATGGCCAAAGCGCCTCAGACAAAACCGCTGCGAAATGCGCAGCCATCAAAGCTCACACTAGTCCAGTCCAAGTCCGACACGGCTTGCCGAACAAAGAGGCTCAAACAATCGCCGATCGCGACGTGAGATGATCCGGTCAGCGACGTCAGTTGAGACGACAATGAAAACTTGGCCAAGCTGGCGAGATGACAATGGTCTTCTTAGCGGCTTCGATCTTCCAACGCCGCTTTTCGTTTGGCCGTATATCCGCGTCCTACGAAATGTGCCGGGGGTAACTGACGTTCGACGCGCGCAACTAAATGACGAGCGCGTGCGATTCAAGTTCTTAGGTCTGTGACCCGAATCCTCTCGTTACTTTGTTTGGTTCTGCTGGATTGTTGCGGGGCTAGCGCTCGAGCCGTGACGATCGGTTCTGGATTCAGTGGCATGTGGTACGACCCCGCGCGCAGCGGCGAAGGTTTGCAACTCGAAATCCTTGACGCTAACAGCGCACTCCTTGAGTGGTATACATACGATGACGACGGCGGTCAGCGTTGGCTGCAAGGCGTCGGGCAGGTCATTCACGATGCCAATGGCGATTCGATTCAGTTCCCGCAAATCTACGACACGCATGGCGGGATCTTCGGTACTAACTTCGACCCGAACAATGTGCAACATAAGGTCGAAGGTGACCTGGCTCTTACGTTTGGCGACTGCAATACGGGGACGTTTCACTACGATGCTTATGGCCAGTCACAAACGCTTCCGGTCGTGCGCCTCACGCTAACGATGGGTGGCGGCTGCGGACCAATCAACGGTGTGCCAGGTCAGCCAGTAATGTCGTACGCTGGTCAAAGCGGAAGCTGGTACGACACGTCGCACACCGGAGAGGGGTTCGATCTGCAGTGGCTGTCCATCAACCAGGCGATGGTAACTTGGTATACCTACGACGCGGCGGGAAACCAGGTTTGGTTACTTGGCCTCGGGACCGAGCAGAACGGCGCAATCGTTTTTGATGAGATGTCTCGCACAAGCGGTCCACATTTCGGGGAGGCTTACGACCCAACAACTTTTCAGAACGAAGATTGGGGCTCACTGACGCTGCAAATTGACTGCAGCCAGGGCACCGCCCATTACGCGTCAAACGACGTGGTTTTTGGCTCCGGCGACCTAACATTGACCCGCTTAACGAACTTTGCGCAGCCTAGCTGTCCGACCGTCCAGGCAAAAATTACCGATCTCTACGACATCAGTTGGAATGAGATTCCTATAACCCCGGGAAGTGTGGCTGCTCCTAATTACTTATCGGCACAATCGATTGCGGATGACGGCACTGTAGCGGGATCGCACAATGGAAACCTGACGCTGTGGCATCCTCAGTCGCGATACTGGGAGGACGTGTCGCGCCCGTTGTCGACGCAACCGGTCCTTATTTCGCCGGACGCTTCCCGTGTCATCGCGACGGATTATTTGACGGCTGATCAGGCGCTAACCGATCCTTTATTCGTGCTGATGTGGCAGCGAGCTACGGGCTGGCAACCAGTCGATGGCAATACACTTGCGGTGTCTCTCGATTTTGCGGTGTCCCACAATTTCGCCGTCGCCGTCGGAACAGGTAAAAACACTGTGAACGATCCCGACTCGGTTTGGGTCTGGCCGATATATGGTAAGCAACAGGTGCTCCCAATATCGGATGTCGTACCGGCTGGCTATCCATTTGCGGTTTCAGATGACGGGAACGTCGTCGTTGGCGTCACGCTGCGCTTTCCCACTCCCAATAATCCACAAGATGTCTCGGTTCGCTGGCAACTGGGCAATGCGCCGACGTTATCCAAGATCCCGCTGGGGAAGAACTCGCTGTCGCAAGCGCTTGC
>CAZZYA010000314.1:2161-3089 GCA_964658115.1 uncultured Rudaea sp. | reverse complement strand
CGCACGCCTAAGTTCAAACCAGCAGCTAATCCTAAGTTTCTCTCATTGAATACGACATGCACGTTTGTGAATTCCGCCGCAAGCGCGTTCAGTTCTTCCTTCACATCCGGCGCAGCGGAGTTGTCTACAATTGCGACGGTACGCGGCGACAAAGCCACGAGCTGACTTCGAAGCATTTTAATATCGGGGAAGAAAGTGACGGTCACGCAGGCGACGTGGTCGTTGAAAACGCGATCTGTGAACGTTGGCATTGTACTTTTCAATGCCGCTCGAATCGGAAAATCAACGTCGGAACTAATCCACGGAACGCGCTGATCAGCGCATCGGGAATAGCGCCCACCACCTTCCCCGTCACCGTCCCGGAAAGTTCGATGTCGACCGTCTCTCGCACCGATCGCACGCAGAGATTGACGTATCGAAACCCAGCGTCGACCAATAACGTTTCCACTTCGCGCACGGACAGTGGCTCGCAGTCGTAAAAATCGCCGCGTTTCATCATGCGCAGAAAACCGCTTCGCAGCTTTCGCGGAAGCCAACTCAAAAACGCCAGCTTGTAGTGCGGCTCGACGAAACGCCAACGATTGGGTACGGCGAGGTATCCAACAGCGTCGCTGCGCATGACGCGACGAATTTCTCGAAGATGATGCAGCTGTGCGGGTCGATAACCAACGTGCTCGATCACGTGATTGGTCAGAACGACATCGAATTGTCCGTCCGCGAAAGGCAACGATGTGCCGTCGACTTGCTTGAAACGGTAGCTGTCGCTGATTTTTCTGCTGTCGACGACATCGACAGCGTCCACCTCGACATCAATCGATGGATGTGTCGCGAAGTAGTGCGAAATTCCGCCCGAACCCGTACCGATTTCCAACATGCGAATACGGCCGTGCCGATTACCGAGATTCAGCAACCGCTCGATCTTCAATCC
>CAZZYA010000314.1:0-2151 GCA_964658115.1 uncultured Rudaea sp. | reverse complement strand
TCGCGTCGCGACGCGAGATCGAGTATCGCGTGCGGCTTTCTTTCGTTCGAATTGCCGGACGTCTTGTCGGTCATTCGGGTGCAATCGCGATTTCGATCTTCGCGCGAAGTGCTTTGCCGAAATTGTCCCATTTAAAATGTTGCGCGAATTCCTCGGCGCCTTGCTTGGAGACGGAACTCTTCGGATCTCGCAAGATGGCGATAACGCGGTCGGAAAAGATATCGTAATTACCCGAAGGCACGAGATGCCCGGACACACCGTCGGAGACCGCGTCGACCACGCCCCCTATCGCGAAGGCAACCGTCGGCAACCCGTAGGCAGCTGCCTCAATGGCGACCATTCCGAAACCTTCGACGTCGTTACGCACCGGCACTACGGGGAATATATGGACATTGCATTCGCGATAAGCGGCAGCGAGCATCGCATCGGTTTGTGGGCCGATGAACCGAATATTGTTTTCGAAACCGAGTTCCGCGGCACGCGCTCGGATGCGATCTCCCAGACCGGTGCTATCACCTGCAAGTAATAACGGCGTTTCATCACCGAGCACGATGACACAGACGTCTGGAACTGCATCGACGATCGCAGATAGTGCGTTTTCGACAAACTCCAATAATCCTTTTCGCGCGATCAGACGTCCTACCGCAAGAAGCAATGGGCGGTCGCCGAGTTCAAAGTGCACGCGAAAGCGAGGCGCGACGTCAAGCAAATCGATCGGCAAGTCGATGCCTGGTGGAATGACGCTAATACGATGATCGGCGACACCGACGTCACGGGCGAGTTGCGCGGTGTTTCCGCTGTTCGCGATGCATAAGTCAGCGCACCGAATAGCAGGTAACCACGCAACACGATAGAGCGAACTGTCGGCGATCAAATCCAATCCATGGACATATACGAACAAACGCGATCGACGCAACCGCGACGCTAGCCACGAGAACGGCGCCGTAAGGCCGCTGCCGGCGATAACAAGATGAGGTCGGCGACGAACGGCCATTCTCACGCTCTGCCAAGCCGCAGAAATGAAGAAAAGAACCAACGGACGTACGGACACTTCAGCCACATCAGCGGCAAAAGGAAGGAATTGCCTGCATCCTTTTGGCCCAATTACCGATATCGAATAACATTTCGCGATCTGACCCGCCATGCGCAAATTCAGGCGCTGCATTCCGCCGAGCTCCGGCGGCAGGTTGCGTGTGATCAGCAATATGTGAGCGGGTGAGTTCATGTCCTCGATTGGGCGGACAATCCGTCGCCGTGCCGATGCTCCCTGACTGCGTCCGTGAAACCGTGATTCCGCTCAGTGTACCTTGTTTCCTTTCAGGTCATGACGTGCGTCCTTCTGGCCTGCGCGTGGCAAAATGCGATTCGCCCTCTCCTTCGATCGATTCGAAAAAAAGAGGAAACTTTCAATTTGACGAATCCCGCTTGCCATGATTCCTCACATTAGAAATTGGCTGAGAGACAGAATTCCGCCGACTGCACTCGCGGGAATTGTGCGGCTGCTGAACAATAGCAGCGGCAATTGGCTTAACCGTCTGCTTTATGGAAAAGCGACCTACAACCAAGATGGATTGGTCAGCGCTCACTTTCCCAGTTTCGAGCATGATAAAAAATTTATGGCGGCTTACTCGGCAGGAAAAGCTACTGGCTCTTGGCCGGGAGGCGATCTGCATTGGCGCGCGCATGTGATTTGCTGGGCTGCCTCACGAGGCGCTGAGCTGGAAGGTGATTTCGTTGAATGTGGCGTAAATCGTGGTGGTCTATCGCTCACCGCAATGAAGTATGTTGACTTTGAGCAACTGGGTAAACGGTTTTTTCTGCTGGACACGTTCGAAGGTTTGATCGACGAGCAGCTGGATCCTGGCGAACGCCGGAGCGGCTTGCGCGGCGGAGATTACGAACCGTGCTACGAAGCAGTGGTAAAAACGTTCGCACCATATGGTGCTGCCGTTAAAATCGTGAAGGGCCGGGTGCCAGATACTCTGGGGCAAGTCGACAGTCAACGAATCGCTTATCTTTCGATTGACATGAATGCGAAGGAGCCTGAGCTGGCAGCCGCGGAATATTTCTGGAACAAACTGGCGCCGGGAGCCGCAGTCGTTCTCGACGATTACGGCTGGCGTCAACACATCGTACAAAAGCGCGCCTTCG
>CAZZYA010000313.1:0-3195 GCA_964658115.1 uncultured Rudaea sp. | reverse complement strand
TAACCAGTTCCATCGCGAACCAGGCCTGTCCCGATTCCGTCGCGCCGCCGTCGATCAGTCGAGTGATGTGCGGGTGCTTGAGTTGCGCAAGGATCTCGCGCTCGCGCCGGAACCGCGCGACGATTTCGTCCGTATCCATGCCGCGCCGAAGAATTTTGACCGCGACGAGATGACCACGCACACCGCCGACACGCTCGCCGATATGGACAGTGCCCATGCCGCCACGGCCCAACGCTTCGACCAATCGATAAGGACCGATCATCTGTCCTTCTAACGAGTCGACGTCGAGCTCGCCCGCAAGCTCGATGCGCGGCGTGTCAAGATAATCGTCGCCGAAAGACTCACGCTCCAAAAGCATGCGACGTACGTGTGCGATAGCAGTCGGATTTTCCTTTGCGCGACTATCGATCCAAGGGGCGCGCATGGCGGCCGGCATATCCAACGCTTCGTCGAGCAAGCGTGAGATTTGTTCCAGCAATTCCGGGGACCACGCGGTCGACGCCATGCATGCGTACCTCTTGTCCTGAGATCCCCAAACGACGTGCGGCACCGAAACCGGCCACGATCTTCAATCCGCCAACATTTCTCGCAATATAAGTCTGGCTTTTTCCCACTCGCGGCGAACGGTGCGCTCTGTAACATTGAGCACGTCCGCGATCTCCGCTTCGGTCAGACCGCCAAAGTATCGCATCTCCACAACTTGGCTCATGCGCGGGACGCTGCGTTCCAGTTCGCGGAGCGCATCATCGAGTCGGACCGGTTCTGCCTTCACGTCGGCGCCTACCTCCGACAAAGGATCGAACGTTACATCTATCACTCTGCCACCCCGCTTGTCGCGGCGTCCGCCCTTCGCAATATCGACAATGACCGAGCGCATCACCTTAGAGGCGTAGACGAAAAACTGGCGACGGTTTTCGGACTTGAAATGCTTGACCGCCGACAGCTTTAGCCACGATTCGTGCACAAGGGCTGTTGTATCGATGAGACGAGGCGAACGCGTGTCGCGGATACGCGAGCGAGCGAGCGATTTCAACTCGGCGTATGTGTCAACCCACAAATTTTCTTGGACCGCGTCAGTGGTAACGTCGATTGTCATAATTTAGCGATGATGGAACACATTGAGTGCTAAAAATTTTGCGTGGACGCGTTCACGATACTCTGAATCATTTTGCGATGCAGATTCGACGAGCCAGTTGTCATCGCGAGTGGCGACGCCATTTCCGATCTTCGGCCTCGAACTAATGACTCGAAAGATTTCTCCTGTCGATGAGCGCGCCTCAGTTTTCGTTCCTGGGTTCACGCGCGAGATATTTAAGGGTATCTCTGCTTCATCTTCGAAGCTCGCGTCAAGGCCTCGCGCGGGGCTCGAATAAGTTAGGAAGTCGCGGATGGGTAGTGCGTGCGCGGGTGAGCAGTGCGTGCAATTGCGTGCGCGATTTGCGCATTTGACCACGTCTCAATAGGCGATCGGTTTTGATAAGGGGTAATTATCGAAAGTGGAGTAGACCGGATAGAGTCCTAGACGCATTCGCGTTCGTTACTAACAGATTGAAATAGCGTGTAGTTGGCTATGCGATTCTTGAGCCACGCCCCTCACGGTCTTCCGAGTGCGTGACAGTGCTTCAGCGCGGCCGCTGTGCGAGTCTCCCATTAACCCAACTTCAAGCAAGTCCTCGCATTGTCCCCAGCAGCAAAGCAAACGATTCGAAGCAGGCCTAGCCGACGATCAGTCGTTTTTCGTCACCCTAATTAATCGAGACAAGGCGGACTTGAGAGAACAGACATTTCTTCATGCGGCGAAGCAAAAGATAGTTTTGTGACCAGCGTGCGTAGCTCGCGCTCAAAATCGCTTTCGAGTATCGTGTACTCCTGCATTCTTTTTGGGGACCCACCATGTCACGACAATTTCTTTGCCGCTGCGCAAGCGCAAGCCTCTTGACGTGTTTCGCTGCGACTGCAGCTCATGCCACGAGTTACCAGCGCAGTTATTTAGTGAACAATGTTTTCCTGCCGACATCGGGCTCATCGGCCAACAGCTATGCCATCGACCTCGATGGCGATGGCCACCCTGACAACAGTTTTGGCCAAGCGCTTGCCGCACTCGCTTCAGCAGGTTTCGATTTCTCTAGTTCAATGAATGCCGCAGTTGGCTCCGGCAGCATCGTTCACATTGTCGGTCTGCGGAGCACGGACCCCTTATTCAAAAACGATCCCGCCGCACAAGCCACGTGGTGTGTCGGTATACCTACCGGCACGCCACCGAAATTCGACGGCACGGATAACGTGGCATGCGCCGACACCTCCGGAATCTTTGTTGCAGCACTTTCCGCCGGAAATTTCACCTCATCGCCGCCCGCCACTACACACAATCCGGTCTCCGTTGACGTCGATCTGGCCCTAGGCGTATCCAACGTGACCTTCACCGTGTTGAACGCACGCCTTAGTTTTACAATAAATGCGGAAGGCGACATCTCCGTTGGACAGGTTAATGGCTCGATCGCGCACGACGATGTGCTGAACGCCTTTCCCCCGGCCTTAGCTGCTACGTGCAATACCGCCATTCAGAACGATCCCTCGGCGACCCTTTCGACGAACTGCAAACAGATTTTCGATACCGGCTGCACCGGCGCGCCTAGCTACTCGAACGACGGCGTCATAGAAACTTGCGAGGTGGCAGAAAATTCAGTCGTCAACGCCCTGCTCATGCCGGACGTGCAAGTCGCCGATGGCGGTAATACGGTTGACGCCAATTCCATCGGTTTCAGGTTCACGGCGATTGTTGAGGATCGTTTGTTCGCCGATGGCTTCGAACTGTAGAAACTGCCTTTGTGATCGCTGAAACCTCGATCATCGACTGCTTAAAAGACAACAGCCGCAAGTGTCGACTCAACGCGCGTTATCGCAGCGACGCGCCGGATTTCATTGCGACGTCGTGTGAAGCCCGTTCACGCAGAGCAGTCAATGATGCCATGGACAGTCCCGTCGTCGCTGCCGTTCGTCGTGGGGGAATGGGGGGGCGTCACGGTGGCTCCGTTGATCAGACTGAAACGCCCGACTCGTGGATATCAACGCAGTTTGGCGACAAATCTTGGCGTACCAATGAACTTGGAATTCTGGATGACGGTAGGCCAACGGTGAGTTGACGAGCAGTTGACGCAGAAAAGGCAGTGGTTCGTTTGGCAAGCAAGTGAACGT
>CAZZYA010000312.1:0-3224 GCA_964658115.1 uncultured Rudaea sp. | reverse complement strand
CCTAACCCCCGCGTCTTCGACGTGGGGGTTTTTCGTTGCGCAGCGAAAAAATGATACGTGCAGTTTGCCGACCCCATGAACGCGCATCGAAACCAGCAATGTCAATTGGGAGTCGCTCAACCTTGCCCGCTACGACGTATTATTATTTTCAATACGCAAGGCAGCCGCAATTATGTAGACCGTAGCGCAAGCGGCCGACCATCAACACTATTTCGCTTTTAGCGTGACAACGAGAACATCTCTGAATGCCGGCAATTTTTCGTCGATAGCAGACACCGGCGTTACGCCATGGAACACACGCGCATCGTCGACGAATGCACTATCGAGCGGATGTTTCAGTGTGAAGCTGCCAAGTCGAGCGCCCGTCAGGTCGTGAATTGTCGTCGTTCCACTATCAATGTTGGAACGATTCACCAACGCAACGAGTACGAAGTCCACGCCATCGCGATGTACGCCTTCAGGAGTCGGTAATCCCGCCTGACCCGCCTTGGCTTCGATGCGAAATTGATGCGTCTCGACATTCCACGCGTCAACGTTCGGCGCGAGAGCTCCGAACACGCGCGCACATAAGCCGAGGACCGCCATGAAAAGGGGTGATGCGGAAACATCATCCGCAATCGGCTCGAACCAGCGTTCGATGCCGCCTTGCAGCGTGTTGTATGTTTTACTTTGATAATGCGGCCGATGCGCTTCACGCGTCGCATTGCCATCGTTTGATAGCGAAAACGCGGCATGTCGCCGCCGCCGAAACGTGCCGTGTTCGGCGAGATAGGCGTCTATAACCAAGTCGTTCCAACTATCGGCAAACGTACGCCACGTCGAATCGACTGACACGTGCCCAAGCCACTCTTCCATGCGCTTGCCGCTGACGAAGGCGAAGCCGCGACGCGCCAATTGTGTGGCGCAGTCCGTGACGCTGCTCATATCCGACATGCCGTCATGATAGGTCACCGACGGCCATTTCCCGTAAGCTCAAGCGCGAGCTACACTTTATCGGGAGCCGGGGAATCCGCATGAGCATCCAGACCAGCGATCTCGCTAAATTCTATCCGCTCGACAAATTGCGTCCCGAGAATCTCGAACAACTCGCGCACGAAGCGAAAGTTGAGGAAGTCGCACGCGACCACATTTTGTTTCGCGCCGGCGACACCGACGATCACACGATCTTCCTGCTTACCGGCAAGGTGCGCTGCGACTATCCCGACGGCAAGCAGAAAGAAAGCGACGCGAGCACGCTGCAAGGCCGCTATGCGCTCGGCGATCTGCAACCGCGGCGATTCACTGCCACTGTGACGTCGTTCACCGCGCAGATCGTCAAGATCGATCGGCGCTACATGGAGAAAATCCAGACGTGGGATCAACTCTCGCGTTCGGAGAATTTCCGTCATTTCGATCCCACGCCGGACGCGAACCGCTGGGTCTTCCGCCTGCTTCAGTCGCGCGCGTTGCACAAGTTGCCGACGGGAAACATCGAGCGCATGTTCCAGCGCTTCGAGGAAACTCAAGTCAAGACCGGCGACGTCATCATTCGCGAAGGCGAAGAAGCCGATTACTACTACGCGGTAAAGGAAGGCGCGGCGTCGGTTTCCAAGAGTCTGGAGACCGGCAGCGCGATCGTTGCTTATTTGGTTCGCGGCGATACGTTCGGCGAAGACGCGCTTCTGGCCAATACCGTGCGCAACGCGACGGTAACGATGATCAAAGACGGCAAACTCATGCGACTGGCGAAGAAAGCGTTCGACGAAGTCATGAAACCGCCGGTCGTCGAATGGCTCACGCCGGGAATGGCTTCGATCATGGCCCGTCAAGGCGCGGTGGTGCTCGATGTGCGCATGCCGGAAGAACACGGCGAGCGCGCCATCAACGGATCGCTCAATGTACCTTTGTATACTTTGCGCGAAAGCGTTTCGGATTTCGACCGCACGAAAAAATACATCGTCTATTGCAACACCGGCGAACGCAGCGCGGCGGCAGCGTTTATTCTGAGCAAGCTCGGATTCAACGTGTTCGCGCTACACGGTGGTTTGTCGGGAATGATCCGACAGTTGCAGAAACAGGCCGACGCCTAATCCATCACGCTGTCGCCGATCAGCACGATATCGGCGCGACGTTTCGCGAACAGACCGACGCTGACGACACCCGTGATCTGATTCAGATCCGCTTCCATCGCCAGCGGATGCGTGATGTGCAAACCGTGAATATCCAGAATGATATTGCCGTTGTCGGTGACGATGCCGTCGCGCCAAACCGGATTGCCGCCACGCTTTACGATTTCCCGTGCGACGTAACCGCGCGCCATCGGAATCACTTCGACAGGCAGTGGAAATTTGCCAAGGACCTCGACACGCTTGCTCTGATCGACCATGCACACGAATGTTTTCGATGCCGCGGCGACGATCTTCTCGCGCGTCAATGCCGCACCGCCGCCTTTGATCAGGCATTTCTGCGAATCGCATTCATCGGCGCCGTCGACATACAGCGACAAACCGCCGACCGTATTCAGATCGACCACGCGGATGCCTTGTTCCTTCAGCCGCTCACTGCTTTGGTCTGAACTCGACACCGCCGCTTCGATCAAGCCGCGTTTTCTTCCAAGCGCCTGGATGAAGTATGCGACCGTCGTTCCGGTACCGACACCGAGCACGCTGTTTTCTTCGACATACGTCATCGCGCGCTCGGCGGCGAGACGTTTTTGTTCTTCGCGCGGATCGTTCATTCCAGCCCCACGATGAAATCCCAATCGGTCTGGCTGACAGGCGAAACCGACAATCGACTGCCCGGACGCAGCAGGATCAAATCCTTCAGTTCGCGCTTGGTCTTCAACTCGGTCAGCGAGATGTTTCGCTTGAACTTCTTTCTGAACTTCACTTCGACCATCGACCAGCGCGGATTTTCAGTCTTGCTCTTTTCGTCGTAATAATCGCTTTTCTTGTCGAATTGCGTCGGATCGTCGTGCGCTTCCTTGCTCACTTCGGCGATGCCAACCACACCCGGTATTTCGCAACTGGAGTGATAAAAAAACACGAGGTCGCCTTTCTTCATTTCGCGCATGTAATTGCGTGCCTGATAATTGCGCACGCCGCTCCACGGTTCGGTTTTGCGTTTGGCGAGATCGTCGATGGAAAACTCGTCGGGCTCGGTTTTCATCAACCAGTGATTCATGGCGATTGACTCGTGCAGTCGATCAGTTCGCGGTCGGTGGCGATGAAATCCATCGGCACATC
>CAZZYA010000311.1:0-3227 GCA_964658115.1 uncultured Rudaea sp. | reverse complement strand
TGGCGAACTGGACCACGCGTTACATCGGCCGCATCACGCTGGGCTACGCTGAGCCAAACCTTGGCCCATCGGGCGTGGAATCGAGCACCAATCCGTACTTCCCGAACCCGATCGGACCGGTTCTGCATTACGGAGCGGAGACGTATCACAACGCATCGATCGGCTACAACATCGAGCCCATCAACACGTATGTGAGTCTGGGTGTCGACAACATCTTCGACAAACAGGCGCCGTTGCTTTATCAGAACAACGTGCTCAACGCGAACACCGACGTGAATACGTACGATCTTCTCGGTCGCTATTACCACGCGAGCGTGACCGTGAAATTCTGATTGCCTCAATTGTCTGACTCGTCGCCGCGCTCGAAAGGGCGCGGTTTTTTTTTGGGCATCGAACGACGAGGTTGCGCGCGCCCGCCGAAGCGAACACCATAAGATCGAGCAAGCCTACGAAGGATCGCGCACGAAGATGACGCGCAAATTGCGGATGGGCCTGATTGGCGGCGGACCCGGGTCGTTCATCGGCCGCGTGCACCGTATCGCGGCGGAACTCGACGGCGAAGCACAGCTCGTGTGCGGCGCTTTCAGCAGTTCGGCCGAGAAGTCGCGTGAGGCCGGCGCCTCGTATCGCGTGCATCCCTCGCGCGCGTATGCGAGCTACGACGAAATGATCGAGCGCGAGAAATCGCTCGACGCCGACGAGCGCATGGACTTCGCAGCGATCGTCACGCCGAATCATCTGCATTTCGATCCTGCGCGACGTTGCCTGGAAAATGGATTTCACGTCGTCGTCGACAAGCCGATGTGCTTTTCGCTCGACGAAGCGAAACAGTTGCGCGATGTCGTCGCGCGGACGACACGCCTGCTCGCCGTCACGTATACATACAGCGGTTATCCCATGGTCAAGCAGGCGCGCGCGTTGGTCGCGTCGGGCCGCATCGGCAACGTGCGCAAGGTATATGCCGAATATCCACAGGGCTGGCTGGCAACCGATGTCGAGCGCAGTGGACAGAAACAGGCCGGCTGGCGTACCGATCCGTCGCGGTCGGGCGCCGGTGGCGCGATCGGCGACATCGGCACTCACGTCGCGCATCTGGCGGAGTACGTCAGTGGTTTGCGCATCACGCATGTGAATGCGGAACTCAACACGTTCGTCCCTATGCGCAAACTCGACGACGACAGCGCCATGCTGCTGCGATTCGACAATGGCGCGAGCGGTGTTTTGTTCGCGAGCCAGATCGCGGCGGGCGAGGAAAACAACATCAGGATTCGCGTATTCGGCGAAACGGGCGGCATCGAGTGGCAGCAGGCCGATGCGAACTCGCTGATCGTACGCACGCTCGATGCGCCGACGCAGGTGTGGCGCACCGGCGGCGGCTACGTCGATGCCATCGTCGCAGACAACACACGCTTGCCGCCCGGACATCCGGAAGGCTATCTCGAAGCGTTCGCCAACATTTACCGATCGTTCTTTCGCGCGCTGCGCGATTATCCGACCGTGGAAATGGAAAAATACGACTTTCCGACCATCGACGATGGCGTGCGCGGCATGGCATTCGTCGATACGGTTGTGCGTTCCGCGAAATCCGACACGAAGTGGACGGCGATGTCATGAAGACCATCAAAGGGCCCGCGATTTTTCTGGCGCAATTCATGGCCGACAAAGCGCCGTTCGACACGCTCGACAATATCTGCCGCTGGATGGCGTCGATCGGTTACGTTGGTGTGCAGATTCCAAGTTGGGATGCGCGCTGCATCGATCTCAAAAAGGCCGCGGACAGCAAAACTTACTGCGACGAAATCAAAGGCGTCGTCGAGTCGCACGGTTTGAAAATCACCGAATTGTCGACGCATCTGCAAGGGCAGCTCATCGCCGTGCATCCTGCTTACGACGCCCAGTTCGACGGTTTCGCGCCCGCCGACGTGCGCGGAAACCCGGCCAAGCGCACCGCGTGGGCGAACGATCAATTGCGCTTGGCCGCGAAGGCGAGCCGTAATTTCGGACTGACCGCGCATGCGACATTCTCCGGTGCGTTGCAATGGCAGACGTTCTATCCATGGCCGCCGCGCCCGGCCGGACTTGTCGCCGACGGTTTCGCCGAGCTCGCGAAGCGCTGGCGTCCGATCCTCGACGTGTTCGACGAAGCCGGCGTCGACGTCTGCTACGAAATCCATCCCGGCGAAGATTTACACGACGGCGTAACGTTCGAACGCTTCCTCGCCGCGGTCGACAATCATGCGCGCTGCCGCATGCTGTACGACCCGAGTCACTTCGTGCTGCAGCAACTCGACTATCTGCAGTACATCGATTTCTATCACGCGTTCATCCGCATTTTTCACGTGAAGGACGCGGAGTTTCGTCCGTCCGGAAAATCCGGCGTTTATGGCGGCTATCAGGATTGGATCGACCGTCCGGGGCGCTTCCGTTCGCTCGGCGACGGGCAGATCGATTTCACGGCGATCTTTTCCAAGTTCGCGCAATACGATTATCCGGGCTGGGCCGTCGTCGAATGGGAATGCGCGATCAAGCATCCCGAAGACGGTGCGAAAGAAGGTGCGAAATTCGTGCGCGACCACATCATCCGCGTCACGGATCACACCTTCGACGATTTCGCCGCGGGCAGCGCCGATCGCGAATTCAACCGCAAAGTGCTGGGGTTGTCGTGAGGTCGATTATCGCGACGATTCGATATGAATGTCGCGCGCGGTGATGACTTTGCCGCTGCGATCGCGTGCGGACAATCGATAGTTTCCCGGAAACAGATATAGCCGGCTGCGCGAATCCACGTCGAATTCAACGCGATCCGCGGCTACGGCATCGTCGCCTTCATCGGTATAGTTTGCTTCGATCAAACACGGAAAGCGCGCGCTGCAATCCGCGCCGGAAATTTGGAATGGTCGTCGGGCCGCGCCCAGACTGAGCCAATCCGGCCGTCCATCGACGCGCGTTTCGGGTGGAAAGAACACGCTGACGTCGTAGCGATGCGGCTTGAGCGTCCACGGAACTCCCGCATCGTTCTCGTAGACGAACGGCATCGCCGGATGCGATGCGGCAACCGCGGCGCGATAGTACGGATGATCGGCTTCGCTGCGCGCGTGTTCGATCATCATCGTCTGTTCGACGGCGAGCGGTTCGATGCCGGAGATCGTGCGAAAAACTTCCGCCATGCTTGCGCCGCCGACGTGATCGCCGGATTTCTGGATGTGCGAGAACCCCGCATTGACCAC
>CAZZYA010000310.1:0-3244 GCA_964658115.1 uncultured Rudaea sp. | reverse complement strand
GCGTGGCGGCTGCGTGGACGCTCGTCTACATCGAAATAAGCGGTGTCATCGGCGTGATCGTCCACCCATCGACCGTGACGCAAATGTTCCGCAACGGGATCGTCGATCTCATCGTCCAGCAGATAACGGGGCAAGTCTCGACGCTCGTCAGCGCGGCAGTTTGGTTCACGTGGTGGCCGGACAAAGGGCATGGCCCGGTTCTGTGGCTTGCGGTCGCGTATGTCGCCTACATTGCCGGACTCAATCTTGCGCGGTACGAAACCGGGTTCGGCAGCCGTGTTGTCGAACTCGATTCGCGTGAGCGATGGCTTTCTTACCTGCCGTTTCGCAAAAGACGTGACGAAATAGCCAAAGCGGAAGACGTTGAAAAGGTTGGCCCGACATCAAAATGATCCGGGCCGGATTGCAACCGGCGCAATGCGAAACGAGGGCTCGGCTGATCCGATCGCCGATGGCTACCTCGGCTGACCGTCCGCCCGACTCCGTTCGTCGCGTTCAGTTGAACGATGAGGTCGCTTCGACTATCTCTGACCGCAGGGTCGACTGCCGTCGACGAGGAGCTATGATGAAAAGTGCGCTGTTTATTCCGCTTTCGATTTTCCTGATCGTGTCCGTTCCGATATTTAGCGCCGAAAAAATTGCCGACGAAGCCGGTGTGCGCGACGCGGAAAACCGCTGGAGCGAAGCCTTTGTCAGCGGCGACGCGGCGACGCTGGATACGTTACTCGACGCCGATTATGTTTCGACGGGCATCACGGGCAAGCCGCGATCGAAAGCCGAGATCATCGCGCTCGCGAGCGGTTACGCGAAAGCGCATCCCGGCGAGCATGGACAGCCACTGTCGGCCACATCGACAATCCGCGTGATTGGGAACGCGTCGGTCGTGCAACATCACAATGCCAGCGATACATCCGTCGACGTATTTTATTTCCGCGACGGCCGTTGGTGTGCGTGGTATTCGCAGCACACCAAACGTGGTGAATAAACGGCGTTCAGTCTTTGTGTTTGAGGAACAACACGTCGAACGCGGGCGACCATGTTTTGCCACCGTCCATCGACATTACGCCGGTTTCGCGCACGCCGCCTTTTTCGGTCTTCCATGTGATCCGGTGCGGAATGTCTTTGGTCTTGGTGTGCGACGTTCCTTCGAGCGTCAGCACGCCGTCTTTGAATGTCCCGGTCAGAAACATGTAAGCGCCAAAATTCGTTAGCCACGTTTGCTGCCATTTTTTGGTGATCGCGTCGTAACTTAGGAAACTGTCGCCGACAAGGCCGTCGGTCTGTTCGTAAAGTTCGTGCACGGCACAGCCGGAGAGAATGGAATCGACGTGCGTGCGCGCCTGCGAAATACCGGGTGCGCCTTCGGGTTCGAACGTGTCCCAGTCGCCCAACCAGTAATCCAGTTGATGCCGTTCGGCCTCGGTGCATCCGGCTGTCCGCTGGACGGCGGGCGGCGCTGGCGCGGCCGCCGACGCGGCTGCGGTGGGAGTACTCAGCGCTACAGCGAACGATAGAAAACTGACTAGCATTGGTCGATCCTTTAGGTCGGAGAATGAGCAGCCCGCACCTCACCCGTGCGAAAGTTGCCGCTAGCGATGAGACGTCATCCTTGGCGATTCCGTTGCAGAAGGATGCGATAAAAGAGACGATCACGAAGTTTTCGAGAGAACCCACCGAAATGCGTGTATTCGTTTTGAGAGCACGATCGGCGCCGACGGACAGCCACGATCTTCTGGATGCCGTCGGCAAAGAAGCGCACACCGAAATCCTCGCTCACACGCTGATGAACGCCATCTTCGTCGCGCAATCGCATCGTCCCGATGTGATCGTGCATCTGGTTCTTGAAAGCACGAAAGATTATTCGCGGGCGATCAGCTTCAATGCGAACGACATGCGCGGTATCGGGGGATTCCATGAGCAGGCGCTGCTTGGCAAGGTCGTGCGGGCACTGGATGTGTCGCGCGGAATGGGCAAGGAAGAAAGCCGTCCGGTCGAGTCGGGCATCGTCGTGCGCACGATCAGCTTCGAGAAGTTGGTGCAGGAATTGGCGGAACGCCATCCATTGTTCGTGATGGACAAGAAAGGTACGCCGATGCGCGACAAGGAGATTGCCGGCAATCCTTGTTTCATCCTGACCGATCATCTGCCGATGCCGAAGAACAGTTTCCACACGCTTGAGCGTTTGAAGGCCGAAAAAGTCAGTCTGGGTTCGACGATGCTGTTCGCATCGCAGTGTGTGTTGCTCATCCACAATGAATTGGATTATCGCGAATGATGAGACGTGGTCGGCCCGCGATCCGCCAGTTTTCTCGCAAAGGAATTTCACAGTGACGATCACGATCACCGCTTTCGAACGCTCACCTGACGGTGGCAAAGGGCTCGCGCGTGACACACGCGTTCGCTGGGCGCTCGAAGAAGTGGGCCAACCTTACGACGTGCGCCTGGTTTCATTCCGCGCAATGAAGGAAGCGGCGCATTTGGCGCTAAATCCTTTCGGCCAGATTCCGACGTACGAAGAAGGCGATCTCGCTTTGTTCGAGACCGGCGCGATCATCCTGCATATCGCCGAGCGATATAACGGGCTGTTTCCAGCAGATGCGAACGCCCGATCACGCGCGATTGCGTGGATGTTTGCTGCGGTCAACACGGTCGAGCCGCCGATTCTCGAACTTTCAAACGCGAAATTTGCCGAAGGCGACAAACCTTGGACGCAGGAGCGCATGCCGCTGGTTTCCGATCGTATTCGCAGCCGGCTCGTACAACTCGTCAACCGGCTGGGCGAAACCGAGTGGCTCGACGGCGCGTTCAGCGCGGGCGATCTGATGATGGTGCACGTGCTGCAGCGGATGAAGCCGTCGGGCCTTCTGTTCGAATTTCCGAAACTCGCCGCCTATGTCGCGCGCGGCGAAGCGCGACCCGCGTATCAGCGTGCGTTCGAGGCGCAGCTCGCGGTCAATGCCGCGAAATCACAATAGGCAGACGAGCATATGACCGCCTAGTCACTCGATTCCGCCGCCGAAGATTTCTTCTGCATGGACAATTCCGCAGACGCCTTGCAGCATAAGATCCGCGTTGGCGATGCCCAGAAGGCGGCAGCGGGAAGTCGCAGTTGGCCAGATCGGCTCGACATCCATCGCGGTTAACGTCAGGAGAATGGCGATCAGCTCGATGTGTCGTTGCGCGGACGTGCGCGTCATGTCAGTCGCTCCGTCATTGGGTCGCGTTATCGTCCGCTTTCCGGATT
>CAZZYA010000309.1:0-3250 GCA_964658115.1 uncultured Rudaea sp. | reverse complement strand
GTCGGATCGGTTGCCCTGCCCCTTGCGGTGGAACACCGATCAGGAAGTCGCCGACTTCGCGCGACGAATCACCGATCGCCTCGGTGCCAACGAACTCGAATTTTCCGTCGAACCGAAATTCGACGGGCTCGCGATCAGCCTACGCTACGAGAACGGCGTTTTCGTGCGCGGCGCCACGCGCGGCGATGGCGAACGCGGCGAAGATGTCACGCTCAATCTGCGCACGATAAAAAGTATACCGTTGCGATTGCGCGGAAAAAATTGGCCCGACGTGCTCGAAGTGCGTGGCGAGGTTTACATGCCGCGCGCCGCCTTTGAGAAATACAACGAGAAAGCCCGCGCCTCGGACGGCAAGATCAAGCCGCTGGTCAATCCGCGCAACGGCGCGGCAGGATCGTTGCGACAGCTCGATCCGAAAATAACCGCAGGCAGGCCGCTGTCGTTCTACGCATATTCGGCGGGTGTCTACGAAGGCAGGCCGATGCCATCGCAACACGCCGAACTGCTCGCGCAGTTTCGCGAATGGGGGTTTCCGGTGAGCGCGCTCGCCGGCATCGCCGACGGTGTGGAAGCCGCGCTTGCGTATTACGCGAAAGTCGGCAAACAGCGCGACAAGCTGCCGTTCGACATCGACGGTGTCGTCTACAAACTCAACGACCTCAAACAGCAGCGTGACCTGGGTTTCGTCGGCCGCACTCCGCGTTGGGCGATTGCTCATAAATTCCCGGCACAGGAACAGTTGACGACCGTCGAGGACATCATCGTCAACATCGGCCGCACCGGCGCCGCCACACCGGCCGCGAAACTCAAACCCGTGTTCGTCGGCGGCGTGACGGTAACGAACGCCACGTTGCACAACGCCGATCAGGTCGCGCGGCTCGACGTTCGCGTGAGCGACACGGTGATTGTGCGGCGAGCGGGCGATGTGATTCCGGAAGTCGTCAGCGTCGTGCTCGAGAAACGTCCCGCACGAACGCACGCGTGGAAAATGCCGTCGCATTGTCCGATTTGCGGATCGGCGATCGAACGCGAAGAAGGCGAGGCCGTCGCGCGTTGCACCGGCGGCCTCACGTGCGCCGCGCAACGCGTGCAAGCGATTTTCCATTTCGCCGGACGACGCGCGATGGACATCGATGGCCTCGGCGAACGCTATATCGAAGACCTGACCGAATTCGAGGTCGTGAAATCCGTCGCCGATCTGTATGCCCTCACGCTCGACGATCTGCTCGCGATGAAGCGCCACGCCGACGAACGCGACGGGACGACGCCGGAAACGGTGAAGTCTGGAAAGATCGCGACGAAATGGGCCGAGAATCTCATCGCCGCGATCGACAAAAGCCGGCGCACGACGCTCGAACGCTTCCTGTACTCGCTCGGCATCTCCAACGTCGGCGAGACCACGGCGAAAACGCTTGTGCGCTATTTCGGCGGCCTCGAATCGATCATGAACGCGAGTCAGGATGAACTGCTCGGCGTGCCGGATGTCGGACCGATTGTCGCAGCGCACATCCACGCGTTTTTCGCCGAGCCGCGCAACCGCCGTGTGATCGCCGAGCTGAAAAAGAACGGCGTAACGTGGGAAGAACGCGCGCCACAGCGCGAACCGGTCGGCGCGCTCGTCGGAAAAACCGTTGTGCTGACCGGGTCGCTGACGTCGCTCACGCGCGACGAAGCAAAAGACAAGCTCGAAGCGCTCGGCGCGAAAGTAGCGGGCAGCGTTTCGAAGAAGACGAGCTTCATCGTCGCCGGCGCGGAAGCGGGATCGAAACTCGAAAAAGCGCAGGAACTCGGCATCGAGATCTGGGACGAAGCGAAGCTCGCGGATTTCCTGCGTGAGCACGCCTGACCGTTTGCGTGCCGCGTTGTGGCGGCGCGCCGATGTGTACGCGCTTATCCGTCGCTTCTTCGCCGAGCGCGGCGTTCTCGAAGTCGAAACGCCGATTCTTTCAGCCGGCGCGAACACCGATCCGAACATTCAAAGTTTCTCCACGCGTTTTTCCGGCCGTGATGCCGGCGAGCGATGGCTGCGCACGTCCAGCGAATTTGCGCAGAAGCGATTGCTCGCGGCGGGCGTGGGCGATTGCTATGAACTCGGTCGCGTGTTCCGCAACGGCGAAGCAGGCCGTCGGCACAACCCGGAATTCACGATGCTCGAGTGGTATCGCGTGGGGCGCGATCATCGCTGGATTGCGCACGAAACCGTCGAACTGATCAATGCGGCGATGGGCAAATCGTTGGATGTCCATCGCACGAGCTATCGTGAGTTGTTTATGTCGACGATCAAGATCGATCCGTTCGCCGATTCCGACGCCGCGCTCCGCCTTGCGCTTGGCGAAAACGCGATCAATCCGCGCGGATTGTCGCGTGACGATTGGCTCGATCTTTTGCTTACGCATCGCATTCAGCCGACATTTCCGTCCGACCGCATCACCGTCGTGCTCGACTATCCGCCGACGCAATGCGCGCTCGCGCAAATCCGGGATGGTGTGGCCGAGCGGTTCGAGGTGTACCTCGGCGCGCACGAACTTGCCAACGGTTATCATGAGCTCACCGATGCGACCGAACAACACCGTCGCTTCCAGCGCGACAACGCGCGTCGGCGCGAGCGCGGAATCGTTGAACTTCCGATCGACGCGCAATTTCTCGCAGCACTCGAACGTGGAATGCCGCCGTGCGCCGGCGTGGCGTTGGGTATTGAGCGCCTGCTTATGGCGATGATGCAGACCGACGATATCGCCGAGGTGCTGGCGTTCCCGTTCGGAGACGCGTGATGCGTGCGATCGTGGCAATAGTTTTATTTTCGCTCTGCGCATCGTCGGCGCATGCATATGTAACGTATCCGTTCGCGAACGGCAGCGAGATGCTGTATGAGAAATGGGGCGGCAACATTCACGCCGGATCGGCGGGCGGAATCGTGTACTGGTCATTCGTTCCCAGCAGGACATCGGGATCGGTATTCTGTGGCGAGGCGTGTCCCGGCGTCAGCGGGGATTCGATTCAAGTCCAGATTTCACCGGGCGGCGGTTTTGAATGGAAAACGATCGAGTCGCTCGAACCGCTGGTTACCGCGATGATGGCCGAATGGTCTGCCGTGACGGGCATCCGTTTTATAAAGCTGGATTCGGACAGCGGCGTCGTCATCAACGATCCCAATGCGGTGCTTCCGATGACGGGACAAATTCGCATCGGCGTATTCGCGTTCGCTCCCGGAATCAGCGAAGCAGGCGCCGGATTCGCGCCGCCACCGAAC
>CAZZYA010000308.1:0-3259 GCA_964658115.1 uncultured Rudaea sp. | reverse complement strand
GGAAGGGGCCGGCAGCATCGGCGCGCGTATCACTGCCCATCGCGAAGCGGGTTGCGACATCGTGCTCGTGTGCAAACCCGACATCGTCGACGAAGCGATCGGCTCGCACGCCAACACGCCGCCGTGCGATCCGGCGAAGATCGCCACGTTGCGCGGCGGCATCGCGCAACCGTGGGAAAAACTTATCGACAATCCGCAGCGTGATCGTTTCCTATCGCGCATCGCCGGACTCGATAAACAGGTGGTATCGCCATGAGCAAACATCCGTTGCTTCACGACGTGCTCGGTTCCGCGACGCTTGTCCACGGGCGCGCGGTGCTCGATGACGCGATCCTGCGCATGGGTCAGCGCATCGACGAATCGCTCAACGGTGAACCGGCGGTTTTCCTCAGCGTGATGCAGGGTGGTTTGATGTTCGCCGGACAACTCGCGCTCGCGATCAAGACCGATCTTTTGTTCGATTACATCCACGCCACGCGTTATCGCAACGAATTGACCGGCGGCGAACTGCACTGGATCAAGAAGCCCGATGTCGCCGTTGCTGGCCGCATCGTCATTCTCGCCGACGACATTCTCGACGAAGGCTACACGCTGCGCGCGATCCGCAACTATTGTCTCGAACGCGGCGCCAAACATGTGCTGATCGCCGTGCTTTGCCGAAAGAATCACGATCGAACCGCCGCCGGCATCCACGCGGATTTTTGCGGCGTCGAAGTGCCGGACAAATACGTGTTCGGTTTCGGCATGGATTTTCACGCGCAGGGCCGCAACCTGCCCGGTATTTACGCGCTGGAGACGTAAAACATGAGCATCGATCTCGCCGTCATCGGCGGCACCGGCTTGTACGATTTCCCCGGACTGCAGAACGTGCAGCGCCGCGCGATCGAAACGCCGTACGGCGAAACGTCCGGCGCCATCGTGGTGGGTACATTCAACGGTCGCGACATCGCGTTTCTCGCGCGACATGGCGAAGATCATCGTCACGCGCCGCACCGGGTGAACTATCGCGCGAACGTGTGGGCACTGCACGAAGCGGGCGCGCGCCGCATGCTCGGCGTCAACGCCGTTGGTGGAATCCGCGACGACATGGGTCCGCGCGTGCTCGCCGTGCCGGATCAGATCATCGATTACACGTCCGCGCGACTGAGCAGTTTCAGCGATATCGACGGCAAAAAGGTCGAGCACATCGATTTCACCGAACCTTATAGCGCCGATATGCGCCATAGATTGTTAGATGCCGCGAAACGTGCATCGGTATCGCTGATCGACGGCGGCTGCTACGGCGCCACGCAAGGCCCGCGCCTTGAAACACGCGCCGAAATCGCGCGCATGAAACGCGATGGTTGCGATCTCGTCGGCATGACCGGCATGCCCGAAGCGGCGCTCGCGCGCGAACTCGGCGTCGAATACGCGTGTCTCGCACTCGTCGCCAACTGGGCGGCGGGTTGCGGCGATGAAACGGCGATCAGCATCGATGAAATCTTCGCGCATTTGCACGCGGCGACGGTCAACGTGCCGCCGATCATCTCGGCGCTCGTCGCCGCGCTTTAGCTCGGCGAATCGGCATCGGTATACTTGCAGCATGGATTCGCTGTACTCCGACCTCGTCCTTCAACACAAGCGCGAACCGCGGAATTTCGGTTCGCTGCCGGAACACACGCACACGTCGGAAGGGATCAACGCGCTGTGCGGCGATCGGTTGCGCGTCGACGTCGATTATCGCGACGACAAGGTGCACGCGCTGCGTTTCAACGGCGAATCGTGCGCGATCGCGGTCGCGAGCGCATCGCTCATGAGTGGCATGGTGCTCGGCATGGATCGCCGCGCCATCGAGAAACTGGCCAGTCGCTTCGCGCTATACATGGAAGGTGACTGCAGCGATGAAACCTCGCTCGGCGACCTGCGCGCATTCGAGCCGCTGCGTCGCCATTCCGCACGTCGCAAATGCGCGCTGCTGCCGTGGGCGACGCTGCGCGCGGCGCTGATCGGCGCGGTGGTCGCTACTACCGAGCGCGCGGGTTTGCACGAGTGACGAACGTGCGCGGCGGAATTCCCGGATTGACCGATGCGCTACGGAGCGTTCACGCCGCCGGCGGCCGCAGCGTGCTCGGTATCGTGTTCGCCACAACCGGTTCGACATACCAGAAACCGGGCGCGATGGTAGTGCTCGACGAACACGGTTTGCGCTACGGCGTGATCAGCGGCGGTTGTCTGGAACCAGAAGTCGAACAATGCGCGCGCGACGTTTTGCGAAACGATCGCGCTGCGACGATTGATTTCGACATGCGCACCGATGAAGACGTTACGTTCGGCAGCGGCACCGGCTGTCACGGACGCGTGCGGCTGTTGCTGATTCCGCAACGCGACGGCGCGCCGCTGACGCAGGCGTTGCTGTCGCTCGCGAACGGCGACGCGGCGTTGTCGTTGGCGTTGGTCTGCTGGGGTGAGAACGCCGGTGCGGGTTCCGCGTCGCTCGGCAAGACGGTGTGGAATTGGAACCGTAGCGGCAGCGACGCGTCTGCGACGAGCGCCGATGCGGTCGAGTTGCACATCGCGCTGCCGCCGCGCGTAGTGTTACTCGGCGCTGGCGCGGAGAGCCTGCCGTTGCAGGAATTCATTCGGCGATTGGGCTGGCGCTCGTTGTGCGTCGACCATCGCGGACGTTGGCTCGACTATGCGCGCCGCGCCAAAGTCGACGAAATCATCGAACAGCCGCCGCAGGCCGCCGCCGATGTGTGGCTTACGCGCCGCATCGACGCCGCCGTCGCGATGAGCCACAACTACGCGATGGACTTGACCAACCTCGGCCTGCTCGCGACGAGCGATATCGGCTACATCGGATTACTCGGGCCCGCATCGCGGCGCGACCATCTGCTGCACGACATCGGTGCGGAAACGGCGGCGCGTTTGCGCGGTCGGCTGCATGCGCCGGTTGGGTTGCATCTGGGCGGATCCGGGCCGGAAGTATTGGCGTTGTCTATCGCGTCGGAATTGCAACGCTACTTGGCCGAACGTAATCGCTGAGGTCATGCGTTTTGCGGCGCGTTCGGTTCCAGGGAGAGTGCGATGAAACACAAACGTTTAAAGTTCGGAAAGGGCTTCCGTGTCGTCTTCGAAAATCGGCGCGGTCAGGCCGCG
The DNA here is from genome assembly GCA_964658115.1 of uncultured Rudaea sp. Classification (GTDB taxonomy): domain Bacteria; phylum Pseudomonadota; class Gammaproteobacteria; order Xanthomonadales; family Rhodanobacteraceae; genus Rudaea. Next base: position 121 of record CAZZYA010000308.1, on the reverse strand, counting down.
GAAATGGTCATTCCGCCGGGCGATGCGGAAGGTAATCCGCACAACCGCCATGCAGGTGCGGATCAATGGTTATTCGTGGTCGCCGGAAGCGGGCGCGCGACCGTCAATGGTCGCGCACTAG
>CAZZYA010000307.1:0-3270 GCA_964658115.1 uncultured Rudaea sp. | reverse complement strand
GTCTCCGACGACAATCGCATGCACGTCACGCTCGACTAACAAAAACGGAGCGCCGGATTCGCGGCGCTCCGTGTTCTCACAACCGCGCGTGGATCAATCGTCCTTGCCGTTGTGCTTTTTGTCGTAGATGCGTCGGCTCTGATTATTGTCGCGGGCCTGGATGCGAGCCTGTTCGCCTGCGCCCACGTGTCCGTTCGCCGCCGCGTTCGCCTCGTTACGATTGACGCGCGCCTGCCCGCTTTCCAGATGGCCGGCTTCGCGACTCGTCAACTGGCCCGAGTTCTGTCCGTTCGCGATGCGTTGCTGCTGATTCGCATCGCGCTGCACATCGGATTGCAGGCGGCGTGACGACGCCGAGTTCGGATTGCCCGTCGCCGCATTGTGCTTGTCGTTGTAGATGTTGCGGCTCACCGCGTTCTGCTCGCGATTGATGCGCGTCTGTTCTTGCGTCGTGAGCTGTCCGCCGGACTTTTCGTCGCGTGCTTCCTGCCGATCGATCGACTGTTCCTGACGTTCGAGGTTTCCGGTTTCGCGCGTGTTCAACTGGCCCGATTGCAAACCTTGTTCGATGCGTTGCTGTTGGTCGGTGTCGCGCTGGGCGTTTTCGCCGGGACTTTGTGCATTTGCCGCGCCGATGCCGGCGAGCATGAGCGAAAGAGCGATGACGGTGCGTTTCATGCGATGTCCTCCGTGATGGTATGTCCCATAAAAAACGACGCGCGAGAGCATTCGTTGACGCCGAACCTAAATCGGAACTGACCGCGGCGAGCGCGCCGAAATGTCCGACACGCGTGCGGAAAAGGCGCGCCAGCGTTGACGCTACTGGGCGTTTTGCCGTTTATACTGCGCCCGAACGGAGAACGTGGATGCTCGTCGGGATCGTCGTCCTGCTGCTTGTCGTATGCGGCGCACTTGCCTTCCTATGGCTGCAGGAGCGCAAGAAGAACGCCGGCTTTGCCGCGCGCGAAACGGGCTCGCAGGACGAGATCAAGAAACTGCAGGCGACGCAGTCGCAGGTGATCCACACCACCAAGCTCGCCTCGCTCGGCCAAATGGTCGCGGGCGTGGCGCACGAGATCAACACGCCGCTTGGCTTCGTGAAAAGCAACGTCGAAGTGATCGGCGATCTGCTCGACGATTACCGCAAGCTCGTCAAACAGTACGACGCGGCCGTGCAGTTGTGCCTGCAGCCGGTCGATCTGATTTTCGGCGCGGACAAAGCCGCACTCGACAAGCTCGTCAAATACGTCGAAGACGCGCGACGCAAGCTGTTCGAGGCGCGCGCGAATCTCGAATCGTCGTCGCTGCTGAAAGACGCGAAAGAACTTCTCGGCGATGCCGGCGACGGACTGACGCAGCTCGCGAGTCTCGTGCAAAACCTCAAAGGATTTTCGCGCGTTGATCGCGACGGCATGGATTCGGTCGATCTCAACGAAGGCCTCGACAGCGCGCTCATCATTGCGCAGCATCAGTTGCGCGATCGCGTGAACGTGGTGAAGAACCTGCAGCCGCTGCCCAAAGTGCGCTGCATGGCCTCGCAGATGAATCAGGTATTTCTGAATCTGATAACGAACGCGGCGCAGTCGATCGATGGCGACGGCACCATCACCATCGAAAGCAAGCCCGTCGGCAACGCGGTGGAAATGAGTTTCACCGACACTGGCTGCGGCATCACCGACGATGTGCTCCCGAAGATTTTCGATCCGTTCTTCACCACCAAGCCCATCGGCGAAGGCACCGGATTGGGCCTTTCCATCGTTCACAAAATCATCAAAGGACACAACGGCTCGGTGAAAGTGAGAACGACGCCAAAGAAAGGGTCGACGTTCATCATTAGTCTGCCTGTCGATGGCCCCTCCGCCGGCACCCCGGCGGCGACAGCCAACGCGGTCTGACAAGTCCGCACATTAGGGGAATCGCGTGGCGGGTGGTTTGCGTATTCTGCTGATCGACGACGAAGCACGCATCCTGCGCGCGCTCAAAGCGCTGTTCCGCGATTACGAAACGTTCCAGACCACCAACCCGCTCGAAGCCGTCGCGCTCGCCAAACAGCACGATGTCGATGTCGTGATCTGCGATCAGCGCATGCCGGACAAAGTCGGCGTCGACGTCTTGCGCGACATCAAGGAAGCGCATCCGCGCGCACTGCGCGTGCTGCTCACCGGTTACTCCGATTTGAAGGCCGTCGTCGGTTCGGTGAACGAAGGCGAGGTTTATCGTTTCGTGCACAAACCGTGGGACAACACCGAATTACGCGAACTCGTCAGCGAAGCGGCGATCACCGCGCGCGAAGCGCCAGTGATCGCGCGCGACCAGCTTCCACAGAACGAACACGATCGCGCGCGAACGAACGTCGGTGTGCTCGTCATCGAACCGGATTCGACGGTGCAGCAACGCCTGCGCGAAATCCTGCAGCCCTACTACAAAGTGAATTTCGCCAACAACGCCGAGCGCGCGCTGCAAATCATGGAACAGCAGGAAACGGGCGTCGTCATCTCGGAAACGGCCGCCGGCCGGAGTGATCTCACCGGTTTTCTCAAAGCGCTGAAACTGCATCATCCGCACATCGCGACGGTGGTGCTCACCGAACGTGCGAATGCGCAGACGGTTATCGAGCTGATCAACGAGGGTCAGGTTTATCGGATGTTGCTCAAACCCGTGCGCATGGGCACGTGCCGGCTCAGTGTCGACTCCGCGATCGGGCGCTATTGGCAACTCAAGCAGAATCCACAGGCTGCTCGACGCTTTACTGCCGCGCCGCCGCGTGAGAGTAATTTGCAGTCGACCCTCAATAGACTTCCGGCGGCGTTGCTTAATCGTATTCGATCGCTGCCGGGGCGGTTGCTTGGGACTGCCAAGATTTGAGGTGTGGTTTGGTTTGAGTTACAGCTTCCGCTCGGGACGAGCGGGTAACTTTTTGTCCGGTGACAAAAAGTCACCAAAAAACACCTGCTTTTCTCGCCAAGGTTCTGTCCGCGAACGGCCATCCCTGGCCGTGCGCGGACCGCGCGCTTCCTGCGCGCGATCACCCCCGCACCAAGCCTGCGCGCGACCGGTAGAAAGAGTTTTGTATGGCTGCACTGCACGCCGCCAAGGGTGGTAAGGCTGTAAAGAGCTTTTTCTTGAATCATGCACCGCCCGGAATCGCGGCAGCGCTAAAGCATGCATTCGATCCGCCAACGGTATCAGCGGCACGCGCTGAGCCGATCAATCCACTACAAACCTCTTTCGACGCCGCTCTTAAGGCCTCACCGGCATGCACTGCGTGCC
>CAZZYA010000306.1:0-3303 GCA_964658115.1 uncultured Rudaea sp. | reverse complement strand
CGCTTTAATCGACTTCGCGTGCTTGACCAACTCCGCACGCGAAACGACGAACACACCCATTTGCCCGACATCGAACTCGATCCAGTCGAGCGGCAACGTCGGCAGCAGGGTTGTAAGCGCATGTTCGCTCTCCCCGACTTCGACGATCAGCACGCCCGGCTCGTTCAAATGCGCGGGCGCATCAGCGAGGATGCGTAAGGCGAAATCCAAACCGTCGTCGCCGGCTTTGAGTGCCAGCGGTGGTTCGTGATCGTACTCGGTGGGGAGCGCAGCGTATTCCTGCAAGGTCACGTAAGGCGGGTTGCTGACGATGAGGTCGTACTTCTCGCCTTTCAGGTTTTTGAACAAATCCGATTTTACCGCGCGCACGCGGTTTTCCACATTCTGGAAAAGTATATTTTCCTGCGCGAGGGACAAGGCTTCGTCGCTGATGTCGGCAAGATCCACGTCCCAATCTGGATTGTGTGCCGCCATCGCGATGCCGATGCAACCGCCGCCCGTGCACAGATCGAGCGCATGGCGCACGTGCACGCCTTCGAGCCACGGCGAGAAACCGTTGAGAATCGTTTCGGCGAGCGGCGAACGCGGAACGAGCGCGCGTTCGTCGGACTTGAACTTCAAACCCGCAAACCATGCTTCGCCGGTGAGATAGGCGATCGGTTTGCGCTCACGCACGCGGCGTTCGATCAGCGCGAGCACGCGCTTGCGTTCGGATGCGGTCAGTTTCGCCTGTCCGTAAGCCGGCGAAAGATCGTGCGGCAGATGCAACGTCTGCAACACGGCGTGGGTCGCTTCGTCCATCGCGTTGTCGTAACTGTGGCCGAACGTCAGTCCGGCCGCAGCGAAACGGCTCGCGCCGTAGCGGATGAAGTCGACAATGGTTTCGAGTTCGGCAGTCACGATGCGCGTTCGGATGTTTCAATTGATGTTCGAGACGGCGAAGTATAAGACAAGCCCACAGGTATAATTGCGCGATGAATTCGCCGACGCGACAACTTCCGATTACGCTCTTCGTCATCGCGGCATTCGCGGTGGCCGTCGGTTTGTGGCTCGGCCAGCGCTACGTCGGTTCACCCGCGATGGCATTGATGAAGAACGCGGTGCTGTATCCCGCACCGCGAGCCGTTCCGGATTTCACGCTTACGCAAGCCAACGGTCGGCCGCTCACACTCGATAGCTGGCGCGGCCATTGGAATGCGGTTTATTTCGGCTACACGAGTTGCCCGGATGTGTGTCCGACGACGCTCGCGATGTTCAAGCAGGTTTGGCGCGATCTCGGCGACGAACGCGTCGATGCGCGTTTCGATTTCATCTCGGTGGATCCACAGCGCGACACACCCGAAAAGCTGGCGAAGTACGTTTCGTTTTTCAATCCGGATTTCATTGCCGCCACCGGCAGCGACGTCGAACTCACGCGACTCACGCGCGGCTTGGGCCTTTTGTACACGCGCGAAACCGATGCGAATGGAAACATCGAAGTCGATCACAGCGGTTCGGTCGTCATCATCGATCCGGATGCGAAATTGCGCGGTATTTTCCGTCCGCCTTTTACGGCGCAGGACGTGAGCGTCGATCTGCAGTCGCTGATGAAGAGCACGCACTGACGTGAGGCTTTCCAGTCGACTGCAATATTTGCTTCCACACGGATTTCTATCGCGACTCGTTTATTGGGGTACGCGCTGGACATGGCGACCGTGGAAGAATTTTTTGATCGCGACCGTCGTGAAACAGTATGACGTCGACATGCGCGAAGCCGAGCAGACCGATCCGCTCGCATTTCCTTCCTTCAATGCGTTTTTCACGCGGGCGTTGAAGGCAGGCGCGCGCGCGGCGCCGAGCGATCCGGCGGCGATCGCATGTCCAGCCGATGGGCGCATCAGCCAGCTTGGCGCGATCCTCGACGGACGCATCCTGCAAGCGAAGGGACGCGACTATTCGGTTGCCGAACTCATCGGCGACAAAAAGACAGCGCAATCGTTTCGCGACGGACGCTTCATCACCGTTTACCTCTCGCCGCGCGACTATCACCGCGTGCACGCGCCACTCGCCGGGACACTGCGCGAAACGCTGCACATTCCCGGACGCATCTTCAGCGTCGCGCCGGGAACGGTGGAGGACGTGCCGAATCTTTTTTCCCGCAACGAACGATTGGTCTGCCATTTCGATGGCGAACACGGGCCGTTCAGCGTGATCCTCGTCGGCGCGATGCTCGTGTCGGGCATCGAAACGGTTTGGGGCGGTGTCGAGGTTCCACCCTATGCGACGTCGATTAACCGGAAATCCTGGTCCGACCGTACGATCCGGCTTGCGCGTTTCGATGAACTCGGCCGCTTCAACATGGGTTCGACTGTCATCGTTTTGCTTCCGCCGGCGGTCGCTGTGCTCGATCCTAATCTGCTTCCGGAAGCCGCCGTGAAAGTCGGCCAATCGATCGGCCGGATCAGCTGATTCCCAACCGTTCTTCTCGTCGTTAAGTTTAATTCGATCAGTGAGTTAGACGCACGAAGCGCTGCGGTAAAAAAATACTCGCAATTTTCTTTGCGATACTCCAGAATGTGACGCAGGGGGTCGAAATGTGACGCAATTTGCAAGCGTCCATCGATGATCCGGCTATAGTTGCGAGGCGGCCGTTGCGCCGCGAATAGAGGTCACCATGCGGATCGTCACTCGTATCATCGCTCTTACGCGCTCGATTCAGCTCAATCGCCAGTTCCGCGAAATCGAGAAGTCCATTGCCGATCTTCCGCTGGCCAACCGCCGTCAGCTCGCGGCCATTGCCATGCGCGAATTCGCCGCTGCGGCAAAGTGCGAATTTCCGCACCTGTACGGCACCAGCGATCAAGGCCAGCGCTATCAACCGTGGGGTAACGGCACCGACGTGGGCATGTCCCGCGTGAAGTCCGATAATCCGCAGGTGAAACTGCGCGGCATCGCGCTGTGGCTCACGGTGGCCTATCACGAAACGAAGGACTCGCAGTACGGCGAAGTCCAGAACCTGCACCGCCAGCTGATGCGTACGCTGCGCGTGCTTAAGGAATGCGTTCCACCAGCCGAAGTGAATCAATGGAATGTCGCGCAGGCGAAGGTCGCGGCAGCCTAAGTAGACTCCACGTCAAGCTTCACGTTCTTCGACGCCGGGCGGAAAGCTCGGCGTTTTTTTATGTCTGGAATTTTTGGTTGTTAAAGCAAAGCTTACGCTGCAAGCGGCGGGTAACTTTCGTGAGCGGACGGTGCGTTTTGTTTGTTTCGAGCAGAGCTTCCGCTGCAAGCAGCGGGTAACTTTTTGCTCAACGGCAAAAAGTC
>CAZZYA010000305.1:0-3318 GCA_964658115.1 uncultured Rudaea sp. | reverse complement strand
CCGGAGGAAACGCGCAAGACGCCTGCGTCGAAGCCAATGCCTGACGCGGTTTCGCCGGCACGCGTGCGGCCATAACCGAGCGGCAATGTAATGCAGCTTTCGGCGTGTCCGCTTTGGACAATGACCGGTGCCTCGATCGAGGCGCCGTTTGCACTCAGCCGACTCATGTCTTCGTCGGCGAGTCCCAATCGTTTCGCTGTCTCTGTGCCGATTAGCGCGGCGTTGCTCCAGGTGAGATGCGTGAATGGCTTCGGCAATTCCTGCAGCCACGCATTTCCTGCGTGGCTTCCGTCGCCGACGGTGGAGTCGGCGCGAAAAATAAAATCGAGCGTGTCGTTCGTCGCGGCAGAAATCGGTTTCGTATCGAGTGCGCGTAACGATACCTGTCGTGCCGACGCCGATGAATTCGCGATCACGCCGTCGCGCAGCGCTTGCGTCCACGCGTCGTCCGACAACGTGCGCCAGCTTTCGCGAACGAGGTCATGACCCGTCGTCGATTCGCCCATCGCTATCGCTAGCAGTTCGATAGCCGATCTGCTGTCGTGTAATGGTGCGATCGCCGGTTGCTGGATCGACGCGGTGCCGTCGAAGGCGCGGGCATCGCCCCACGTTTCCAATTCATGCGAAAACGGAAGATGCCAATCGCAGCGCAACGATGTTTCGTCGTCCTCGCATGCAAGATGCGCGCTCCATGCGACACGGTCGAGCGCGTCGGCGAACGCGAAGTCGGATGGCGCGGTGTACGCTGGATTGCCGCCTAGAATGAGTAATGTCTTGACATCTCCGCCGCGCATCGCATCGGTCAGCGTGTGCAGCGAACCCAATTGATCAATTTCATCGAGCAGTGGATCTACGAGAGAAACCGTCGTTCCGATGTTGCCGAGCTTGGCATTGATGGCGTGCACGATGGCATGAAGTTCCGGTGGCGCATGATCGGCGCAGACGACGACGCTGCGGCCGCGCGCGTTCTTCAGATCGGCGGCGATCGCTTCACGCCATTTCGCGAATGGAGTATCCGTAGATTGGTTGTCCAGACCGTCCAGCAGCGCGATGGCGAAGTTGTGGATGTCGTTTGGACGGAGCGCTATGCGGTGGTCAGCCAGAATGCTGACGGAGTGGGGCGCCGTCTCCAGACTATAAACCCGCGACGGTGCAGCTTGCCCGCGTCGAATCGCGAAGTCGCGCGCGTAGCGCACGCGGCCGGGAAGCTCGGTCAGGAAATCGCAATCGAGTGCGACGACCACATCGCAACGTGTGAAATCGAAGCGTGGTTCGAGCGCATCGCCGAAAGCGAGCTTCGTACCGGTATAGACATTGTCGCGAGGCAAGGAACGATAGGTGTGCCAGACAGCGGCTGGATAATGACCGAGGAATAGCTTCTTCACGCGTTGCAAGGTGGGCGATGTACTGGGTTCGCTTAGGATGCGCACGCCCTCGCCGTCGCGCGACGCCTGCAGCCGTACCGCGAGTTCCTCACCGAACGCTGGCCAACTCGAAAGACGGCCACGCCGCTGCACGCTTTTGGAACGTTCCCCGCTCCACAGCGAAAAAATATTCGCCTGCGCAAAAATGTCGGTTCCACCGAGACTTGCCGGATGCGATGGATTGCCTTCGATCTTGATCGGATGTCCGTAGCGCGTCTTCACCAACACGCCGGCCGCGTAACCGTCGCGCACGAGTGCGGTCGCATAGAACGCCGGCACATCTTCGCCGGGACGATCGGCGACCGAGGGGACGATCGGGTCGTCCGGCTGACGCGCGCAGCCGACGAGCGCACCGCCACCGACCGAAAGCGCGAGCGCCTTCAGAAAATCGCGGCGTGATTCGGTGGCGGCGTCGCTCAGCGGTGGCATGTCGAACACTCGGTCAGTTGCGCCGCGTCACGCAGCGTAGGGTTAGTGGTCGTGTTCGACGCCGTGTTGATCGCCGATTGCGGATGGCGGTGGCAATCCAAACACCAGCGCATTTCGAGCGAACTCGCTTGCCACGTGAGCGGCATGCGCGCGACATCGCCGTGGCAGTTCACGCAGTCCACACCGTTTTTCACGTGTATCGCGTGGTTGAAGTATACAAAGTCAGGCAATGAGTAAACGCGGTTCCACAGCAGCGGTTTGTTGTCGCGTACGCTGGCGCGCACCGGCGCGAGCACGCTCGATGTAGTGAAAAGTTGCGAATGACAATTCATGCACACTTCGCTCGCCGGCATGCCCGCATACGCGCCTGAATCGACCGTGCTGTGGCAATAGCGGCAATCCAGCCCGACGTCGCCGACATGATGCTTGTGACTAAAGGGAACCGGCTGTTCGATCGGCGCGCCGATGGCTGGTGCAATCGCAATGCGCCAGATGACGACGAGCCCGGCGATGAACGCGATCGTGCCGATCACCGCGATCCGGAACACCAGATCGAAATGTCGCCCGAAGATTTGGCTCATGCCGGATTCTTCACGGCAATGTCGCAACGATCAAGTATCAATCGCCGTGACCGCATTCGGTTTATCTGCCGGAAATGTCGCCATCAACGCGCTTTTGATGTGCAGCCAGATATCGATGTGGCTATTTTCCTTCAGAGTGGCGTCGTCTTCGATCTCGACTTGATATCGCGGCACGCCGACCGATTCGATCGATACAAGCCGGATATGCCATTGCGGCCGCAGCATCTGAAGCGTAGCGAGGAGCGCCGGTGCCGGCGCCGCCGATACGAGCGAACCGAGCGATAAATAGCCGGGCGTAATTTGCGCCGGAGCACCGCCATTATGCGCGAGCATCGCATCCTCCATGAACGCGTCGTCGGAGCAGCAAGCGTGCCACGGCGAAACGATGATCCGGTCGCCGCTGTCCGCATGCATTCCGCGATTCTGCACAGTGTACGGCCACGCTAGTTGCAAATTGCATGGGAGATGCGCGAATAGATGCAACAACGGTTGCGAAAGGGTGCGTATGCGATGCGGCATAGCGTTTGCTAATCACCGCGCGGTTCAACCGATTCACTTATCGATCACGGAGGATTTATGGGTAAGTATTTCATCGCATGGTTGCTCGGCGTTCCGGCAAGCCTGCTCGTTTTGGTTTATTTGTTCACGCACGTCTTTTGAAGAACGGCTTCGCAAGACGACGTGATTAGCATGGAGGCGATATGAACATTCTTTCTAAAACCATCGCCGCATTACTGATTGGCTCCGTCGCTGCCGCTTCCTTCGCGCAATCGAAGGGCGGCAGCGCGGGATCAGCCGGTACGAGCGGCGCACCTGGCAATTCCGCAAGCAGTTCCAGCAATTCTACGAGTTCGAATACGGCAGGTTCGAATACGGCGAGTTCC
>CAZZYA010000304.1:0-3319 GCA_964658115.1 uncultured Rudaea sp. | reverse complement strand
CAATAAAGCTTTTCCCGTCCGAGCTCGTCCAAGTTTGTCGACGGCGTTCTTGACTACTGCGTCGACGAACGGTACGCGGACTTCAAGGCCCGCCGCCATGCTGGCCCGATCTTCCTGCCAAAGCAGATCGTTGACCATCTTATTCTCCCATTCGAATTGCAACATCGCGTCGAGCGGGGACTTCTCCGTGGGCCAGTTCTCGCGCACATAGTCGAGTGCATTTGGCAGTAGTGAATCGAGCATCCGCGGACCGTAAAGCCAGCCGCGCAGAGTAGGCGAATCCCAGATGTTGCGCAGCAGCGCATACACTTGAGGCCAGTCGCCTATCGCGCGACCCATTTGCATGGCACGATCACGCTCTCCGAAAAGCATCGGCGAGGCAGGCAACAATCGATGAAGCGCATTGGCCGTCGCATGCGATGCCTTCGGCGGCAGCTTCGCGCACAGGTTAAAAATTCGATGCGCGTTGTAACCAGCGAACAGTTCGTCGCCGCCCACACCTGATAAAGCCGCTTTTACTTGCGTGCGCGCCAGTTCGGCGACGCGAAATAGCTGCAAAGCATTCACTTTCGGTGTTTCGAGATGCCACAACATCCGCGGCAATCGATGGAGTTCGTCATCCTCGAGCTCCGCCTGCGTGTTCACTAACCGCAGAATTCGCGCTGTTTCGGCGGCGTTGCGTGCTTCGGCGGGATCGTCGCCGACCGCCAACGTGAACGTTGGTACTTGAGCTCCGTTTATATTGGTCAGCGCTGCGATCAACCCGGAATCGATACCTCCGGAGAGATAGCAACCAATCGGGACATCGGCAATCAGATGGCTGCGAACCGAATCTGTCAGTACATCATCGAGATCGCGGTCGGCGGCTTTCAGTGCACACTCGAAGCGACCGCGAAGAGGATTGCCTTCCACGCGCCACTCGAAATATTCGCCCGGCGCAAGCTGACGAATTTCCTGAAAAAGCGTTCCGTTACCGGGCACGTAGCGAAAATTGAGAAGTAAATGCAGCGTACCCACATCGAGTTTCGGGCGTTCGCTCGTCAACGCCAGCAAGCCTTTTGCTTCGGACGCGAAAGAGAGACGCCCATTGTTATCGAGTCGATAAAAAAGAGGTTTGATACCCAACGTATCGCGGACAAGCAAGCCGCGACGTTGCGTGGTGTCCCAAATCGCGAAAGCGAACATTCCGCGCAGTCTTCCGAAACCGGCAACGCCTTCGCGTTCGTACGCGACAAGAATGACTTCGGTATCGGATCGCGTCGTGAATGTAATGCCGCTCGCTTCGTAGTGCGCGCGGAGCTCGCGGTAGTTATAGATTTCACCGTTGAACACGATTACGCAGCGATGATCCGCGCTCCACATCGGTTGATCGCCCGTAGCAAGGTCCACCATGGCGAGTCGCGCGTGTGCGAATCCGACATGATCGATCTCGAGCGTGGCGATGCCATCCGGTCCGCGATGCTTGAGTGCATCGACAAGCCCGGTCAATGCGCTATCGCCCCGGTCGGTGCGCGGTGCTCGCGAGAACCATCCACCAATCCCGCACATCAAGACGTTCCTGACGGTGAGGAAATTTCGCCGCGCGTTTCGATCGTGGTCACGATGAAATTCGCGACGTCGCACGTATCGTCCAGAAGCCGTTGGCGAAGAAGTTCACCCTTGCGCGCTGGAAACGAAACGAGCCAATCTAACGAAGCATCGATCGCATCGCCTTCCAGTTCGCGCACATTCCGCACTAAGCCGTAACGCTTCTCTTGCTCGTCCGTATACCCGCGGCCCGTGGTCGCCGCATATACAGCGGGTACGCCCAGCACAGCGCATTCGGAAGCCATCGTCGCGCTCTCCCCAAAAAACCCCGCGCAGTGACCCATAACGTGATGGATAGCCGCCGATTGGCCGGTATAACGATGTTCCGCAAGATCGCCAGGCAACGGAGACTCCGACGAAATCATGACCTTTCCGCGCCTTCCCAATTGTTTGACGACACCTCGTACCACATCGCTAGAAAGGCCTCGTTCGCCGACGTCGTGATTCGCCTTCCACGAGACTAGCCGCACGAGAAAGGTAGGTCGATCCATTGCTAAGCCATTGGCTTCTGCGATCCGACGATCCGCAGAAAAATACGGCGGGCGCAAATACGACAATTCGTGATAGCCCGGATAGCGCAACGTGCGCGAACGTGGCGTCCATGCCGTGTAGCATCGCGGAACGATCACGCGCGTTGCGAATGGGTAAGTCAGAAGATTCTGAAGCTTGGCATTTTCGGTGTCGTAAAAGACCAGGGACTGCGTCCGAGCTAGCACGCCAGCATGCGCAATGAATATCCCGCCGATGGCGGCCATCACATCAGGACGCCACTTCCTCGCGATGCGCATCAAACGATAATCCCGCAGCACAAGCTCGCCAAGTAGTCCGCCCGCGCCGCCCTCGCCCGACAAGACCTGGTGTACCAAACCGAACGCATCCAACAGTTCGCCGGCGATTTCCTTGCGCCGGCTCGTGATCAAAACGGAATGACCGCGCTCTTGCAGAATCGCAATTGGTCTACGGAAAAAATGAGCGTGCGCAGGATGGGAAATGTCTATCAATATACGCACGACTGCCTTTCGAACTTTAGTGAGCGTAATTGCCCCCGACAGCATTTCGTCCGCGGATCGCTCATCTTCTGTAGATCAGATTCGTGATTTGCTCGGAAATCAGTCCGATGAGAAAAACGATGACCGACGCACTGAAGAGCAGAACGCTCATGTTGGTGAGACGATGCATTTGTAGGAACGTGTAAGCGTAGTTCGCTACACCTAGCGCAAAGAACGCCAAACTGACCGGCGCGAACAGCTTCAGTGGCGAATACAATGTCGCAATTTTGAAAATGATAAGAAGAAAGCGTACGCCGTCGCGCAAGACTCGAATGTGGCTTTTGCCGACGCGTTGATGCACCGCAATCGGTTCATACGCCACTGCGTAGGCGCTGCGGAAGAACGCCATTGTGCTAGTTGTCGGATAGGAAAATCCGTTGGGCAGCAGATGAATGAACTCGCGAAATTTCTGGGCGCGGACGACGCGAAAACCCGATGTCAGATCGCGAATCGGAAATCCCGTCATCCAGCTGGCAAGCCAGTTATACACGGTGTTTGCCATGCCGCGCCCTACCCCCGCCTGACCGGACCAGTTCCGCGCACCAACGACCATGTCGTAACCCTCGTTCAATCGGCGGAGCAGGCGATCGATGTCCGCTGGATCGTGTTGCCCATCGGCGTCCATGAAAACGACGATGTCTCCTTTGGCGTCAAGCGCGCCACGTTTGATCGCGGCGACGTTT
>CAZZYA010000303.1:0-3349 GCA_964658115.1 uncultured Rudaea sp. | reverse complement strand
GATCGCCGCCGGTTCGCGGCGATCGCTCGAGTCCGTCGGACATGGCTGGACTGCGTATCGTCATCGGCCTCGGCAATCCCGGGGCCGAACATTTGCGCACGCGTCACAACGCGGGTTTCTGGTTCATCGATGCGCTGGCGCAACGTGAGAGTGCGCGATTTGGCGTCGAATCCAAATTGCATGGCGCGTCGGCGAAGATAAATTTCGCCGGCCGTTCATTGCTGATTTTCAAACCGACGACATACATGAACAACAGCGGCCGCGCGGTGCAGGCGGCGCTTCAGTTTTGGAAGATCGACCCGCAAGAATGTCTGATCGCGCACGACGATCTGGATTTGCCGCCGGGCACGGCCCGTCTGAAATTCGACGGTGGCCACGGCGGCCAGAACGGACTCCGCGACATTATCGCCATGCTCGGTCACGCGCGCTTTCATCGGTTGCGAATTGGAATCGGTCATCCCGGACACAAAGACAAAGTACTTTCGTGGGTGCTCGGCCGGCCGAGCGTGGCGGACGAGCAGGCGATCATCGATGCCATTGCGCGATCGCTGGACGTGTTGCCATTCGCCGTCGACGGAAAATTCAACAACGCAATGAAACAACTGCACACCGAATGAGTGTGCGATCGGAGATTTGAATGGGAATCAAATGCGGCATCGTGGGACTGCCGAACGTCGGCAAGTCGACGCTCTTCAATGCGCTGACAAAGGCGGGCATCGCCGCGGCGAATTTTCCGTTCTGCACGATCGATCCGAACATCGGCGTGGTGCCGGTGCCGGATCCGCGCTTGCAGCAGCTTTCCGATATCGTGAAGCCGCAGAAGATTATCGCGACGGCGGTCGAATTCGTCGACATCGCCGGCCTGGTTGCTGGTGCGTCGAAAGGCGAGGGCCTGGGCAACAAATTTCTCGCGCACATTCGCGAAGTGGACGCGATCGCGCACGTCGTGCGCTGTTTCGAGAATACCGACATCGTGCACGTGTCGGGCAAGATCGATCCGATTTCGGATATCGAAACGATCGACACCGAACTGGCGCTCGCCGACTTGGATTCCGTCGAGAAAGCACTCAATCGTGTCGAGCGCGCCGCCAAGGCGAATGACAAGGAAGCGTTGGCGAAACGTCCCGTGCTGCAAAAACTCGCGTCCGGCTTGAACGAAGGAAAATCGGCGCGCTCGCTTGGTCTCGACGACGACGAAAAAGCGCTCGTACGCGATCTTTTCCTGCTCACGCTCAAGCCGCTGATGTACATCGCCAATGTGAAGGAAGACGGTTTTACGAACAATCCGTTCCTCGAGGTCGTGCGCAAACGCGCCGAAACCGAAGGCGCGCAGGTGGTGCCCGTTTGCGCCGCCATCGAAGAAGAACTTGCGCAGCTCGACGATGCGGATCGCGATGCGTTCCTCGCGGACATGGGCCTGACAGAGCCCGGCCTGAATCGCGTTATCTATGCCGCCTATATGCTTCTCGGACTGCAGACGTATTTCACCGCCGGGGAAAAAGAAGTGCGCGCATGGACCGTCAAGAAAGGCGCGACAGCGCCGCAGGCCGCCGGCGTTATCCATACCGATTTTGAACGCGGTTTCATTCGCGCCGAAACGATCGGCTTCGATGATTTCATCAAATACAAAGGCGAATCCGGCTCGAAAGACGCCGGCCGGCTGCGTCTGGAAGGCAAGGAATACATTGTGAAAGAAGGCGACGTTCTACACTTCCGCTTCAACGTCTGACGCATAACCTTCAAGGAAGCAGCGCCATGCCCGGCACCGATCGTGAAGTGAAATTCTGTTTCCTCGCGCAGCCGACCGATGTGAACTTCGGCGGCAAGGTCCACGGCGGCATGGTGATGAAGTGGATCGACCAGGCCGGCTACGCGTGCGCGGTTGGCTGGAGCGGGAAATATTGCGTGACCGTCGCCGTCGGGGGCATCCGCTTCGTTCATCCCATTCTGATCGGCAATCTGGTGACGGTACATTGCCAACTCATCTACACCGGCACGTCGAGCATGCATTTCTGCGTCGACGTCATCGCGCGCGATCTGGAAACGGGCATCGATACGCTGGCGACGCATTGCGTTATCGTGATGGTCGCGACCGATGAAAACGGCAAGCCGACGGCGGCGCCAAGTTGGGAACCGCAGACGGCCGACGACAAAGCGCTCGCCGAATACGCGCAGAAACTTATGGATTTGGACAAGAACATCGCGCAGGAAATCGCGCGTTATCGCGACGCTGCGCATCTGTCGTGACGTCGTAGCCATATCCAATTTTCAGGAGCCCTTTATGCGAAAAACTTTTTTCGGTCTGATGCTTGCGATTCCGGCAGTTCTGGTCTTCGCGCAGGATACCGATACGAAGTTGGCTGCCGCACTGAAGAAACAAGCGGACGCTTGGGACGTCGCGATCGTCAAGAAAGATCGCAAAGCAATCGCGGACAACATGTCCGAATCGTTTTTCATGATCGACAGCAGCGGCGGGACGTCGGACAAGACTCAATTCGTCAACGATCTGACGTCGTCCGATATCGCGATCGAGCCCTATACGGTCGACGAATTCAAAATTCGTATCTACGGCAGCACGGCGCTCATTAATGGCGTCACTAATATGCACGGCATGCAAGGCAGCAAGCCATTCACGACGCACTACCGGTTCACGGACACTTACGTGAAAGAAGGCGGGGCGTGGCACATCGTCAACGTGCAGACGACGCGTATCAAGCAACCGTAGGCCGTCCGCGCGCAGGATACTTGCGTAGACGGGGGCTGCTCTTTAGCACGTTCCATGCCGCCTTGACACCCCGCCCCTCCAGAACAGACAATAGGCGGCTCTGTGCGGAGGGATACCCAAGCGGCCAACGGGGGCAGACTGTAAATCTGCTGGCTCATGCCTTCGGTGGTTCGAATCCACCTCCCTCCACCAACAAAATTTTGCTTTTCGTTTCGGATTCTCGGCTTTACGAACGCGTGTGACGGAGGTTGGTTAGGTCTCAAGCCTTCGGCGGTTAGCTGCCAGGGCGGGAGTAGTTCAATGGTAGAACTGTAGCCTTCCAAGCTACTAGTGCGGGTTCGATTCCCGTCTCCCGCTCCATTGAGCGCTTCAACAAAACCTGTTTTTTGAAAACTTTTTCGCTCACTTAGCTCAGTCGGTAGAGCACCTCCTTGGTAAGGAGGAGGTCGTTGGTTCGATTCCAATAGTGAGCACCACGCTTCAAGGTCGCTGCTGCCGGTTCTCGATTTTCGGCGCGGCGTCCCCATCTTCCAGCCCTAATTACACAACTTATCGAAAGGTAGATTGCAATGGCAAAGGGTAAATTCGAACGCACCAAGCCGCACGTGAACGTGGGAACCATTG
>CAZZYA010000302.1:0-3352 GCA_964658115.1 uncultured Rudaea sp. | reverse complement strand
TGACTTTTTGTCACCGGACAAAAAGTTACCCGCTCGTCCCGAGCGGAAGCTCTTTCTCTCCAACACCAACGATCCACCCTCGTTGAAATAGCAAGCAGCCAGCCAGCGTCAAGAATCCGCCCGGCACACGCCTTGCCTCGATCCCCATCAAGTCTTTCGCCGGAGAGTCCGCGCGTGGATACATCCAACAATCTTTTTGGCATTCATGCCGCAGCATTGCGCCTTCGCGAAGCGCGCCTAGACGTGCTTGCGTCGAATCTTGCCAATGCGGATACGCCGAACTATCAGGCGCGCGACATCGATTTCGCGCAAGCGCTCACCGATGCGACGAACGCGGCGAACGTAACCAAGGAATCGACCGCGGACGGAAAAACTTCAGTCACGATTTCGACGCAAGCGGATCCGGCGGCCACCGCGCTCAAATACCGCATTCCGCTGCAGCCGAGTCTCGACGGCAACACCGTCGACAGCGACTACGAGCACGCCGCGTTCGCCCGCGCCGCGCTCGAATACAAGGCGAGTCTTCAATTCATCACGTCGCGGGCGCATACGCTCATGACCGCTATCACGGGATCCTGACATGAGCGATCTCGGCATCTTCGATATCGCCGGCTCCGCGCTGGCCGCGCAATCGACGCGACTCAACACCGTCGCGAGCAATCTCGCCAACGTCAACGACGTCAGCGGTGATCCTTCAAATGTATACAAACCGCGCGAAGTGATCTTCTCGGCGCAGACCACCGGCGAACCCGGTCGCGGTCTAGCCGGCGTGCGTACCGACGGCGTCGTCGAACAGGACACGCCACCGGTCAAACGCTACGAACCCGGCAATCCGCTGGCCGACGGTCAGGGCTATGTGTACGCGCCCGACATCGATCCAGTTGCGCAGATGGTGAACATGATTTCGTCGGCGCGCGCTTATCAGGACAACGTCGAGGTGCTCAACACCGCGAAAGAACTCGCGCTCTCGACGTTGAATCTCGGCAACTAATTTCCTATCGGACACTTTTAATGACAACCCCCACCTCAGCAACCGGCAGTTCAAGCGCGACGAGCATCTTTCAACAGCTCGGCCTCGGTCAGCAAACCACGAGCACGCCATCGAGCGGCAACCAGCTCGACATGAACGCGTTCCTCACGCTCATGACCGAACAAATGAAAGATCAGGATCCGACCAAACCGATGGACAGCTCGCAATACCTCGGGCAGCTCGCGCAATTCGCGAACCTGCAAGGCGTGCAGCAGCTCAACACCGGCCTGTCGGGGATTCAGTCACTGATGGGTCAGCAGGAATCGGTGCAGGTGGCCGGTCTCGTCGGGCACGACGCGTATATACAGAGCGACACCGCACAACTCGACGCGGGTGGACAGGTCAACGGGTCCGTCACCGCGACCGCACCAGGTGACGTCAATTTCGTCGTGAAAGATTCCGCGGGCAACGTCGTGCGCTCGTTCACCGACAAAGCCGCCGCCGCAGGCAGTGTGGATTTCACGTGGGACGGAACCACCGACGCCGGCGCCGTCGCGCCCGCGGGCACGTACACCATGTCCGCGACGAGCGGATCGACCACGCTGCAAACGCAAATCGCCGCGAAGATCGAAAGCGTTTCGTTCACCTCGCAGGGCATCGTGCTGAATCTGGAAGGCCACGATGCCGTCACCTTCGACCAGATTTTAAGCATCAGCTAACCAGGAGTATTCTCATGGCTTTCGAAATCGCTTTGACCGGCCTGGCCGCGGCGATGGCCGATCTCAACACGACGGCCAACAACATCGCCAACGCCAGCACCGTGGGCTTCAAGTTCTCGCGCGCGGAATTCGCCGATATTTTTCCGGTCTCGCCCTATGGTTTGGCCAGCAACGCGATCGGCACCGGCGTCAAAGTCGCTTCCGTCGCGCAGCAGTTCGCGCAAGGCGACATCAATTCAACCGGCAACAATCTCGATCTCGCGATTTCGGGTTCGGGATTTTTCACGCTGTCGGCGAACGGGTCGACCGTCTACTCGCGCGCCGGTAACTTCGGCGTGGACAAGAGCGGTTACGTGGTCGATCCGTCCGGCAATCGCCTGCAGGTTTTCCCGGCGACGACGACGGTCACCGGCGGCGTATCCAGTACGACGTTCAACACCGGCAAGCTGAGCGATCTTCAGCTCGCCACGTCCGAAAGTTCGCCGAATCCGACCGGAACGGTCAGCCTCGGCGCGAATCTTCCGGCGTCCGACGATCCGCCGACGGTTACGACGTTCGATCCAACCGATCCGAAAAGTTACAACGAGACCAACTCGCTGACGACGTACGATTCGCTCGGCGTCGCGCACACGACGAACTTCTATTACGTGAAGTCGTCGACGCCGAACCAGTGGAGTGTATACACGTATACCGACGGCACGCAGGTCAGCGGGCCGGATTCGCTGGCGTTCGACGCCACCGGCAAATTGACGACGCCGACGTCGGATATCTTGCCGCTGCCGCCGTACACGCCGACCGACGGCGCTTCGCCGATGGCCATCTCGGTCGACCTCAGCGGCACGACACAATATTCGAGTTCATACGCGCTCAATTCGCTCACGCAGGATGGCTACGCGACCGGCAATCTTTCCGGTGTCAGCGTCGATCCGAACGGCGTGATCACCGCCAACTACACCAACGGTCAATCGACCGCGCTCGGCCAGGTCGCGCTGACCAACTTTTCCAACGCGCAAGGTCTGCAACAGATCGGCGGCAACGACTGGGTCGAAACGGCACAGTCCGGCCAGCCGTTACGCGGTTCGGCGGGCACCTCGGCATTCGGGGATATCCAGTCGGGTGCGCTGGAAGAATCGAACGTCGATCTGACCGCGCAGCTCGTCAACATGATCAGCGCGCAGCGTAATTATCAGGCGAACGCGCAGGTCATCCAGACGTCCGACGCTATCACGCAAACCATTATCCAGATGCGCTGACGATAAGCGGAGCGGAGTGAGTCATGGATAACGGCATCTATACGGCAATGACGGGCGCCAGCGCGACGCTACGCGCCCAGTCGGTGGTCGCGGAGAATCTCGCCAATTCCGATTCGACCGGCTTCAAACAGATGCTGGCGATGACTACCCCGTACGCGATTTCGGGACCTGGTCTGCGCACGCGCGTCGATGTGCAGCTGCAATCGCCCGGATTCGACGCGCGTCCGGGCACCGTCAATAGCACCGACAATCCACTCGACATCGCGCTCAAACCCGACACCTGGATCGCGGTGCAGGACAGCGCCGGCGCGGAAGCCTACACACGCGCCGGCGATTTGCGTGTCACCGAAAACGGGCAACTCACCACGTCGCGCGGCAACGCCGTACTCAGCGACAACGGTCCGATTACC
>CAZZYA010000301.1:0-3352 GCA_964658115.1 uncultured Rudaea sp. | reverse complement strand
GCCATCGGCGTTTACAAGATGCGGGGATTTTTATCGTGGATGAATGAGTGAATCTTCGCACAAAAAAAGGGCCGCTTGCGCGGCCCGATATTTTTTTAACGCTTTCGGAAGTGGTTATTCGCCGACTGTATCGCTGACGAACTCCGTCGCCGCACCGCCGCGAAGTGTTTCGAGATCCGAATCGCTGAGCGCGCCTTCTTTCTGACGACGCTTGCTGTGGTAAGCGAGGCCGGTGCCCGCCGGGATCAAGCGTCCGACGATCACGTTTTCCTTCAGACCGCGCAACGTATCGCGGGTGCCGCGAACCGCCGCTTCCGTGAGCACGCGCGTGGTTTCCTGGAACGAGGCCGCCGAGATGAACGACTCGGTCGCGAGCGACGCCTTGGTGATGCCGAGCAGAATCGGGGTGTAATCCGCCGGCGTTTCGTCACGCGATTTCGTGCGGTTGTTTTCCTCGATAACACGGATGCGATCGGCCTGTTCGCCACGCAGGTAACGCGTGTCGCCCGGAACGTCGATTTCCACCTTGCGCAACATCTGACGGATGATGGCTTCGATGTGCTTGTCGTTGATGCGCACACCTTGCAGGCGGTACACGTCCTGGATTTCCTTGACGAGGTACGCGGCGAGCGGCTCGACGCCGAGCAAGCGCAGGATGTCATGCGGATTGGGTTCGCCGTCGACGACGGTCTCGCCTTTCTCCACATGTTCGCCTTCGAACACGATGACCTGACGCCATTTCGGAATCAGCTCTTCGTGCTCGGTGCCGTCGGCATCCTTGATGATCAGACGCTGTTTGCCCTTGGTGTCCTTGCCGAAGCTGACGATGCCGGAGACTTCGGCAAGAATCGCCGGTTCCTTCGGTTTGCGCGCTTCGAACAAGTCGGCAACGCGCGGCAGACCGCCGGTGATATCGCGCGTCTTCGAAGTTTCCTGCGGGATGCGGGCGACGACGTCACCCACGCCCACTTCAACACCGTCCTGCAGCGAGATGATCGCGCCGGCCGGCAGGAAGTACTGCGCGGGAATATCGGTGCCCGGCAGTTTGAGTTCCTTGCCCTTCTTGTCTTCGAGGCGCACGGTCGGACGCAGATCTTTCGCTTGCGTGCCGCGACGCTTCGGGTCGGTGACGACGTTGGATTCCAGACCGGTCAGATCATCCGTCTGCTGCTGCACGGTGACGCCATCGATGAAATCGATGAAGCGCACGCGTCCAGCGACTTCCGAAACGATCGGATGCGTATGCGGATCCCAGTTGGCGACGATCTGTCCGGCGCGGATGGGCGCGCCATCCTTGACGGAAATCGTGGCGCCGTAGGGCACCTTGTAGCGCTCACGCTCGCGGCCATGCGCGTCCATCACGGACAGTTCGCCCGAGCGCGACACGGCAACCAGATGACCCTGGTTGTGGTGCACGGTCTTGAGGTTGTTGAACTTCAACGAGCCGGCGGTTTTCACCTGCACGTTGTCCACGGCGGCAGCACGCGAAGCGGCACCACCGATGTGGAACGTGCGCATCGTCAACTGCGTGCCCGGTTCGCCGATGGACTGCGCGGCGATGACGCCGACCGCTTCGCCCATGTTGACCAGATGTCCGCGCGCCAGATCGCGACCGTAGCAGTGCGCGCACACGCCGAATGTCGATTCGCACGTGATCGGCGAACGCACCATGATCTGCTGCACACTGACCTGTTCAAACCGCTCGACCATTTTTTCGTCGAGCAGCGTATTGCGCACAGCGATCGGTTCGTCTTCGTTGCCCGGCGCATACACGTCGGACGCAACGATGCGACCGAGCACGCGATCGCGCAACGGTTCGACGACATCGCCGCCTTCGACGATCGGCGTCATGGTGAGACCGTTCATGGTGCCGCAATCGGGAATCGTGATGACAACGTCTTGCGCCACGTCGACGAGACGACGCGTGAGGTAGCCCGAGTTCGCGGTTTTCAACGCGGTGTCGGCGAGACCCTTACGAGCACCGTGGGTGGAGTTGAAGTACTGCAGCACGTCGAGGCCTTCGCGGAAGTTGGCCTTGATCGGCGTCTCGATGATCGAACCGTCCGGACGCGCCATCAGTCCGCGCATGCCGGCGAGCTGACGAATCTGCGCCGCGCTACCACGCGCGCCGGAGTCGGCCATGATGAACAGCGAATTCATCGACTTCTGTTCGATCGTTTCGCCCTTGGCGGTTTTCACCTTGTCGACGCCGATGCCTTTCATCATCGCGCCGGCCACCTGCTCGTTCGTGCGCGACCAGATGTCGACGACCTTGTTGTAACGCTCGCCCGCGGTAACCAGACCCGAAGCGAACTGCTCCTGGATTTCGGTCACGTCTTTTTCGGCGACTTCGAGGATCGCGCGCTTCTCGCCCGGGATCTTCATGTCGTCGATGCCGATGGAAATGCCGGCGCGCGTGGCGTAATGGAAGCCCGTGTACATCAGCTGGTCGGCGAAGACGACGGTGTCCTTCAAACCAAGGCTGCGATAGCACGCGTTGATCAGGCGCGAGATGGCTTTCTTGGTCAGCTCGCTGTTGATGAGTGCGAACGGCAGACCGACCGGCATGATTTCCGACAGCAGCGCACGACCGACGGTCGTATCGATGATGGTCGTCTTCTCATGACGTTCTTTGGTCTTCTCGTCGATCTCGACTTCCTTGATGCGCACCTTGACCTTGGCGTGCAGGTCGACGACGCGATTGTCGTACGCGCGATGCACTTCGGCGGTGTTGGCGAATACCATGCCTTCGCCTTTCACATTCACCAGTTCGCGCGTCATGTAGTACAGGCCGAGCACGACGTCCTGCGTCGGCACGATGATCGGATCGCCGTTGGCGGGCGAGAGGATGTTGTTCGACGACATCATCAACGCACGCGCTTCCAGCTGCGCTTCGAGCGACAGCGGCACGTGGACTGCCATCTGGTCACCGTCGAAGTCCGCGTTGAACGCGGTACAGACCAGCGGATGCAACTGGATCGCCTTGCCTTCGATCAGCACTGGCTCGAACGCCTGGATGCCGAGACGATGCAGCGTCGGCGCACGGTTGAGCAGCACGGGATGCTCGCGGATGACTTCCTCGAGGATGTCCCACACTTCCGGGCTTTCGCTTTCGACTTTCTTCTTCGCCGCCTTGATCGTCGTGGCGAGACCACGGCGCTGCAGCTTGGAGAAGATGAAGGGCTTGAACAGTTCCAGCGCCATCTTCTTCGGGAGACCGCACTCGTGCAGCTTCAGCGTCGGACCGACCACGATCACGGAACGGCCGGAGTAATCGACGCGCTTGCCGAGCAGGTTCTGACGGAAGCGACCTTGCTTGCCCTTGATCATGTCGGCGAGCGACTTCAGCGGG
>CAZZYA010000300.1:0-3383 GCA_964658115.1 uncultured Rudaea sp. | reverse complement strand
CGCCGGCCGGACCGTCTTTTTCCACTTTTCCATTTGTGGACAGAGCGAGATCGATCGAGCCCGGCCAGTCTTTCGCGAAAGCGCCCGGATCGAAATGATGTGCGGTCGACTGCAGGCGCCATTGCACCTGCGGCTGCAACTGCAGGTTTCCGGAAACGGTCAAATCACCTTTCGGCTGCTTCAGCGCGAGGTGATGTAATTCGATTGCCTGCTGTGTGCCGTCGATGGCGAGCGAAATATCGGCGAGCTTTCCTGGCGGCCCGAGCGAGAAGTCGCCCGTCGCGTTGAATTTCGTGGCGCTGCCGCTCGCGTGCAACGTGCCGTGCGTGGCGAGCGGCTGGCCGACGAGGTCGGCGGGTAATTCGACATCGCTCCAATCGAGCGATACGTCGCCCGCGATCGGATTCGCGTCGAGTTGCACGAAGCCTTTGGCCGCGAGCGCGCCTTGCGCTTCCGGCGAATGGATGCGCACGGCATCGATCGTCAGTTTCTTCCCGTCGATCGTGTATTGCAGTGGATCGAGCGCGACCGAGTGCGTGTTGAGACCGAGCGTCGCGGTGACATTTCCGTGCGAACGGTCGCCATTGCCGGTGAGATCAAGCGCGACCGTTTGCAGCGTGTCGTTGCCGGTGAGCACGCGCGGATCGAATTTCGGAACGTGCAGCGTCGCGGTCCACGGCCGCGCGTCGTCGTGCATGGCGACGGTGCCGTTGAGCGACACGGTCGTCGGTTGCGTGAGCTGCAGAACCACGAGCGCGTTCTTGCCGTCGTTGTCGGCATCGAGCGATCCGGCGACGCGTTGATCGGGCTGAATTTTCCAGTCGAACGTGCCTTTCGCCGATCCGCGCAAATCCGTGTATGACGTTATGCCGGCAGTGAGATCGGCATTGCCGTCCGGCGCGCGCAGGACGAGTTTCTGCAGTTGCAGCGCCGATGCGGTCCATGTTGCCGCCAGATCGAGTGAGTCGGCGACGAACACGGATTTACCGTCCTGATCGATCGCGATCGATGCGACGTTCGCGCGATCGAGCAGGATCGACAGCGGCGGCGTCAGCACGGTTTGCATCGATGGAGGCGGCGCGACGGGACCTCTTGCCGGCGTCGTGGTCAGTGATACGTCGACGCCGGAAACGTGCAGATCGCTCACGTGCAGCGTCCGCGAAAACAGTCCGGACAGCGCATATTCCACTTTTACACTTTTTATCCGGATGTCGATGCCGGATTCCGGATCGCGATAGCGCAATCCTTCCAGCGTCAGCGGACTCGCCAGCGCACCGTGCGCCTGTTCGACGGACAATTTGTTCGCAAGCGCGGATTTCACGCGCTCCAGCGCAAAGCGTGCGCCGGATTCGGCTTCGAGCAGCCATGTCAGCAACGCGGCAATCGCGACGACGAGAATCGCGAAGCCGAACCCGATCCATTTCAACCATTTCCTCATAGGTCGGGTCCTATGGTCAGGTGCAGTTGCACGCCGGAGCGACCTTCCGGATCGTGGATCGGCGTGCCGAGATCGACGCGCACCATACCGACCGGAGAACGCCAGCGCAGGCCGAGGCCGCTGCCGATGTGCGTTTTATAGGTCGAAAATCCGGTGAACGCGTCGCCCGCATCGGTGAATACGGCGATGCCCCAATTGTGGGAAAAGTAGTATTCGTACTCCGCGCTGCCGACGATCAGATCTTCGCCGCCGATGATGAGTCCGTCGGCGTTTTGTGGACCGATGGTTTGATACGAATAGCCGCGGATCGAACGGTCGCCGCCGGCGAAGAAACGCAACTCGGGCGGCAGCTTGTCGAAATCGCCGACCTGCGTCGCCCCGAGCGACGCGCGAAAAATCACGCGCTGATTGCTGCCGATGCCTTTGATGTACTTGCCGTCGGCGCGCACTTGCGTGAAGTCGGTGGCCGAAATCAGTTGCGGTCCGCCGCGCGCAGTGAGTGTCAG
Organism: uncultured Rudaea sp.; assembly: GCA_964658115.1. Classification (GTDB taxonomy): domain Bacteria; phylum Pseudomonadota; class Gammaproteobacteria; order Xanthomonadales; family Rhodanobacteraceae; genus Rudaea. Next base: position 1,439 of record CAZZYA010000300.1, on the reverse strand, counting down.
CGAATAGCCGTCGCGCACGAACAGAGGATCGTCGGCGCGTTTTCGTTCGAGCACGAGTTCGGGATACAGCAGTGTGGTATTGCCGTGTTCCTCGAGTGCGATGTTTCCGTTGGGATCGAGAATATCGAACGTGCCGGTGAGCAGATGCAGGCCGAGCGTGCGCGTGAAACCCATCCATTGTCGCGTTTCGTTCGCGACGAGCGATTCGGTGTGCGAGATGGTCGTGTCGGTATTCTCGTCGAGATAGTTCACGCCGAAGTTGTAGCTACGGTTGTTCGGCCCGGGCAGCGGAATCGAATAGACGACCGATGCTGTCTTCAGTTTTTGCGCGACCTGCACATCGACTTTCAGTTTGTGTCCGCGATCGTTGAGCCAGCGCCGCTGCAATCCGCCGCGCACGCCGAAGCCGATGTCGGTATCGATGAATATGCCGGCGGTATATACATTGCGTTTGGCGGGTCCGAGCGTGACGTGGATCGGCACGACGCCGTCGCGCGCCAGGTCCGTCTCCGGCTGCACCTCGACGACGGCGAAGTAATCCGCGTCGATCAGTTGCTGCTGCAGTTTAAGAAGATCGTCTTGCGAATAGAAATCGCCTTCGTGCCACGGCACGTAGCGGTCGAGAAATTCGTCGTAGAACTGACTGCCCTCGAACGTCGTCTTGCCGTAGCGATAGCGCTGACCAACATCCCACGCCAAATGCAACGACGCGCGCTTTTCGCCGCGCGAAACCTCGACGGTTTTCGTCGTCAGTTTTGCATCGAGATATCCGCTGGCGAGCAGCGATGCCTGCACGGCAGCCTTGCTTTTTTCGTACGCGGCGTGATCGAGGCGATCGCCTTTTTTCGGATAGAACGTCGCGAGCGCCTTGCGCACGATTTTTTCGTCGCGCGCCGGATCGGGCACGACGACGGCGAAATCCGAAACCACCGTCGGCTCGCCAAGATGCACGTGGACGACGGAGACATAATCCCCGTTCGCCGCATCCTTGAATTCGCCGTCGGCGGTGGCGTTGTAATAGCCGTAAGGTTCCAGCGCGGCGGCGATCTGTTTCGGCGCGCGCTCGTACAAACGGCGCGCCTGCGCGGCGGTGATGTCGCGCGTGGCGTATTCCTGCATTCCGGCGGCAGCGACGACGGCATCGCGCAGCGGGCCTTCGACACCGTCGATTTGCAATTCGAGATGCGCGGCAAACACAGTTTGCCAACCGAGCGCTGCCACGAGCGGCGCAAGCCTGACCAGGCCGCGTATGCAGCGGGCGTTTAGGGCATCCCTATCCATGGGAGGTTTATAGCAGGACGACGGGGTTTGCGCGTTAGTGGAATGTGGAGAAGCAGCCGATGAATTGGGACAGACGAGTCCTGCCGCTCCGTCGAATACGCCATCGAAAAGCCGATCCGGTGTGAAGCGGATCAGCGCCGGACAGACTTTCCCGTTGT
>CAZZYA010000299.1:0-3410 GCA_964658115.1 uncultured Rudaea sp. | reverse complement strand
TCACGTCACGATGGAGTACTGCGATGCTTACGCCACCGCGCCGTTGTTCACCGCGAAGGGCGGCGCGCTGTTTGCCATCGGCGGAGTCACGCTCCTCACCAGCACTCTTTCTGGAAATTCAGCGAACGGCGTCGAAGATCAGAAGCGTTCGGCGGAGCGGTGTATACGAACGGCCATTTTCATCGTTTCAATCATCGATCGCGCGTAACACGGCTGGCAGTGGCGGTCATGCGCGAGGAGAAGCGGGCGCGGTCACGGTGACACAGGATGATTTTTCGGGTACCGACTCGCTGATCAGTTATTCCACGATTTCCGGCAACTCCGCCAATGGCGTTATCGGCGGAGTTAGCATCACTTCTTATCAGGAAGGCGTGGACATCGAAGAAAGTACAATTTCCGGAAATTCGGCGGCGGCGTCAGTCGGTGGCTTATATATCGCGGCGTCCAGAATATCGATTGCCAATTCCACGATTGCGTTCAACACCGCGGCGAATAGCGCCTATGGTTCTGCAGGTTTGACCGTCGATGGCATACGGCCCACGGGAAATTCTTTTACGCTCGATAGCACGATCATTGCCGGCAATACCGTTGGCATAGCGAATGCGCCGTTCGACTTTACCGTATCGATGACGTCGAACAGCGTGCCGCTGACCGGTGCGCGTAACCTGATTTACGCAACGGACGCTGACATTCCCGCCGACACGCTGGTAGGCAAATGTCCGTTGCTCGCGCGCTTGGCCAACAATGGAGGACCGACGCAGACCCATGCGCTCATGGGGCATAGCCCGGCAATCGATAACGGATCTAATCCCAATGGCGACGCTTACGATCAACGCGGCGGACCGTTCGTCCGCATGTCCGGGCCGCCTGGATTACCCTATCCGTCGGCCGACATCGGGGCGTATGACGTTGATCAAGCGGACGAGATTTTCAATGTGGGTTTCGAAGGATGTTCCTAATTCGCAACCATCTCTATCACAGCAGAACTGGTGCAGTTATTCTCGCCTAATCGCGTAGGTTAAAGCGGCTACAAACATCCCTCAGAGCGAAAACGCTCATTACTTCGCCTACCGTACGTCTTAAATTCCACTTGTCGCTGACCTGACTCAGGAAAATTCCAGCTACCCGGCAAGCGCCCTGAAACAGGTAGTTCATCCTCCTGCGCTTCCGACGCAAGAATTTTGTCCGGCGCTTTCAGGAACCGGCGTATTCGGTATTGAAGGGCGAGAGACAGCAATGCCCGACCCGCGGCGGCGGCCGTGTCATTCAAAGATTGGGAGCCCAAAATGAAGCCGATTCATCGTCGACTGGAAGTAGTGAGCGTTGCAGGATTCGCGATACGAACGCAGCAATGGATGGCCGGTCTACTGTTGCTGGTCGCAACGAGCGGGCTCGCATTTGCTGATGCAAACGACGGCACGTATACAAGCGGCGGCAAGACCACGCCGATGAAGTCCGTCTTCGCCGTGACGACGAAAGAAGCGAATTTCGTCGTATTCACCGACAAACCGGATTCGGTGCGACTCGATGAAACGAAATTCGGGAAGCGCGACTATCTCGCGGACTTCCGCTGCGATCTTGTTGATCACGGAGCCAAAGTCATTACGTTGATCATATCGAAAGGTTTTGATTTCGCATTGTCGACCGTTGTCACCGATTGCAAGGTTGCGCAGCACGTCCCGGGCCATCCTCAAATCAATATCAAGGCGCTCACTGGCGACCGGATCGCGGGGGAAATCGAAGCCGCCGATGCGAGCAGCGGCACGAAAGTGAATCTGTCGTGGGACCAATCGCCGCACGGAGGCCTTCATGATCTGACCGCCGAAGAAAACAAGATCCTCGATGATGCGATGCCATCGCCAGAAAACATGCCGCCGCCACCGCCACCGCCACCGCCGCCATCCGAACCAGCGCCAGTGTCGCAAGGACACCAGTAGCTTGAGCAGACCAACCCCTCGAACTCGCTAATGCGCGCGTCGCTCGCGGAGCAATAATGATTCCGCCATCGTCACGGGATCAGTGTGCATCCCGTGACGTCACGCGAGCTAGATCACGGACAGCTGAGTCCAGCCGGTTGAGTCAGCCGTTCTATGGCCATTCCCCCGCTCGTGTATCCGCTGGCTTGCGGGTCCCAAGTCGCCGTTCCGTAGCTACAGTCGTCGAACGTAAACGTCAGCGTTCCCCAGAGTATGGGTTTAACGTCGTTGACGTTGTACCCGGGCGGAAAAAGCGCTCCAGTACCCGTAACTTGATAGGCCTGAATGGTGGCGGTGTTGCCCGTGATCGGCCCCGAACCGGAAATCCAGGCTTGACCGCCATCGGGCGAAAACACGTACCACTGCGCAAGTAACGTCGAGTTGGGAAGCACTTCGATGCTAAAGCCGTGTCCCGATTGGGACGGGCCGCCGTACCAGTTGCCAGTGATTCCGTTCGGTAGTGTGGCGAATGATGCTACCGACGGTTCGATGATTAGCTTGATTGGATAAGTGTACAAATACATTGCGGGGTAAGATGGGATGCAATGCGTCTTTTTTGGAGTAGTTAAAATGAAACATCAAAGTAATCGTTGCCGAGCGCTCGTTTTTGCCGCGATCGTTGTTGGCTTGTCGATCATCGCGATCCACTCGGCGGAGGTTGTCGCGGGCACTCATGGCAATCCAGGCATCAGCGGCGTCGCCAGCGGAGACCAGGGCCAGACGCAAACCGTGACGTTCGCATTCGCATGCCCGTTGGCCGTCCAGGTCTTGAATGGATCGGCACCTGTTCCAGGAGCCACTGTCGTCTTCGCTTCGCCGCCTGTTGGCGCATCTGCGTTGCTCACTGACACCAAGACGTTCGGATCGCAGCTCACTGAAACCACGGACAGCAATGGAATGGCGTCGGTCATCGCTATCGCTGACGTGGTTCCCGGCAACTACGCTGTCACGGCGACGCTTACTTCATCAGGTGCTGGACTCGTCCCGACGCCACTTCTCTTGGCAACCTATCCGATGAGCAATTTGGCCATCGGAGAACAGCTTATGGCAAACGGTTTCGAAGGAGACCCGGCGCTGTGCGGGAGTTTCGCGGAGTGATGTCAAAGGCTGGCCCGCAGTTCTTCTTGTTCCTAACGCTGCTCGAAAAATTCTGAGCGACACGTTCAAAGAAACGAACTTTAATCGTCTGTCTTCTTAGAGACTTTAAAGTGCGCAGCGCCGGCAGTTTTGCCGTCGATGAAAAGATCGACGCGGTATTTCCCGACCGGCCAGCCAGCGTTCGGCTTGCTGACCGAGAACGTGACGACGTTCGTCAGCATGCCGGTGTCGAGGGTGGCGCTGTCTATCTTGAAGTTCGCTGGTGCCGCGCCGCCGGTATCTTCGGCGATCTAAGCTGCGCTGACTTTGGATCCGCGCGCGATATCGACCATACTC
>CAZZYA010000298.1:0-3441 GCA_964658115.1 uncultured Rudaea sp. | reverse complement strand
AATGGAGCGATGCCACTTTCCGGGTTGTCGGTGTTGCGCTCGAGGATTTCGCGAGCCTTGTTCACTGACGGCGCGTCGATGTTGGCGCGCGCGGCGATGATCAGCGTGCGTGCGAGTTCATATTGAGCGCGCGATGATTCTGGACGCTTCAACGCTTCCGTGTAGGCGAGTTTTACCGGGTTGGACCATTCTTCCGCGCGAAGATACGTAACGAAGCTGACGAACAATGTGAAACAGATCGGAACGAAGCGCAGCGCCGCCAGCTTAACTAGCGGTTCGAGGAAAAGCAGCGATGCGATTGCGAGCAGCAACCCCACCGACGGAAAATAATTGCGGTGCTCAAACACGAGCTCGAGCGGGATTATCGTCGCCGTCATTGAATGGCCGGCGAAGAACCAGAGAATGCCGAGACAGAACAACGGGCGTCGCTTGCGCGCGATTATGCCTACTGCCAGCAGTGCGAGTAGGAACGCAATGGACAGTGCGGTTGTGGCTGGGTCGAACAACGAATGTGACGCACGCAAATCGTCGTGATAAAACGTCAGCGAATCAAGATTCGGGAGTAGCGTCCAGGCGATGTAATCGACCAAAACGCGTGACTCGGTGAGCATTCGTTCGACGATCGAAAAGTTACGAAACGTCGCAATACCACTGAGCATGTGTGGCAGTACAAACGCACACGCGAGCAAAAAAGGCAGCACTAAAACGGCGACATGCAGTGCAACGGCGGACCGGCTGACTTTTTCATCGCGGTTCCTGAAACGCGGAACGGAGAATTCGAAACATGCCGACAACAGCGGCAGCAATGCTGCATCTTCTTTAGCGGTTAAACCGACGACCGTGCACGAAATGAGGCTGAGCCACAGTTGCCCGTTGCTCCCTAAGCCTTCGTAGGACCGCTGACGAGCTGAGACGTACCACCACAATCCTGATAACACGAAGAACATCGCCAGCGTTTCCATGCGCTGCGAGACGTACGCGACTGCCGTCAAGTTAATAGGCAACAACAGCCAAATGCCGGCAATCGTCGCTGCGGCAATGTCGTGCTGTTCGGATTCTTGGCGTATGCGCTTAGGAAAGCCAAATATTGCGCGCAGCAACAAAAAAACCATGACGCCATTTACGAGATGGATCGCAATGTTCGTCAATTTCGGCCAAAACGGGTCCAAACCCGAGAGGTAATAATTTTCGGCAAATGACAGCGCGCTAAGTGGGCGGCACGATATGTTGATCGAACATTGTGAGGTGGCCGCGCGCCACCAGTCGCCGATGGCAAGCGAGGTAACATGTACGTCGCGGCTATCAACGAAATATGTCGAGTCGTCGAAAAGGTAGCCGCCGTGCAACGAGGGCCAGTACACGCCGACGCAAGTTAGTGCGCACACGGTTATTAGCAACCAAGCGCGACGTGTGCTGGACATGTTCAAGAAGCTGGCTTGACCAGGTCGTCCTGCAGCACGGAACGCAAATGCCGCATTTCTTGCGTCCAGTATCCGTCGCGCTTCAGTAGCCATCGATGCAGAGACGGCATGTCATGTACAAGCTCTGCCTTGCTTTCGCTCTCGACGTGTGAAAAGAAATCGAGCTCTTCCAACCCTGCCTGCGGAAGTCCTCTAGATCCCAAAAGCGCCGCCTGGTTCAGCGCAACATCAGGCCTTGGATCAAGACGAAGTGCCTGCATCAACTTCGATACTGCCCGAGTCGGATCATCCGAAGTTAACGCGAGTTGCGCCTCGAGGTTGAGAAGGTCCTGATCGAATCGCGGGTTGTCACGCGAGCGCCGATTGAGTCGTTGCGCATCGATAAGCTCCGCAATACGGGTCGATGTCAAGCCCTCGCACGCGTGGTCGTGCGCCAAGGAGATTGCATTCGAAATCCAATCGAAACTTAATGGGCCTACGTTGGTGCCGTCGCGCAATGCGCGTTTCGCCATGTCGAAATCTTCATCTGAAATCGATCCTTGTTCACATCGTACGCCAAGCAGATTTACCGCAAGTTGAATTTCCAACGGCCTTGCCTGCAATGCGAGGCGTAGTCGGCGTTCGGCTTGTTCACGCCGCCCTAATCCGCGCTCGATGCTCGCGGCGTACGCTTGCGCCCTCGGTGAATCAGGATTTTGAGCGGCCCACACGACGGCTTGTGTATCCGGATCGCCCCATAGCGCGGCTGCGACGCGCGTCTCGACGGCCAGCAGAATGCAAACGGCAGCCGCAAGCCCTGGGCGCCAGGCTCGGAGAGCGGCATGAGGACTCGTCAGCCAAAGTGCTACAGGCCAGAACAACAGCATCGCCGGCAAGTAGTTGCGATGTTCAAAGTATAGTTCTAGGGGAACGGTGGTCGATTCCATCGCATGCGCTGAAAAATAGAAAAGGATAGACAGCGACAGTGCAGGAGCCCGCCTGCGAACCGCAATCGCAAGCGCGATCAGCGCAGCTACAACTGCTATCGCTGGAATCGTGGTCCATGGGTGCAACAGTGATGTAGACGCGACAAAGCTGTCGTTGAACAATCCGCGCGAATACGGATGTGGAAACAGCAGCAAGCCGAGATAGTCGCACAGCACACGCGGTTCTGTGATGAGACGTTGCCACTCAGTCCATGGGCGTTGCGCACTGATGTCGCGCGTGAGGTCGACGATGCCGACGGCGGCGAGATAGAGGGCTATCAGCACCGCAGTTCCGGCGGTGAATACGAGTGCGGAAATTGGAGCCTTCGTCTGTAGCGTTGTGTCGCGCGCCGATCGAACGATACGCTCAAGCAGGAATGCGAGCGCGGGCAACAAAGCCCCGTTCGCCTTGGATAGAAACGCGAGCGTGGTAAAAAAAGCGAGTGACATTACCATCCATATCGTCGACGTCTGCTTGCGCCGCTGCCGCAAATAGACGGCTAGACCGAGCAGCGTGAAAGTCGCGGGTAGCATAGCCTCGCGCTGAACGACGTATAACGTGGTACTTACCCACAACGGATGCAGCGACCAGATAGCGGCGCCAAGTAGTGCGGCTTTTATCGATCGGGTTTTCGCATAGCCGATGGCCCTACTCACTTCGAATAATAGTCGACACAGCAAAAGTCCATTGACGATGTGAAGCAGCACGTTGGTGCGCTTGAACCCTTCCGCGTCAGACGGCCAGTTTCGAGCGTCTATCAAGAACGAGAGCAATGCCACGGGTCGGCCGGTTGGATCGGCGTTACCGGACGTCAGATATAAAGCCGCCGTGCGCAAGTTATCGACGGGACCGTAGTCGCCGAGCGCGGGAAGATTGACGAAGTCGTCGAAAAGGAAAGAGCCGGAAAGACCCGGTTCGTAAATGAACCAAACTATCGCCGCAAGCATTGCAATGGCTGCTGCTGACGCGACGAATCGAACGTTCATTGGGCGACTGTCGACCGCGAGGAGAGTTGGAGATAATGCACGAACACAAAGAAAAAGGGCCGCAGAAG
>CAZZYA010000297.1:0-3464 GCA_964658115.1 uncultured Rudaea sp. | reverse complement strand
CACAGCCATTTGACAGGTTGTGCGCATGCAGCAACCCAGCGCGCGCGATGCCGCGGATCGTACGGATTTGATCGGATATTCCGGCGCCGCCCAAACAGGCGGCGCGGACTTCGTTATGGCCGGATGCGAACGCTCCGGCGCAGCCGAATTACTTCGCGCCGTAGCGACGACGAAACTTGTCGACGCGGCCGCCCGCATCGATGATCTTGTGCTTGCCCGTGTAGAACGGGTGCGACTGGCTCGAAATTTCCACTTTGACGAGCGGATATTCCTTGCCGTCTTCCCATTTCACTTTTTCGTTCGACGTCATCGTCGAGCGCGTGAGGAAGGAAAAGTTGGTCGAGATGTCCTGAAACACCATCGGTTCGTATTTCGGATGCGTATCGGCTTTCATGGCTATTGTCCGCAGAAAACGGGCGAGAAAAGAGCGATATGGTATCGTGCCCGGCTGTTCCGACGCAAGTTCGCAATACTGATCGCCGTGATACTCAAATCCCCGATACGTCTGATTTTCGCCTGTTTCGCGCTGCTTTTGCCGATTCTCGCCGCCGCGCAGGCGCCCGCCGCTGACGCCGCCCTGCCGGCCTCGCACGCGACGGCGATCGCCAATGCACTCAAGTCGCTGCCGAAACAACGCAGCTTAAGCGCGGACGACCGCAAGCAGGCCGAAGACCTGCTCAATGAAGCACAAACCGACGAGTCGCAAGCCGACGATCTCGCGCATCAGTGGCAAACGCTGCGCGACACCGCCGACACGGCGGACGACGCAGCAGCGAAAATCGAAGCCGCGCTGGCGCAGGACGATTCCGATTCGTTCGACACGTGGAAAAAATCACTGCCCGAACACGCCAGCACCGATCAGCTCGACACGATGCTGGCCGCCGAACGCTCCGCGCTGACAGCCGCGCACAGCGCAGTGACGGCGCTCGATGCGGAGATGCATCATCAAAGCACGCGTCCGGCGCAGATTCGCGACGAACTGACCGCGGCATACGCGTCGCTCGACGCCGCGCAAGCGCCGGTCGCTCACAAAGGCGAATCCGCAGCGCTCGCTACCGCGCGCACCTTGCACACGCAGGCAGGCGAACGATTGGCGACGGTGCAAATCGCGCTGCTCGAACTCGAAAACCGCAGCTACGAACCGCGCATGCGTTTGTTGTCGTCGCAATTGCGGCAGCGACAACGCACGATCGGCGAATTGAGCGCGCACGTGTCCACGCTGGAAGCGATGGTCCTCAATCGCACGGATGAATACGTCGACACGCTGCGCACGCGCGTCATGCAAGAGTCCGCGCAGGTTCCGCCGAACGCGCATCTCTTGTCGGACGGCGCGAACACGAATATCACGCTGATCAATCAGCTTGCGCAGACGATCACGCGATTGTCCGATCTGCGCACGCAAAAACAAGATCTGGACTCCTCGCGACAGGAAACCGAACAAGCGCTCGAAAACACGAACGAGCGCATCCGTATCGGCGGCGTGAGCGAAGCGGTCGGCCTGATCCTGCTCGCCGAACAACGCAAGCTCAAGCCGGTGTCGCTGCTCAAACGGCAACTCGCCGAACTGCAAACCGAACTCGCCGGCGCGCGCATGGATCTCATCGCCGTGCGCGAGCGGCAGAATTCGCTTAACGACATCGATGGTCTCGTCGACAGCACGCTCGCGCGCCTTCCGAACCTGCCCGACGATCGTCGTGACGACGTGCGCACGAAGTTGCGCGACATCCTCGACACGCGCGCGGAAATCGTCGCGCAACTCACCGCGCAACTGCGCCGGCTCGCCGACACGCTGAGCGAAGTCGAACAGGAACAAACGGAAGTCACCAACATAACGTCGGAACTGTCGGCAAAGCTCGAGGAACGTTTGCTGTGGACACCGAGCCATGCGCCAGTGAACGCGAGCTGGTTCGCGCAATGGCCGGGCGACACGGCGAATTTTTTCGCGTCTAGACGTTGGCTCGTCGCCGCGAGCGGCGCGATGAAAACGGCCGTGTCGCGACCGCTGCTGAGCATCGGCGGCGCACTCGCCGTCGTGCTCGCGCTGTTGCTTGGACGCCGCGCGGCCTCGCGACTTGCCGCCATAGCAATTCCCATGCGACGCCTGCGCACCGACCGCTACCTGCTCACCGGCGAAGCGCTGGCGTGGACGATTCTACGCATCATTCCCGCGCCGCTGTTCCTGTGGCTGATTAGCCGGCTTTTTATCCAGAACACCGCCAATGCGATCGGATTTTCCGATGCGATCGCAAGCGGATTCGCCGCGCTCGTGCTTCCCAGCGCCGTGCTTTCGTACATGCGTGCGCTGACGATGGAAGATGGCCTCGCGCAATACCATTTCCGCTGGCCGCGTCCGCGACGCGAAGCGATCCACACGAGCGCGCCGATCCTTGCGCTGATCGCGTTGCCGACGACATTCTTCGTCAAGATGATGTCGCGCCCCGACATCGACGCGCCGCTCGACACTTTCGGCCGCACGCTGATTCTCGTCTCGCTGCTCGGCACCGCGTGGATAAGCTGGTATCTGTTCGCGCCGGGACGGTTGTGGACCGTGCGTCAGGCAACGTTGCAGGAACCGGTGCGCCTGCGTCAGGTCGCGCGCGTTTTCTTCACGCTGACTTGTGCCGCGTCGGCCGTTCTCGCGCTGCTTGGCTATCTCGTCACCGTCGATACACTGGCGACGCATCTGGTGCAAACCATCGGCATCGCGCTCGTCATTTCTACGTTGTATGGACTCGCCGTGCGCTGGCTCGTGCTCGGCGAACGCCGCCTCGCTTTCAAGCGCATGGAAGCGAAGACCGAAAGCGAAACGTCGTCGGAAACAACCACGCCCGAAGGCGAATCGCGGCCGGAAATTCCCGAAGCGGAAGAAATCACCATCGCCAACCTCAGCGCGCAGACACGGCGTTTGTTGCGCGCGCTGACCATTGTCGTGACCGCGAGCGTGCTGTTGTGGGTTTGGTCGGACGTGACGCCCGCGTTGTCGCTGCTTGGCGATTACGCGTTGTGGAAGCCGACGCAGATCGTCGATGGCAAGGAGTTCGTCATCTCCGTCACCGTGCGCGATGTGATCGAAGCGCTGGTCGTGATCGTGTTGACGTCGATCGCCACGCGCAACCTTCCGGGCTTGCTCGAGGTCGGCATCCTGCGCCGTTTTCGCGTCGACGCCGCGACGCGCTATGCCATGACGAGCGTCACGCGTTATCTCATCGTGTTCACCGGCGTGATCCTCGGGTTGTCGATGATCGGGCTGCGCTGGGCGAACCTGCAATGGCTCGCAGCGGGTTTTTCGGTCGGACTGGGCTTCGGCATGCAGGAAATTTTCGCGAACTTCATTTCGGGTCTGATCGTGTTGTTCGAACGTCCGTTCCGCATTGGCGACATCGTGAGTATTGGCGGCGTCGAAGGCGTCGTCGCGCGCATTCGCACGCGCGCGACGACCATCGTGGATTGGGACAACAAGGAAG
>CAZZYA010000296.1:0-3508 GCA_964658115.1 uncultured Rudaea sp. | reverse complement strand
AATGGTCGCGCACAAGTACTGCGTGCGGGTGACTTGCTGCTGATCGAAAAAAACGACCGCCACGAAATCCGCAACACCGGTCGCACACTTCTGCGCACGTTGAATTTCTATACTCCGCCGGCGTACACCGATAAGGGAAATCCGAATCGTCGCGGCAGGCCGAGCGACGCTTAAATCTCACGTAATTTCTACATTTCGTGGCATATGTGATGCAGACGATTACCGTCCTCAACACGCAAAGGAAATGTCATGGCTGAGAAACTCACTGGAAAAACCGTCGCGATTCTCGCGACCGATGGATTCGAGCAAGCCGAACTGGATGCGCCGAAAGCCGCGCTGGAGAAGGCAGGCGCGACGGTCGACGTGATCGCACTCAAGTCCGGCGCAATTCAGGGCTTGAAACACATGGAAAAGGGCAGCACGGTTCGCGTCGATCACGCGTTGTCCGAGGTGAGCGCGAAGGATTACGACGCTCTCGTTCTGCCCGGAGGCGTCTTCAATCCCGATGCGTTGCGCACGGATGAAAAGGCCGTGCGTTTCGTGCGCGATTTCTTCGAGGCACACAAACCCGTCGGCGCGATCTGTCATGGACCGTGGACGCTGATCGAGGCGGGTGTTGTAAGAGGACGCACGCTGACGTCCGTGAAAAGCATCCAGTCTGATTTGCGCAACGCCGGCGCGAACTGGGTCAACGAAGAAGTCGTGGTCGACAATGGGCTCATCACGAGTCGCACGCCGAAAGATCTCGAGGCCTTTTGCGCCAAATTGATCGAGGAAATCGGCGAAGGCCGCCACGCCGGACAGAAGGCGGCCGCATAGACGCCGCAGCAGCCGCTGCACTGATCGATAGGGCAACGCGCCACCGCTGCGCAAGAGCGCAGCGGGTTTGTCAACAATCCAAATTGCAGGAACGTCAGCTCAACGCGTCGACGTGCTCGCCGGATTGCGCGCGCTGTTGACGATGCGCCTCCACGCGTTCGGTTGCGATGGCGCCGCGGCCGCCAACAATCATCTCGGTTAGCCAGGCGATCAGCGTGGCTGAATACGCGTCTTGCGATCTCTTGTCGGCGAAAGCATGGGTCGCGCCGTCGATCACGCGCGTCGATAAAGATTTCGCGCGCGCCGACAATGCGCTGATGTAGTTGCGACCGACTTGGTGCGGAACGATGTCGTCGTTCTCCGCTTGCACGAGCAGCACGTCGCCGTTGAAATCTGCACACGCGCGCAATGCGCGATTATCCTGCGCAGCAACCGCGCGATGCCGGTACGCGGGAAGATCCTGATCGAGATGCAACGCGAGCTTCGCGGTTTCCCAATGCTCATCCTTGTAGAGGGCGGGCGAACGCAATGCCAACCAGCGCACGCGGCGCATCGACGTCAGGATCGCTGCCAGATAACCGCCATAACTCGTGCCGACCACCGCGATGGAACCGACGTCAACGTTACGTTGCTGCGCCAGCCGGTCATAGGCCGCGAGTACATCGCGCAGATTCTGCTCGCGCGTTACGGTGTGGAACATCGGCGAACCGCGCTCGTGTCCGCGCAGATCGAACGTCAGAGACACAGCGCCCAGCCCCGCAACCTGTTTGGCGCGCGCCAAATCCTGATCCTGGCTGCCGCCCCAGCCGTGTATAAAAAGAACGCCCGGTAAAGATTCCGATGGATACAGCAATGTGCCGGCCAGCGTATTTTCGCCGACCTCGATCGTGTCGAGCTTAATTTCCATTGCGGTCGATGATGCAGAACTTCAGCAGCCGCCCCGCGTGTGGATCGTGTCCGTCGAAATAAATGTCCGCTCCGGCGGGCGCTTGTTCGTTCGGCGAATAGATTTCATGCGTCGACGCGCGTACTAGATCAACGTCGGCGTTGTCGGCAAAGATGCGAAGCGCGGCCACTTCCGCTGCACTCGCGCCGCCGTACCGCCAGGACTGTTCCATAACACCGGATAGACGACGGCCCTGCTCGTCACGGCCTTGTACGACATCGTAGTTGCGGCGCGATGCGAAGAATGTCGGAAACGCACGCGTGATCGCTTCGTCGTATTCGAGCGTTTGTGCAACGGCGATGCCCACACTGTGTGTGAGATCGAGCCCGAGCAGATCGGCGATGCTGCCACGAATGAGCGTGAGATCCGTGCCGCCGTATACTTCTTCACCACGGTTGTTCGTCGTCGTGCGTTGCGTACCGAAGTACGCAATTCGGTGTTCGCGCAGGCGGACTTCGCCAATGCTGTACGTCACGGGCGACTCAAGATTCTGTTCGAGCACGACGCCGTGATGGTGCAAATCCTCTTTATCAAGCGTGTCGATGGCTGCGTCGAGTTCCGATTCGTTGGTGATGACTTTTTGACCGGCACCTCCGAGATGGTGCGCCGGCTTCAATCGCACGCAGCCTAGCCGAAGCAACAATCGACCTGCGTTCGCGACATCGCTTTCGGTGAAGGTCGAATAGCCAGGCAGTACGACCGGTGAAAGCGATTCGCCCAAGGCATGCGACCATCCATGCGGCGCGCGCGCGTGCGCACTCACCGTGTCGTGCGTCACCGCCTTTGTCGCGACGAAAGGATGCTGGACCACACCGCCGAAAAGATCATCTTCGCTGTTGATACCGAGTGCATCAGCCTCGTTTCTCAGCAACGTGTGCTGCGGGACGAAATAGGGCTGAGATCCGTTGGTTTGCGCATCCGCGTATTCGCCGGCGAATGGGACACCCATCAATTCCGCGAGCCGCCGCGATACTGCGCGACGGGAAAGGTAATCGTGACCGCCTTTGTCTTTCGCGTCGGGACAAAAGGTGACGAGGTGTTCTGCGAGGGCCATAACGCATCCATGACTTGCCTTCGGTAATGAACGTAAGGCAATTAGAATGCCATTCGGCGGCGGATTTTCTAACGACGCGATTAGAGCAATCCGTCGATCGGCAAGGCGCGTAGGAGGCTGACCTCAAGCCGTCGGCCCACGGACGCTTCCGGCTCGTGCGTCACCGTTTGCGGATTACCCTGATCGTCCGCCGTTTGCCATTGCAAGCTGCCGTGTTGCGAATCGATCGTCACGCGATACGCATTGCGCGGACGCGCAGCGCGCTCGAAATACTCAGCGGCCGCGGCGGCTAGATCGGGGCTTGCCGCGACGATGCCCATTTCTGTATTGAGAAGTTTCGAGCGCTGATCCATGTTCATCGAGCCGATGAAGATGCGCTCCCGGTCCACGATGATGCATTTTGCATGAAGACTTACGCCGGAAGAGGCGCCGTGCGATGGTCGCTGATTCGGAATCGTTGGCCGCAGTTCGTTGATCTCGACACCGCCTTCGATGAGTTCACGCCGATATCGCGCATAGCCAGCGTGGACGAGCGGTTCGTCGGTGGCGGCGAGCGAATTGGTGAGGACGCGAACTTTCACACCGCTTTTGGCAAGCGAGACGAAATATTTGGTGTCCTCCTCGCCCGGCACGAAATACGCGGAGAGGAGCAGCACTTCTTTTTTCGCCGAGCCGATCATGCGATCGAG
>CAZZYA010000295.1:0-3523 GCA_964658115.1 uncultured Rudaea sp. | reverse complement strand
TTCATCGGATGAGTCTAGCGCGGTTTTTCGTCGTTCGTCGTTTCGCCGGCAGCTTCGGTGTTTGTCAGCATTTCCTGTAACCGCGCGATCGTCTGCGTTTCGGAGCCGGCGAAGTCGAGGCGCTTGAGTTCGTCTATCTCCGTCTGCGCCTTCGCGCGCTGATGCGTGGAGACGAGAAACCGGATGTAGTTGATTCGGTAGACGAACACATTCGGACGGATGGCGATCACTGCTCGATCCATGCGGTCGGCGAGATCGTTATCGCCGAGTCGCTGCGCGGCGAAGTCGGCATAAGCCGACATCAGATTTGGATCGCCATCGGACCGTTGCAGGCCGGCCTGAAATACGTCCATCAATTCCTGAGTCTGTACAGGGCAATCGCCGTCGAGCTGACAGTGCAGAAGGAAAGTAATTGCTCCGATGTCGGTTTTCGTGGGCGCGCGATTGGTCAACTTCTCCACGATTTGCCGCCACCATTCCGGATCGATCGGTTGTCCTGATTTTCCAGCGATGTAAATTAGCGCTTGCAAAGAGGTTATGCCGCTTTCGGGATTTTCCGCGTTGCGATTGAGTATTTCGCGCGCTTGGTCGATCAGCGGCGACTTCAAATCGTCTGCAGCCGAAACGATAAGCAACAGCGCGAGATCGTATTGCGCACGTGCCGAATTTGGCCGCTTCAACGCTTCGTTATAGGCAAGCTTGATCGGATTTGACCATTCCTCCGCACGCAGAAATGTCACAAAGCCGAAAAAGAGCACGAAACAAACGGGTACGACACGCAGAATCGGTATTCTCATCGCGGGAATCAACAATGACGCGACGGCAAGCAGAAGCCCGATCGAAGGAAAGTAGTTGCGGTGCTCGAAGACGAGTTCCAGCGGGACGATGGTGGCGGTCATCGAATGACCGGCGAAGAACCAGAGGATGCCAAGGCAAAGCAGAGGACGCTTTTCTCGAACCAGCAACCCTGCGCTCAGAAGTGATAGAAGAAAAATGATGGACAGCAAAGTCGTAACAGGATCCAGCAGTGAGTGCGATACCTGCAAGTCGTCGTGATAAAAAGTAAGAGAACTAAGGTTCGGCAGCAGCGTCCATACGATATAGTCGACGAGCACGCGTGATTCGGTCAGTACGCGTTCGGCGATGGAAAAGTTTCGGAACGTCGAGACGCCGTTGAGAACTCGCGGCAGCACGAATATCGTGCCTAGGAGCAGCGGCAGCACAAGTACAGTGAGATGAGCGCCGATCGCGGGAATGCTTAGCTTGTTGTCTCGGTTGCGGAATCGAGGCACAGCGAACTCAAAGCAAGCCGACAGCAGGGGCAAGAGCGCGGCGTCTTCTTTTGCGGTGAGGCCGGCGAGGGTGAATGAGATGAGGACGAGCCACAGTTTCAGGCCACGCTGTTCTGCGTCATAGGTACGCCGCCGTATTTCGATGTAGAGCCAAAGTCCGGCGAGTACGAAAAGCGTCGCAAGGGTTTCCATGCGTTGCGACACATATGCGACTGCGGTGAGGTTGATCGGGAGCAACAGCCACAAGCCGGCGATCGCGGCGGCGGCAATGTCGTGAGATTCCGATTCGCGTCGTATCGATGCGCTGAATCTGAAAAGCGCACGCAACGCGAGGAATGCGAACAATCCATTTGCGAGATGGATGGCCACGTTCGTCAATTTCGGCCAGAAAGGATCGAGGCCGGAAAAATAATAGTTGGTTGCCAACGTGAGTGCGCTCAAAGGCCGGCAAAATAGATTTACCGAGCACTGCGAAGCGGCCGCCCGCCACCAGTCTCCGAATTGCAGCGTGGTTACGTGGACGTCTTGATTCTGTGTGAAATAGATCGAGTCATCGAAGATGTAGCCGCCGTATAACGACGGCCAGTAGACGCAGAAGCAGCCAACCACGAAGAGCGCGAACAGCAACCATGCATCGCGCGAATTTGACAGAATCATTTCGATGTTGCTCGCTGAGATTTGAGATCATCTTGTAAAACGCCGCGCAGATGATCGACTTCACGAGTCCAGAATCCGTCTCTGTCCAAAAGGCACCGGTGCAAGGTCTGCATGCTGCGAACCGCTTCTCCATCAGACGTGTGTGCCACTTGCGTATAGTAGTCGAGCTCTTCCAATCCTGTTCCGGGAAGTCCCGCTCCACCGAGCATCGCCGCTTGGCGTAGTGCGACATCAGGGCGCGGGTCGATACGCAACGCGTCCATGAAACTGCGAGCCGCCCGTTCCGTATCGTGCGATGCCAGCGCGAGTTCGGCATCAAGATTGAGCAGGTCTTGGCGAAACCGTGGATTCTCACGAGCGCGCCGATTTGATCGCTGCGCATCGATAAGTTCAGCGATGTCCGTAAAGGTCAGTCCAGTACAAGACTTGTCACGTGATAACGAAATCGCGTGTGAAATCCAGTCAAAACTCAAGGGGCCTAAGTTATTGCCATCTCGCAGTGAGCGCTTGGCGGTTTCGAGATCCTCGTGGGGTACCGAGCCTTGGTCGCATCTAACGCCCAGCAGATTGATGGTGAGTTGAATTTCCAGCGGACGTGTTTCCAAGGCTTTGCGAAGTCGCGCTTCGGCCTGAGGAAGCCGCCCCAACCCGCGTTCGACATTTGCCGCATAAGCTTGTGCGCGTGGCGAATCCGGATTTTGCGCGGCCCACACGATAGCTTGCGTGTTGGGATCTCCCCATAAAGCCGCGGCAATCCGCGTTTCGGTAAAGAGCAGTGCGATCACGCCGACAGCAAGGATTGGACGTAGCCGGTGGAACGAAGCGCGCGAATCCGTCAGCCAGAGTGCGATGGGCCAGAACAACAATAGTGCCGGAAGATAATTACGATGCTCGAAATAAAGTTCGAGCGGCACCGTTGTCGATTCCATTACGTGCCCGACAAAGTAGAACAGAATTGCCAACGCACAGGCTGGGTAACGCTTGCGAAACGTGACGGCTGACAAAATTAGCACCGTCAGCAAGATCATTGCCGGCAATGTTGTCCATGGTTCTAGAAAGCTGACCGATGGCGGAAAGCTGTCGTTGAACAATCCCCGCGAATACGGATGCGGGAACACAAGCAATGCAAGGTAATCGCAGACAACGCGAGGCTCGGTGATGATCCGCTGCCATTCAGTCCATGGGCGTGCGCCGCTGATGTCATGTGTCAGCGCCTGCGTGGCAACGATGACGAGATACACGGTGACGACTACGGTCACCGCGCCCATTAGCGCGACAACCGTCGTAGGTGCTTTTTGCAAGTATCGCGTGGTCGGTAAACATCTCACGATGCATTCAATGACAAGCGCGAGTACTGGCAGCAGCAGCCCATTTGCTTTCGAAAGAAACGCAAACGTTGTGAAGATCGACAACCAAGCCACTATCCAGGGCGCGGTTTCTCCAAGGCGCCGCGCTCTCGAGTATCCGATTAGGCCAACCATCACGAAACCCGCAGGCAGCATCGCTTCGCGGATGGGATCGTCAAGCGTGGGATTCTGAATGCGAAAATTGCCGCCAAGACCCTCGAAAGGCCG
>CAZZYA010000294.1:3351-3575 GCA_964658115.1 uncultured Rudaea sp. | reverse complement strand
CAACGCGTGCGCCAATTAACCGGACGCACCGGTTGCGGTCTGTGCGGTGCGCAAACGCTCGAAGCAGCCGTGCGCCATCCCGCACCCGTGAAAGAACCGGCGACATTCACGCAAATCGCATTGCATCGCGCGCTGAGCGAATTACAGAGCCGTCAAACCATCAACATCGCCACCGGCGCGACGCACGCCGCGGCGTGGGTACTGCCGAACGGCTTCGTCGACGT
>CAZZYA010000294.1:0-3341 GCA_964658115.1 uncultured Rudaea sp. | reverse complement strand
AACGCGCTGGACAAACTCGTCGGCGCGATGATGCGCAACGCCACCGACGTACGGCAAGGCTTCATGCTCGTCACCAGCCGCGGCAGTTACGAGATGGTGATGAAGGCCGCGACGGTCGGCGTCGGCATTCTCGTCGCCATCTCGGCGCCGACGGCGTTGGCGATCGCGCTGGCCAAAGAAACGAACGTTACGCTGATCGGTTTTGCGCGCGCGGATGGCTACTCGGTGTACGCCAACGGGCATCGCTTGATCGAGGAAAAATCGAGCATTGCGGGCATCGTCGCGTGAACATCGAACGTCTGGCCGCGATGGCGAACGACATTGCCCGCTTCTTCCACGCCGAACCCGATCACGCCGTGGCCGTCGACGGCATCAGCGGTCATATCCGCAGATACTGGGAGCCGCGCATGCGCAAACAGATCATCGCGTATGCGAAATCCGACAGTCACGACGAGCTGAGCGAATTGGCGCACGAAGGAATCTTGCGTCTCGCTTCCATGGACGCGTCGCACGTCTGATCGTTCACCCGATGTCGACGGTTCGATGCGATAACCTGTGCGGATGGATACGGGCATCGTCTGGTTTCGAAGGGATTTGCGGCTGCAGGACAATCCGGCGCTTGATGCCGCGATCCGGGCGCACGCACGCGTGGTGTGTATCTACATCCACGCGCCGGACGAGGAGAAGCCATGGCAACCCGGCGCGGCAAGTCTGTGGTGGCTGCATCATTCGCTGACGGCGCTCGCGGCCGATCTGCAAAAACGTGGAGCGACCTTGCACGTATTCGCCGGCGAATCGCTGAAGACATTACGTCGTGTGATCGGCGCGACAAAAGCCAGCGCGGTTTACTGGAATCGGCTGTACGAACCGACAATTGTAAAACGCGACAACCGGATCGAGCGTGATCTCGCGAAACGCGATATCGATGTGCACGTCAGCAACGCGGCGTTGCTGTTCGAGCCGTGGGTGCCGAAAACGAAAGCGGGTGGTCCGTTCAAAGTGTTCACACCGTTTTGGCGGAATGTGCGCGAACAGGTGCGTCCGCAGCCGTCGCTGCGCGCGCCAGGGAAAATCGTGTCGATAAGAATCGATGGCGGCATCGAAATCGACGCATTGAATTTGCTGCCGGCGATCGGCTGGGATGCCGCGTTTAGCGAGAACTGGACGCCGGGCGAACGCGGCGCGCAGCGCCGTCTCACTGCGTTTCTGGCGCGCGGTTTGAAGGATTACAAGGAAGGTCGCGATCATCCTGCCGACAGTTCGACATCATCACTCTCGCCACATTTGCATTTCGGCGAAATCGGACCGCGCCAGATCGTCTGGCGACTGCACACGAATCATTCGGTGAATGCCGCATTCTTTTTGCGCGAACTCGGCTGGCGCGATTTTTCGCATCATTTGCTTTGTCACTTTCCGAGCACGACGGATCACAATCTCAATCGCACGTTCGATGCGTTCGTCTGGTCGCGGCGCAGCGAGAAAATCCTTCGCCGCTGGCGGCGCGGAAAAACGGGCATTCCGATCGTCGACGCCGGCATGCGCCAGCTCTGGACAACAGGCTGGATGCACAATCGCGTGCGCATGCTCGTCGCGAGTTTTCTGACCAAGAACTTGCGCCACCATTGGCTCGAAGGCGCGCGCTGGTTTTGGGATACGCTGGTGGACGCCGATCTCGCCAACAATACGCAAGGCTGGCAGTGGACCGCCGGCACCGGCGCCGATGCTGCGCCGTATTTCCGCATCTTCAATCCGGTGACTCAAGGCAAACGTTTCGACCCGGCCGGTGTGTACGTCAAGCGCTGGGTGCCCGAACTAAAGCGCGTTCCGGCAAAATACATTCACGCACCGTGGGACGATCCGAATGTGTCGCGGCATCTAAAATATCCGGAACCTATCGTCGATCTCGGCGAGTCGCGCAACGAAGCGCTCGCCGCATTTAAGAAGATGCGCAACAAATCCCGCTAGAATTCCATATCCGTATCGATCGACTCGAATGAACAGGATTTCCGCCATCGTCGTCGGCGCGGTCGCGTGGTTCGCGCTGATCGTGCAGCTCTTCATCTCGATCCAGTTGAACGCGGCGCACGGAGCCAGCGTCGCTTACGGTATCTGGATGTATTTCGCGTTCTTCACCGTCACCACGAATCTGCTCGTCGCGCTGACGCTGACTGTTCCTGCGATCGCGCCGTTCTCGCGCGCCGGCCGGTTTTTCGCGTTGCCGTCGTCGGTAACCGGTGCGACGGCGAGCATTGTCATCGTCGCGCTCGTCTACAACACGCTGCTCGTCCATCTGAACCGGCAGGAAGGCTGGCGCTACGTCACCGATCTGCTGCTGCACATCGTCGTGCCCGTGCTGACCGTTGCGTATTGGTGGGCCGCCGTGCCGCGTGGTTCCGTCGCGTGGAAAGCCGCGGCGGCGTGGGCGTTGTATCCGGTCGCGTATTTCTTCTACGCGATGGCGCGCGGAGTTGCTTCGGGTTTCTATCCGTATTACTTCATCAATGTTTCGCAATTGGGCATCGGCCGCGTGTTGCTCAATTCGCTCGGCGTGCTCGCGGTATTCTTCGTCATTCTGGCGGTGCTGCTGGCGCTGAAGTCTTCGCGGGCCGCAACAGGATCGCCAGAAACGGCGGCGTGATCATCGCGGTGAGCAGCGACATCGCCACGATCAGCGCGTAAATGCGCGCCGAAAAAACGCCGGCGGCCAGACCCAGACTCGCCACGACGACGCCGACTTCGCCGCGCGGAATCATGCCGACGCCGACGATCAACGCGCCGCGTTTTCCGAGCGCCAGCGCGCCGAGAAATCCGCCGATCAGTTTCGATACGATTGCAATCGCCGTTATCAGCGCGAGCACGCCAAGTGTTGGCCCATCGGCGAGTTGCGCGAGTTCCACTTTGGTTCCTGTAACCACAAAGAAAAACGGCGTCATAAGGGCGAGCAACGGCTGCGTCTGATGTTCGAGCATTTCGCGCTGTTTCGTTTCCGATGCGATCATGCCGGCCAGAAACGCGCCGATGATGGCGGCTAGTCCGAACTGCGTGGAAAGAAACGCGAGTCCGAGACACAATGCCAGCACGATCGTCAACGGTGACAGGGGATTGATCGGCGCGTCCAGCAACGCCGACGAACGTTTCGCCACCTGCGTGCCGACCAACGCAATCACGACCACGAAACCGATCGCTTCGCCGAGCACCAGCGCCAGATGTCCGAGCTGCAGGCTTTCGCCGGATTGCACCGCGGTCACGACGCCGAGCAGCAGCATCGCGAGGATGTCGTCGATCACCGCGGCGCCCAAAATCACACGGCTCTCCTCGCGTTGCAACGCGCCCAATTCCTG
>CAZZYA010000293.1:0-3576 GCA_964658115.1 uncultured Rudaea sp. | reverse complement strand
GCCGGCTGGCTTTCGTCTTCGCTCGGACGTAAACGTTCGCTGCAACTCGGTGCGGTGTTGTTTGTCATCGGCTCGTTGTTGTGCGCGTGCGCATGGTCGCCGCAGACGCTCATCGTCGCGCGCTTTGTGCTCGGACTGGCGATCGGAATCGCCGCATTCACAGCGCCGTTGTATCTCGCCGAAGTCGCCTCCGAGAAATCGCGCGGCGCGATGATTTCGCTGTATCAGCTCATGATCACGATCGGAATTTTGGTCGCCTTTCTTTCCGATACGGCCTTCAGTTATTCGGGCGCATGGCGCTGGATGCTCGGTGTGATCGCCATCCCCGGCGCGCTGTTCCTGTTCGGACTTTTCTTCCTGCCGGACAGTCCGCGCTGGTTGATCCTGCGTGGACATCACGAACATGCACGCGCCGTCCTGCTCAAACTGCGCGGCGATCATGCGATCGTCACGCGCGAAGCGGCGGAAATCGAAGAATCGCTACGCACGCCGCAAATCGGCTGGCATCTGTTTCTGCAGAACGCGAATTTTCGCCGCTCCGTCGCGCTCGGCGTAATGTTGCAGATCGTGCAGCAGCTCACCGGCATCAACGTCGTGATGTACTACGCGCCGCGCATCTTCAAGGACATGGGCTACGACACCGCCGCGCAAATGTGGTTCACGGCCATCGTCGGTTTGACCAACGTGCTGGCGACATTCATCGCGATCGGTTTCGTCGATCGTCTCGGTCGCAAGCCGATTCTGTATGCCGGCTTCGCGACGATGGCGGTGGGTCTCGGCATCGTCGGCACGCTGATGAACGGCGGCATCACTGCGAGCAACGGATTGCTTGCCGTCATCATGCTGCTGGTATTTATCATCGGTTTTGCGATGTCGGCTGGACCGTTGGTATGGACGATCTGTTCGGAAGTCCAGCCGCTTAAAGGCCGGGATTTCGGCATCGGATGTTCGACGTTCACGAACTGGATTTTCAACATGGTCGTGGGTGCGACGTTCCTCACGTTGCTCAACGGCATCGGCAGCGCGCATACGTTCTGGCTTTACGCCTTGCTCAATTTGCTGTTCATCGGCTTCACGTGGGCGCTCGTACCGGAAACGCGCGGCGTGACCCTGGAGCATATCGAGCGGAATCTAATGTCCGGCGCGAAACTACGCGACATCGGCCGCTAGACAAACTGGCGGAGCCGCTTACTCAACGCCGTGACATCGCCGAGGTGAAACGCCTCTAGAATGCGCTTTCCGACGGACTGAAACGGAATGCGCATTCATGCCAGCCGCAACGCTTCTGGGCACGACGCTGCTGCTCACGCTCTCGAACCTTTTCATGACGGCGGCGTGGTATGGCCATCTGAAATTTCTGCACGACAAGCCGTGGTGGATCGCCGTGCTCATCAGTTGGGGCATCGCATTCTTCGAATACCTGATCCAGGTGCCAGCCAACCGACTCGGCGCGACTGCAATGAGTCTGGCGCAACTGAAGATTTTGCAGGAGATCATCACGCTGGCGGTTTTCGCGCCGTTCGCCGTGCTGGTGCTCGACGCAAAACTCGGATGGAATTTCGCCTACGCCGGTCTGTGCATGCTCGGCGCGGTGTATTTCATTTTTCGCGGCTGATTGCGGTCACTCTTTTTTGCCTTTCGGAGTTTTCGCCGGCGCGCGTGCCGCTGTTTTCTTTTTAAGTTTGCTTCGATTGAATTCGATCGCCTCGCGCACGAGCTTTTTAAGCGCGGTCTGATCGACTTTGTCGCCTTCGAGGAAATCGATGGCGCGCCATTGACCACCGCCGAGGCCGGCGTTGAACAAGGCGTCTGGATCCGCCAATCGCGCGCCGTGCAAGAAAGTGAGTTTGACCTTTTCCTTGTGCGCGTTTCCGACGGCGATCATCCCGTGGCATAACCAGACCGGACTGCCCATCCACTTCCATTCCTCGACGATTTCCTTGTCGGCGGACAGGATGCTTTTGCGAACCGCAGCGAGCGTCGTGCTGCGCCAGTCGTCGATTTCTGCGATGAGCTTGTCGATCCGTTCGGATGGATTCATGGATTGTCGATCGAAGTTGAAACGTGGCGCCATGTTACTTCGCCGACCCTGACTTCCGGCCTACTTGCGCTTCGCGCGAGAATCTACTACAAATGTAGTACTACAACTGTCGTTGAACACCATGACTATCGAAGCCGACGTCGCCTTGAGCGAATTGCAGATCGCACTCATGCGCGTGCTGTGGCAGCGCGGTGAAACCAGCGTGAGCGATGTCGCCGCCGCACTCGCCGAAGAACGCGGCCTGAAATACACGACCGTCGCGACGTTACTGACACGTCTGGAAAAACGCGGCGTCGTAAAAACGCGGCGCGAAGGCCGTCAACTCGTTTATCGCGCCGCGGTGAGCGAACCGCAGGTGCGCCGCTCGATGGTTGCCGATCTGATCGGCAACCTTTTCGGCGGCGATGCACGCGAACTGGTCGCGCATCTGGTCAGCGAATCGGACATCGCACCTGACGATCTCGAGCGCGTGCGCAAACGTCTTGCCAAGTCCGATCGTCGGGGAAACTGATATGAATCTCGTCGTCGCGTGGTTATTGAATATCGCCTTGCAAAGCATTCTGCTGCTGATCGCGGCGTTGTTGATCGAACGCCTCATCACACGGCACACGGCGTGGCGCGAACTTCTCTGGCGCGCGGCGCTGTTCGGCGGCGTCGTCACGGCCACGCTGCAACTCGCTTTCACGCAAGCGCCACTCGCCGGCCGATGGCTGTGGACGAATGCCGAGACAACGACGACGAATGCGCCGCCTTCGCCGACCATTCCATCCACGACGAACGTAACGCCCACTCCGAAAGCCGCCACAGAAATTCAAACGTCGGTGACGACAATGGCGGTTGCGACCGCACGATCGGCGTGGCCATCGCCACGTTGGGCGCTCGCGCTGTGGATCGTTGGCGCGCTGTTGATGTCGATCCGAACGGCGGTGCGGTGGCGCCGTCTTCGTAACGCGTTCGCCGACGCGACTTTACTGCACGATGACGGTTTGATATGCGACACCGAAACATTCGCCGCGCGCGCGTCCATCACACCGCCGGTGTTGTGCGTCATGGATGCGTTGCCGAGTCCTGTCGCGCTTTCCGGACGCCGCATCGTATTGCCTTCGTGGGCCGTCGAATCGCTCGACCGCGTCCATCTACAGGCCATGATCGCGCATGAAACCGCGCACATCGCGCGACGCGATCCGGCGTGGAAATTGTCGATCGCCTGCTGGCGCGCGATGTTTTGGTTCATACCGTCCGCATTTGCACAGCGACGCCTAGACGACCTCGCCGAACTCGCTTGCGACGCATTCGCCGCCGAATGCCTTGGCAATGCGCGCGGTCTCGCCGAGTGCTTGGCCATTTGCGCCGAACATCACGTTGCTGCCCGCGCGTTCGCGTTGGCGCCCGCGATGGCTGCGCGCAAATCTTCGCTCGTCTTCCGCATCGATCGATTGCTTGAAGGAGTTGCTATGGAAACCACCTCATCCGGAACGGGCGCGCGCGCTGTTGCGCTGATTGCACTCGTCGCATCTGCCTTCGCCCTACCCGCC
>CAZZYA010000292.1:0-3577 GCA_964658115.1 uncultured Rudaea sp. | reverse complement strand
CAATGGCGAAGGTTGGTGCGCATCGTGCGCGCAGCCGTCGCGCCGCCGGTCGAATGGATGGAGCGACTAGCGGTATTGCGTCAACGTTTCGGATTGCGCCGTCCAGTGCGTCTGCTGTGTTCGGCACGCGCGGTGACGCCGATGCTGATCGGCTGGCTGCGTCCAGTAGTCTTGCTGCCGGCGAGCATGATGAGCGGATTCGCGCCTGAGCAAATAGAAATGATCATCGCGCACGAACTCGGCCATATCTGCCGCTGGGATTATGTCGCGAACCTGTTCCAAGTCGTGCTCGAAACGGTGTTGTTCTATCACCCGGCCGTGCACTGGGTTTCCCACGACGTGCGCAACGCGCGCGAAAGTTGCTGCGACGAACTCGTGCTCGAACTCGCGCAAGGCAATCCACTCGCCTACGCGCGCACGCTTGCCGATCTCGAAGAATTGCGCTACGACGAAGGCCTGCTAGTACCCGCGCTCGGTGCGGGCGGCGGCGTATTGCTCGCGCGCATTCGCCACATCGTCGGCGTGAGCGACACCAACGAACGCGCACCGCGCACGCAATCGTGGCCGATCATATTGATCGCCGTGGCGCTGGCGCTGCTTGTTTGGCGTCCGCATTCGACGACGCCGTTGCCTAAACCAGAAATGTTTTCCGCGTCGCTCGCGAACGCGCCGCAGGCTGCGCTCGCCGTCGTCACCGGCAACGCACAACTCGCGAGAACATTGACGCCAGCTGCGACCGCACCGGTTGCGCCGCCAATCGCGCCACCGGCGAGGGTCGAACCCGATCGAACGGAAATCGCTACGCCACCGTCGATCACGATCGAGCGTCCGCGCGTGGCCACGGTCAATGGCGTAGCGTCGGTGCGGAATATCGCCGCGCCGGTTGCGGTAAGTGCCGCATCGCTAGAATTCGCCGAACCCGAGGCGACGGGGTCGACGACGCCAGATGCCAGTGAAATCGATGCGTCGCTCCAGCCCACTCGCATCGTTTCGCCGATCTATCCGCAACGCGCGAAAATGTCCGGCATCGAAGGCAGTGTGAAACTCGAATTCGGCATCGCGCCTGACGGTACGGTTTCCGACGTCAAGGTCGTCAACGCGACACCGTCCGGCGTGTTCGACGCCGCGGCGATCATGGCGCTCAAGCAGTGGCGTTTCGCGGCTTCGTCGGATCACCGCTTCGTTCGCGATTTCGCTTTCGTGCTGCAACACGATGCGACGGACGACCGCTGCGTTCAGCCGACCGGCACGATGATCTGTCGCCGCCCGGCTGATTACTCACCGAACCGCACGATCGTTAACGAAAGGCACTGAGCGTTTTAACGCGTTTTTAATCGGGGCAGACCTAGTATCGATCGCACTGTAAGTTCTGCTCGACACTCCTAAGGTCAGGTCAGGTGACAGGCAGATTACGGTAATCGGGGCAGTAGCTTTAGGCCCAAGTCAGGTGTGTTCCCCCAATGACACCTGCTTGGGCCTTTTTATTGCCCACGCACCAGGGTACTGCCGGCTTTTGTTTGTCCGGACCGCACCCATCTTCTTTGGGCGCTGAACTTATCCGCGCCGCACGCGATCTTAATTCCGTATTTCTGTTTCGTTCATCTGAACGACCCACTCGCGAGTATTCTTTCGCTATGAGAATTCTTGTCATTGAAGACAACAGCGATATCGCCGCCAACATCGGTGATTATCTGGAAGACAAAGGACATGTCGTCGATTTCGCCGGCGACGGTGTAACCGGTTTGCATCTCGCCGTCGTCCACGACTTCGACGCCATCGTGCTCGATCTGACGCTGCCCGGCATGGATGGCCTGGAGTTGTGCAAGAAGCTGCGCCAGGAAGCGCGCCGCCAGACGCCAGTGCTAATGCTCACGGCGCGCGATGCGCTCGATCAAAAACTCACCGGCTTCGATTCCGGCGCCGACGATTACATGGTGAAACCGTTCGCACTGCAGGAACTCGAAGCGCGCCTCACCGTCCTGTCGCGGCGTGGCAAGGGATTGCAAAGCCGCCTGCTGCAGGTCGCCGACCTGACGTATAACCTCGATACGCTGGTGGTCACACGCGCGGGGAAATCGATCCAGCTCAATCCGATCGGATTGAAACTGTTGCAGCATCTGATGGAATCCAGCCCGTCCGTGGTGACGCGCCAGGATTTGGAAACCCGTGTGTGGGGCGAAGAATTGCCGGATAGCGATTCGCTGCGCGTCCACATCCACGGCTTGCGCGCGGCGATCGACAAGCCGTTCGACAAACCGCTGATCCAAACGCGCCACGGCATCGGCTATCGCATGGTCGATCCGGAAGCGGCAGTCGTCTAACCGTCGCCCATGGCGGGGATCCACTACCGGCGCCGGCTTCGCAGCCGCATCATCATCTCGTTTACCCTGTTCGGGTTCGCGCTCGCCGCGCTGTTCGCATGCGCCGCGATCTATCTTCGCGACCGGCTGGAAGATCAGCTCGTCAACAACCGACTCGAGCGCGAAGTACAAAATTTCGTCGATTTCAAACGCGAGCATCCCGATCCGAGCGCGCAGTGGTACATCGGCGGCTACGACGCCGATATCAAAGCCGCGCACGCCTTCGGCAATGTCGCGTTCGACCGGCGCAAGTACGATACGAGCGGCGTTTACGACATCTACGAACTGGGTGTCGAAGGAAAGATGCGCCCCTTCAAACTGGCCGTCTACAAAGACGACAGCTATTGGGCGTTCCTGCGTCTGGACATGAGCGGACAGAAGCTCAACGAACGGCAACTGCTCACGGCACTGATCTCGACTGCGGCGGCATTCGCAGTATTGTCGTTATTGATCGGGCGCTGGTTATCGTCGCGCGTGATGAGCCCCGTAACCGACCTCGCCCATCGCGTACAACGTATGGGCCGCACCGGCAAGCCCGAAGAATTGGGCATCCACTTCGCCAACGACGAAGTCGGACAACTCGCCGCCGCGCTCGACAACTATTCCGACAAACTCACCGCGTTGGTCGAACGTGATCGCGAGTTCAACGCCGACGTGAGCCATGAATTGCGCACGCCACTCGCGGTCATCGCGAGCACGACCGAACTGCTGCTCGGCACCGAAGGCGTCAGCGACAAGATTCGCGAACGGTTGAAACGTATCGAACGTGCATCGAAGCAATCGACCGAACTGACCAACGCGCTGTTGCTGCTTTCTCGCAGCGAGCGTTCCGCGCCGGTCGACGGCGAAACGACAGCCGTAGCGAAAGTCGCCGAACAGATAATCGAAGTGTACCGCTCGCATCTCGGACGCAAGCCGGTCAACGTGAAACTTGTCGTCGACGAGGACATCGAAGTTGTCGCACCGTCATCCGTCGTCGCGGTGGCGCTAGGCAATCTGATTGGCAATGCGTTCAAGTACACGCAGCAAGGTGAGGTCATCGTCACGATCGGCGCCGGTCGCGGGAAGGTGACGGTTGAGGATACTGGCCCGGGCATCAAGGCCGAAGATGCCGAGAAGTTGTTTGAACGCGGGGTTCGTGGGTCGACGTCGACCGGCAGCAAAGGTGCTGGGTTGGGATTGGCGATCGTGTTGAGGTTGTGTCAGTTGTACGACTG
>CAZZYA010000291.1:0-3582 GCA_964658115.1 uncultured Rudaea sp. | reverse complement strand
TAGATGTTCGCCGCGACATTGCTGATACTGGAATTGCACAATGCTTCGGCGTTCAAGCGAATCCATTGTCCGCTGTTCGTGAGCGTGCGCATGACGCGGCCGACGGCCTCTCGCTCCGACGTCGTGCGCTGCCGATGTTGAAAGCCGACGGCATCGTTCCCGGACAACTCGAAACTCACCACGACATCGGACGAGGCAATGTCGATGTGCAACGTTACTGGCGTTGGCGCGCTTGCCCCGCGCACGTGCGCGGCGAGCGCCATCGTCAGCGCGCCCGCGAAAAAGCACCATCGCGACATTACTTGCAGGAAACGACCAACTCGCGTTTCATTTCGTTGGTGCCGGATGCCGAAGTGGCCGAATCGATGTTGCGCGCCACGACGTCATAGCCCTTCGCACCACATTGCGAATCGGCCTGTTTGGTGCAATCGTCCCAACCTTTACCCACGCCGGAACAATTGAACGAAAGATGGCGGCCCGTGTTGCTGTGCCCATCGGATGCGCAGCCGGAAACCGTGACCGTCGCAACGATAAATGCAATCGAAAAAAGGCGCATGCGTATCCCCTCGAATGGATGTAGCTGCAAGGTAGACCGGTTGCGTGTTGGTGTAAAGTGAGGCCATGGAACGGGTCGCGCAGTGACCGAAAGGTCTTCGGAAAAAGTGGCGCAAACGGTGCGCCTCGACATCTGGCTATGGGCCACGCGCTTCTTCAAAACACGCGCGCTCGCCAAGAAAGCCATCGAAGGCGGCCACGTGCAGGTCGAAGGTCAGAATGCGCGTCCTTCGGCCGCTGTGCGGATCGGTCAACGTTTGCGCATCGCACGCGGCGAAGATATTTTCGAGATCGATGTGATGGAGCTGACGGTGCGTCGTGCAGCCGCGCCGGTCGCTCGCACGTGTTTTCGAGAAACCCCTGAAAGCATTGCCGCTCGCGAACGCGCTGCCGAACAACGCCGCATGCTGCGCGACGGTTACGAACGACCGCCCACGAAACCCGATAAGCGCGCACGCCGGCTCATCCGGGCGCTCGGCGACATCGACATGTTTTGAGCACGCGCAATTGACGGGCCGTATCGACACGACGATCGAATTCCGCCGCACGCTGAGCGGTGGTCCGGCTACCGTCTACGTGTTGCCGCATCGGTACGAAGCATTTCTAAAACTGGGTTTTTCTCGCGATCCACTGGCGCGCATGCAACATCTGCATCCGCGTTACTTCGATTTCTTCGACATCGAGCGCGCGATTCTTATCGAAACGCCGCGCGTGAAAGATGCGCGAGCTATCGAAACCGCACTGAAGCGTCAACTTGCCGACCATCGCGCCCCTGCGCCACTCGATATCCGTCATCTCGCGGGCGGTGAAAGTGAATGGTATCGGGGCGCGTACGAAACGATTGCAGCGCGACTCAAGGATTTCGAAGCATTGGGCTATAACGTTTTGCGCGACGCAAAAACGCGATTTGAAGAGCGCTTACGCGATCAAAGCGCGATGACGTTCGAGTGGGCGACGTTGCAATGGCGAGCGGTCAACGAAGGCGATGCGGTCCTCGTCGAGAGCGCTCAGCGAGCGCTGCTCAACGCGCTGGATGCGTACACGTATTTTGAGATCGACATCGTCGATCTCGTGCCCAAGGACGTCGAAATTTGGTATCGCGCGCGGAGCTAGAAATCAGCGAAACAGGCGCGACACAAAACCGAGCGCGACAACGGCGATAGCAAACGTGATTTCCGGATTGCGTCGCGCACGCTGGCCGAGTGGAGAGTCGGCTAAATCAACCGCCAGCTTGCCGACGTCGCTCGCTAGTGCGAGCGCGCCGGGCACGATGGTCTCCATGTGTTCGCTCCAGACCTCGCGCGTGGCAACGAAGTCGTCGGTAATGGTCGGCGCGACCGCAACACGTTTGCGTTTCGAGGTTGCCATAGATCAGGCCAGCCGCTGCGTGCGAACGGCTTCGTCGTTCGCCGCGTCGCCGACTTCCTGCGTCACTGAATCCTTGGCCTCTTCAATACGTTGCGCGCGACGCTTACGGTAGGCGCGGATCGCGAAATAACCAACCACGGCGATCGCACCTGCGACGATGTGCGGATTGTTGCGCGCCCAACTTGCCCCTTGCTTCGAGTAGCGCGTCGCATCGCGGCGAACCCGCACTTCCAGATCGCTGGCTTGGTCGCCGGCATCGCGGAATGCTTTTACCGCACGGCTCCATGCGCTGGACATGGCATCGAGCGCAGTACGATAGGTCGCCGACGCTTGGTCAACCGCGTCCTGCGATCTATTGCGGACGAGGTCCGCGCGCTCAGACCATGCGCGGCTGGCGCGGTCACGACTGCCTTGCGCCTTGCGCAATGAGCGTTTGGCGCCATCCGCAATCGACGCGTGCGCATCCTGCAGACCGGACGCTAGATCAGACTTCGCCTGTTGCAAGGCATCCGACATCGCGTCGCTAGCGGAGGACAGCGGTGCGAAGATTTCTTTGATCGAAGTAAGACTCATGGCAACTCCTTTGCGGATTCTGGAAAACTTCTGCAACGCAACACCCGTGCCATCACGCATCTACCGCAACAGCGGGAGGCACACGCGCCGTGAACGACAATTGATGTGCAAGCCGCGCGACGACACGGAAGCAGTCGTGTGATTTGCACGCAGTCCGGTCACTCGACCAAAGCGATCTCGCGCGAATGCGCGCCATCCGCGACAATAAGGTTTCTCCGCCAGCGTGCAACCTATGCTCGTATTTGTGTTGCTTTTTGTAGTTGCGCTGTGGGCCGGCATACAGAACGCGCTGGCTGGCGGCGGAACCTTCATCACATTTCCCATTTTGCTGTGGGCGGGGCTCGATGCGCGCGCGGCGAACATCACATCGACCATCGCGTTGTTTCCCGGACAAGTCACGACAGCGCTCGCGGGCCGCTCGCAGGTCACAGGCAACGCGCAGCTGACCGTTCGCGAACTCGTTGTTCTGAGTTTGATGGGCGGCGTGATCGGTGCCGTATTATTGCTTTTCACGCCAAGTCATTTTTTCGAACGGCTCGTGCCGTTTCTGGTGCTCGCGGCGACCGCGATTTTCGCGTGGGGTAGTTTTCGACCGCGCAAGTCGGATGTTCCCGTGCATTTGAGTCGCCACGCGCTGATGGCCTCGCAATTCACCATCGCGGTGTACGGCGGATATTTCGGCGGTGGCATCGGCATCCTGATGCTCGCTGCGCTGACGGCCGCGGGTTGGGAGTTTCGCAGCGCGGGTGCGACAAAGAACCTATTGGCCGGCGTGATGAACTTCGCGGCCGTTGGCGTGTTCGCGTTTTCTCACGACGTCGATTGGGCCGATGTTGCCGTGCTCGCCGCCGGTTCGATCGTGGGCGGACAGATCGGGGCCTACGCGCTCGCGCGGGTGAATGTGATGTTGTTGCGCGTATTCGTCGTGGCGATCGGCGTGTTGCTGACTATCGGGTTGTTCGTCCGCGCTTATTGACGACGCGCGCGGTTGCGTAGAAAGCAGGCCCGCGCGAAAGGGGATGTTTTCCGCGCGGGCCTCGAGTGTGCCATCGCCATCCATGCGTGGGCGATCGCATTATCGACGTT
>CAZZYA010000290.1:0-3588 GCA_964658115.1 uncultured Rudaea sp. | reverse complement strand
TTTTGGTGACTTTTTGCCGTTGAGCAAAAAGTTACCCGCCGCTCGCGGCGGAAGCCCTTGATCAAAAACCTCAAATACCTGCCTCAACAAAAGTTACCCGCTCCTCCCGAGCGGAAGCTCCAGCTCAAAACCAACAACACCATCAATCAAGCGCATACCCAAACTGCTGCCGAAACTGATCAGCGAACTCGTCATAGGTAAAGCGCTGGTTCTGCGTCCCAGGATGCTCGATCTTAAGCGTCCCCATCAACGACGCGATGCGTCCCGTCGTCGGCCAGTCCATCCCACGCGTGAGCCCGAAAATCAGCCCGGCGCGGTAAGCATCGCCACAGCCCGTCGGATCGACGATGCGCCGTTCATGCGCCGGCGGAATCGCATGCGTTTCTTTGCCCGCGTAGACGGTCGAACCTTTCGGACCGCGCGTCACGATATACGCCTTGACGCGCTCCGCGATCTGCGCGGTGCTCCATTCCGTGCGCGCCTGCAGGAGTTCCGATTCGTAATCGTTCACGATCGCATAGTCAGCCTGATCGATCATCGAGCGGAATTCCTCGCCGGAGAACAACGGCATCGCCTGACCCGGATCGAAGATGAAAGGCACGCCGCCTTCGGCGAACTCGCGTGCGTGCTGCAGCATGCCGTCGCGGCTGTCGGGCGCGACGATGCCGAACGTCACGCCGGGCACGTCACGCACATGGTGCTCGTGCGAGTTCAACATCGCGCCCGGATGAAAGGCGGTGATCTGGTTGTTGTCCATGTCCGTCGTGATGAAGCATTGCGGCGTGAACAGTTCGTCATACACCTTCACGTAATCCAGATTGATGCCGCAACGGACCATGTGTTCGCGGTACGGTTCGAAATCCTGTCCCACCGTTGCAAAGGGCAACGGCTCGTCGCCCAGCAATTTCAGGTTGTAAGCGATGTTGCCCGCGCAGCCACCGAATTCGCGCCGCATGCGCGGCACCAGGAACGACACATTGAGGATGTGCACCTTGTCCGGGAGGATGTGGTTCCGGAAGTGATCCTGGAACACCATGATGGTGTCGTACGCGAGCGAACCGCAGATCAAAGCAGACATCGAAAATTCCCAAGATTTTGGATTTATGAATTCAGTCTTTCGCGCAACAATTCATTGAGCTGTTGCGGATTGCCCTGGCCGCGCAGCCGTTTCATCGATTGGCCAACGAAGAACTGCAGCAGTTTTTCGTTCCCCGCGCGAAATTCCGCGACCTGCGCCGGGAATTCGGTGAGCACCGCGTCGATCGCGGCGGCGAGAGCGCCGCTGTCGGAAATCTGTTTCAGGCCGCGCGCGGAGATGATTGTATCGGCATCGCCCTCGCCCGCCCACATCGCGGCGAAAACATCTTTCGCGATCTTTCCGGAAATGATGCCGTCGCGGATGCGTGCGATCAGTTGCGCGAGCTGCGCCGACGTCACGCGCGACGCATCGATCGACAGATTCGCTTCGTTCAGCGCCGCGGCGAGTTCGCCGAGAATCCAGTTCGCGCAGATTTTTGCGTCGTTCGGATTCGCTGCATGCATCGACTCGAAGTAGTCCGACGTTGCTTTGTCCGCGCACAGTTGCGCGGCGTCGATGTCGGGTAGCGCGAGCGTTTCGACGTATCGACGGCGCCGCGCGTCCGGAAGTTCGGGCAGCACGTTGCGCACGGTATCGATGTCTTGCACCGACACGGTGAGCGGCGGCAAGTCCGGATCCGGGAAATAACGATAATCGTCCGCATCCTCCTTGCTGCGCATCGGTCGCGTGCGGTGATGCGCCGCATCGTACAGACGCGTTTCCTGCGTGATCGTTTCGCCGTTCTCCAGCGCGCGAATCTGCCGCTCGATTTCGTATTCGATCGCCTTCTCGACGAAGCGGAAGGAATTCACGTTCTTGATTTCCGTGCGCGTGCCCAGCCGCGTCGTGCCGGCGGGACGAACCGACACGTTCGCATCGCAGCGGAACGAACCTTCC
Source organism: uncultured Rudaea sp. (assembly GCA_964658115.1). Classification (GTDB taxonomy): domain Bacteria; phylum Pseudomonadota; class Gammaproteobacteria; order Xanthomonadales; family Rhodanobacteraceae; genus Rudaea. The sequence goes on along the minus strand of CAZZYA010000290.1, from coordinate 1,613 downwards.
TGCATGTTGCCGTCGCAAATGCCCAGCCAGCGCACCAGCGTGTGCATCGTGCGCATATACGCCACGGCCTCCTGCGCCGAATGCAGCACAGGTGCGGAGACGATTTCGAGCAGCGGCGTGCCGGCGCGGTTGAGATCGATGCCGGTCGCGGCGTGAAATTCCTCGTGCAACGATTTGCCGGCGTCTTCTTCCAAGTGCGCGCGCTGCACGATCACGTCGAGCGTGCGCCCGTCGTCGAGGCGCACGCCGAGAATGCCGTCGCTGACAATCGGAAGTTCGTACTGGCTGATCTGATAGCCCTTCGGCAAATCCGGGTAAAAGTAGTTTTTGCGCGCAAATATACTTTTCGGCGCGATGGTCGCGTTGATGGCGAGACCGAAACGGATTGCCTTTTCGATCACCGCGCGATTGAGAACAGGCAGCGTGCCCGGCAACGCCACGTCGACCGCGCTCGCCTGCGTGTTCGGCCCGGCGCCGTAGGCAGTCGACGCGCCCGAAAACAGCTTGCTCGTTGTGTTGAGCTGCGCATGGATTTCCAGACCGATGGCCGGCTGCCATTCGCTCATGCGGGTTTCTCCGGCATGCGCAAATGGAAATCCGTCGCCCGTTGCAGATGATGCCCGGCGCTGAGCAGGCGCGATTCGGCGAACGCCGGCGCAAGCAGTTGCAAACCGACCGGCATGCCTTCGCTGAATCCGGCCGGCAGCGAGATGCCGGGCAATCCAGCGAGGTTCGCCGCGACGGTGTTGACGTCGGCCGCGTACATCGCGAGCGGATCGGACTTCTCGCCGATTTTGAACGCAACAGTCGGCGCGGTTGGACCGGCTATCAGGTCAACGCGCTGAAACGCATCGGAGAAATCGCCCGCGATGGCCCGCCGCGCGCGTTGAGCGCGAAGATAATAGGCATCGTAGTAGCCCGCCGAAAGCACATACGTGCCGACGAGAATGCGCCGTTTCACTTCCGCGCCGAATCCTTCGGTGCGGCTGCGTATATACAAATCCTCGAGTGATTTCGGTTCGGCGCAGCGATATCCGAAACGCACGCCGTCATAGCGCGCGAGGTTGCTCGACGCTTCGGCCGGCGCGATCACGTAGTAGGCCGGAATCGCCAGCGCAGCGTGCGGCAGTTCGATGTCGATCAGCACGGCGCCCAGTCGTTCGAGCTCGCGCAGTGCTCCGCGCACGGCGTCGGCGACGCCGCCGTCGATTCCCTCACCGAAATAATTCTTGGCGACACCGATACGGATTCCGTGCAACGGCGTGGTAAGCGCAGCGACGTAATCGTCGACCGCGCGGTTCGCGCTCGTCGCATCGCGCGGATCATGCCCAGCCATCACGGCGAAGACGTGCGCGCAATCTTCGGCAGTGCGCGCCAGCACGCCGCCGCAATCCAGACTCGACGCGAACGCGATCATGCCGAAACGCGACACGCGACCATACGTCGGCTTCAGTCCGGTGACGCCGCAGAACGCGGCGGGCTGACGGATCGATCCACCTGTGTCGGTGCCGGTCGCGAACGGCACGATGCCTGCCGCGACCGCCGCCGCCGATCCGCCGGACGAACCGCCCGGAACACGCGTGCGATTCCACGGATTGCGCACGGGTCCGAAA
>CAZZYA010000289.1:0-3601 GCA_964658115.1 uncultured Rudaea sp. | reverse complement strand
TCGGTGACGAAGCCGCCGTTTTTGTCGATCTTCGCGACACCAAAACTTTGCGACAAAAAATTCGCGCTGGCGACTTCCCCGGCCAGATAAAAATTTCCGCTGGCATCGCGCGCGATCGCAGCGCCGAGATTCACCGCGCCGATGTCGATCAGCAACGCACCGTTGGTTCCGAAACTCGTGACCACGTTTCCCGAAGCGTCGAGATGCATCAACGCCATATGATACGAAGCCGAGCCGCCGTCGATCGTCACGACGCTACCTTCGACGAAAACACTGCTGTCACTGTCGATCACGGCCGCGTTGCCCGTCGACGAATGTCCGAAGCTAGCGACGGTATAACCCATCATTCCGAAATTCGTATCGAGAACGCCCGTGCTCAACACCTTCGCGACTTTGAGATTCTGATAACCGGACGGATACGAGGCACCGATCAAATAAATGTCGCCATCGGAATCGAGCGTAATACCGCAACACGAATCGTTGGCCGTCGTGACTGGATTCGGAACATACGCGCGACCATTGGCGCCGAAGCCGATATCGATGGCGCCGGCTCGCGTCAGTTTGACAACGGCGAATTGCGCCGTGCCCCCGTTTGCATTGCTCGCGCCGGCCAAAAACACGTTGCCGCTAGCGTCGACCGCGATTCCGCCGAGAACATCATCGCTCATCGCGCCGAGATCGACGACTACTTTGCCGCCGCTGCCGAAATTCGTATCGAGCGTTCCGTTCGGCAAAAGTTTGATGACGGAAAAATCATCGCTTGCGCCGAGGGTTTCCGCGCCGACGTAGATATTGCCGCTCACGTCCGTCGCGATCGCTCTCGGTTCACTGGAAGTAGTGCCGGCCATGCTCGTGAAAAACTTGCCGGCGTTGCCGAATGTCGCGTCGAGATCGCCGGGCGCTGCGAACGCCGGTACGGCGTAGCCGAGACTCGCCGCGAAAAGCACAATCGAAAACTTACCTTGCATCGCCGCCTCTCCGTTCGTGATCATCGAGAAATACGCGAAACGGCGCGCAGAAGTCTCACATGAGGCCGGGACTTCCCAACACGCGGTCGCCGACGACCTCGCCTCGTGCGAACGCGAGCGTAGCGTCGATTACCTGCGCGTTGTCGACGATGCGGTTGTGGCCGAGTCCCTGCGTCGTGAGGAGACGCGCGTTCGGCCAATGCAACGCATAGCGTTCGCCTTCGCCCCACGGCACATCGCGATCGTCGAGATCGTGCACGATCAATCCGGGTCGTCCGAGTTTGCGCACTTCGTGTTCGACGTGCAGCGTGCGCGCATCGATGCCAGTGCGCCGTTGATGCCACGCGTAAAACGCATCGCGCAGATGTTCGCCGAGTCGAACGAACCGGAAGAAGCGATCGACGGCGGCGATCATGTCGGCGCTCGGAGCGATAAGCACGAGACGTTCGGCCTGCCATGTTTCGCTCTGCGCCATCACGAGCGCGGCGCCGCCGAGTGAATGGCCCACGGCGAGCGCCGCGTTGCCGAAACGCAAACCGACGGTGCGCACGGCGTTCGCGAACTCGGGCAACGTCGCGAGTTTGCCCGGACTTTTTCCGTGTCCAGGTTGGTCGAACGTGACGACGGCGTAGCCTGCGGCGCGCAGTCGCGCGATCCACGGCAAAAATCGCAAACCGAAACTCGACCAGCCGTGCACCAGCAGCGCATACGGTTGCTGCGACGGATCGCCCCACACGTAAACGGCGAGATGACGTCCGCCGACATCGACGGTTTGCGTCCGCATCTGCGCGTCGCCTGTCACCGTTGCGGCACGTCGGCGCGTGCTCGCGAACGGTGTCGCGAACAGCCGCGCCGCGTGGTCGGCGGTGGTGTTGGGAAACAATCGACCGCCGATGACGAACGCAGCGCGAATCGCCGAAAGCGTCGCTAATTTGCGAACGGTCGTGCTACTTAATCGCGTGGTCATTTCCATGATGAAAACCTCACCGGATCTCAGGAACGATAAGAATCGAGAAGACGCTGCATCGCGCGCTCGGCGCGGACCATGGCAGTGTTACGTTTGAACAAACGCGAATCGTGATGCAGCGCGAGTTCGATCGCGAAAATCTCGAATGCGACCTGTTCGGGATCGCAATCCGTTTTGAACTCGCCCGAATCGATCGTCATCCGCACGGCGCGCGCAAGTTCGCGGCGCAAGCGCAGTTGATATTCCACCACGCGATCGCGGATCGGACCGGGCCGATCGTCGTATTCAATGGCGGCGCTCACCATCGGGCAGCCTTCGCTAAGCATCCAGCTCACCCAATGCCGCGTGATCGCGCGCAAGCGCGGCAACCCGCGCTTCTCGCGAATGGCCGGCGTGAACACGTTGTCGATGAACGTCTGCGCGGCCGCATCGAGCACGGCCAGTTGCAGATCCTCACGCGAACCGAAATGGGCGAACACGCCGCTTTTCGACATGCCGACGGCGAGCGCAATGTTGCCGATGGTCAGACCTTCAAAGCCGTCGATGCGCGCAATCGACAACGCTCGCTCGACCACGCTTTCTCGCGTGGCCGCGCCTTTATTGACGGCAACGGTTGGACTCATTCACGCAAAATAGCACGACCGTTCGTTCTGGTCCAGCCGCGCTGTCAGCCCACCCGCTTGAGCGACAAATCATGTCCGCCGCGCAGGCTGACGATGCCGATGATTTTGCCTTTATCGTCGCGCTGCACGATGCGGCGCAACGTCGGCTGACCTGGCGTCACCAGCACGTCGCGCAGTTCCGTTTTGATCGCAAAACGTTTTCCGCCGTTGATGCTGCCGGTAAGCCCGTCGCCGTCGCGGGCGATCTGCAATTTGAGCGCCGACGTCGCTTCATACGTTCCGACGTATTCGTCCAGCAACGTCGCGGGCAACACGATGGTTGGCGGATCCTCCGCCACCGTCATCGTCTGGCTCGAAATCATTTTCCAGCCGTCGGACTCTTTCATCCACACTTCGGTCGATTGATACTTCACGTGGATCGTCTGGCCGTAGGCACTCTGCGTCGAGTTATCGATGAACGACGTGACGGCGACATTGTCGTGAACCTCGATTTTGAAGTCCGTTTGAACGAGCTTGTTCGAGACACCCGTTGGCGATGGCTGGGTTCCATCGAGGATGTCTTTCCGGTTGCCGATCTCGCCCGTTTCGTTCATGAAGATCACGCGGTCATCGAGATATTTGCCGATGGTCGCGGCATCGCCGCTGGCGGAGGCGTCGGAAAATTCCTGCGACTGTTTCTGGATAAGCGCTGCCACATCGTCGGCCTGTGCGGTGACGGCGACACTCACAAGCAATATCGGCAACGCGACGGCGAAAGTTCGCATGGAATCTTCTCGGATGAGGGTGGCGCGATCATCGGCACATGCGCGCGTCGCGGCATGTGCCGCACGTCACGCCGGCGGTGCGGGCGCGATGCGGACGTGTTCGCGACGGATACCGTAACCGATCAAGCGCGCTGGGATGTGACGGACGAAGCGGAACTTCAGCAGGAAACGAATCGCCGCCGGCAACTGCGTGATGTCGGACTGGCTCGCGAGTGCGCGCGAGATGACGCGTTTCTGAATCTGTAATTGCAACGCCTGTGTGAACTTGGTCGGAAATTC